>CAYWZA010000015.1:0-26005 GCA_964462785.1 uncultured Candidatus Saccharibacteria bacterium | reverse complement strand
AGGTTGGTCTTAATCTGCTGTAGGCGTTGATTCTTGAGGAGATTCGTTTCTAGTAAAGTATTGCTACTTCGAGAAGTAATTCTCGATGACAATGCGGCTTATAACGGTGGAGTCTACGTTATTTCTGGTCTAAGAGGAACTTATGCACAGGTCCGTGCGTATGTAACTCGCTTGAGGACCAGAGTGTGATATGATAATACCGTGGGAAGTCGATCGAAAACTGATCTAGCGTACATTGCCGGATTTCTTGATGGTGATGGTAGCCTAATGCTTCAGGTAAAGAAGCGAAAAGATGGAGCGCTAAAAAAGCGCTTCATGGTAACCATCTGTTTCTATCAAGATACTCGACATGAGAAAGATCTATATTGGATTCAAAACATATTTGGCATCGGTTATATTTCAAGACGAAATGACGGAATGACCGAGCTGCGGATTAATGGATATGCTCAAGTAGGAGTTATCTTAAAGCAGTTAATGCCATATATACGTTTCAAGCGTATGCAGGCGCGAGCCTTGTATTCCGCAGCGAAGCTATTATCGGAGATTCCATATAGAAAGTTAGATAAAAAACAATTACGACAATTAGTCACGCACATACTCGTTATTCAAAGCGAGAATCATGTGACTAAAAGAAAAAAGTCGAAAGAAGAATTGTTTTCCGTTCTTGGTTTGACCCCGTAACGACTTGTTCTTAAAGAACAGACTTGTTGCCAATCGAATCGCTTCACGAAAGCGACGATCCGACAGGTAACATGCCGCCATCCAGCACCACTTTTACGTCCTTATGTTTGCTGTGCAGATAACCGTACGCATGCGTCCGATTTTCTGTGACAGAAGTGAACTTAAGTGTGTAAAAGTGGTGCTGGATGAAGATATAGTCTGCGCTCCATGAAAGTGGGGAATACGCGACGAGAGGACCGATCGGAACTGACCTCTGGTCTGTCTGCTGTCACGCCAGTGGCACGCAGAGTAGCTATGTCGGGAACGGATAACCGCTGAAAGCATCTAAGCAGGAAGCCAGCCCCAAGATGAGGAATCGTTAAGGTCCGTAAGAGATGATTACGTTGATAGGCGCTAGGTGGAAGCACAGCAATGTGTTGAGCCGAGGCGTACTAATGAACCAAACGAATTTCCTTCTAGAAGTTTTGCGAATTGCTATATCAAAGCAATGCGTGTAGAAATATCGAGGCGACGCAGTCGCTGGGAATTTCTGCCGAATTGCTCTATACATTTGCGATTGTCATTCTTTCTTTCACAACATATTTCCACCATACGATATTTAAAGTCAGATAGACTTTGAATACTTTGTGTTGGTGCTTCATCGGAGGGGGTACACCCGTTCTCATTCCGAACACGGCAGTTAAGCCCTCCAGAGGCGATGGTAGTCTTCTGGGCGAGAGTAGCTCGGCGCCAACACAAAGTATTCAAAGTAGAGAGAAACCGCCACATTGTGGCGGTTTTTCGCGTATGCAACCACGCAAGGACGGATCGCACTCAATTTGCTACAATAAAAGCATGAGTTGGGCATCGCAACGTAAATTTCTATATGTAACAGGGGTGCTGTTGGCATGCGCAGCAATCGCGAGCATCCCTTTGATCATGTGGCTCTATGAACCGGCGACCTGTTTCGATGGTATTAAGAATCAGACCGAATCCGATGTGGATCGCGGCGGGCCCTGTAAACTCCTTGATCCCCGTCGTCTCATTCCGCATTCGGTGCTGTGGACGCGCCCGTTTCTTTCTCGCGGAGGAATATTCAGTGCAGTTGCATATATTGAAAATCCAAATAAAAACGCTGGCGTGCGCGAAGCGGCATATCGTATGAAAATATACGATGACAAAAATGTGCTGGTGGGAGAGCGCGAAGGGGTCATGCCTATTATGCCCGGTACGATCACGCCGATATTCGAAGGCGAAATGGGAAGCGAGAACAGGACCGCAACGCGCGCATTTTTTGAATTCATTGCGCCATTGGTGTGGGAGCGGCTAGCGGATCGGTCGGGGAATATCGATGTTACCAACAAACTCATCAAGGATCCTGAGACCGCTCCGCGGGTCTCAGCGACGCTCATCAATAACGACGTCGAAAATTTTCGTGACGTGATTGTGGTGGCGGCGGTGTTTGATCAGGCGGGCAATGCATTTGCCGCTTCTCAAACCATCATTCCTGAATTCGATGCGCGTGCATCGATCCCCGTGACGTTCACATGGCCGCAAGGATTTACGCAGCGCGTAGCGCGTGTTGATGTGATCCCCGTCATTCCACCCACGGATATTGAGTGAGCTTCACTGGTATGACTCAATCGCAGTTCGGGCGCTTCACATCTGCCTACAGACACATTGATTGGATGCTCATCGGCGCCGCGGTGCTGATTGCGCTCGCGGGGCTGGTCACGATGCACTCATTTTCTTCCGAGAATGCTTTTTTCGATAAGCAGATTATATGGATTTCGGTCGGCGTGCTCGTTTGTCTTATTGCCAGCATGCTTGACTACCGATTTTTGCGCACCACTATCCCGGTTGCGCTATTTTTTGGCGCAATAGTCGTGGTGCTCTTTCTGGTGTTTCTCGTGGGCGATATTACGAAGGGCGCACAGAGCCGCTTTGATCTCGGTGCTTTTGCGGCGCAGCCGGCAGAGCTTGCAAAGCTCGCGCTCATTGTGGTGCTTTCAAAATATTTTGCACGCCGGCACGTCGAGATTGCACACTACAAGCACATATTGGTTTCCGGTGTGTATGCGCTCGTGTTGTTCGGTCTCATCTTCTTGCAGCCGGATTTCGGATCGGCAATCATCATTGGCTCCATTTGGTTCGGCATGATTTTGGTCGCCGGTATTTCGAAAAAGCACCTCGCGATAGTGTTTATTACCGCCGCGATTGCCGGCGTGGGCATGTGGACATTTCTGCTGCAGGATTATCAGCGCCAGCGCATTACCACGTTTCTCTATCCGCTTGCCGATATTCGCGGTGCCGGATACAACGCCTATCAGGCGACGATTGCTGTCGGTTCGGGGCAAATGCTGGGCAAGAGTATTGGGTATGGCACGCAAAGCAAACTTGAATTCTTGCCGGAATATCAGACCGACTTTATTTTCGCCGCATTTGCGGAGGAATGGGGATTTATCGGCGTGATGCTGTTATTCAGTTTGTTTGGAGTTGTATTTTTCCGGCTCATTGCGCTTGCGGTACGTGGCGCGAGTAATTTTGAGACGTTGTTTATTTCCGGCGTCGCTATCCTCTTCCTGAGCCACTTCATCGTGCATGTCGGCATGAATATCGGATTGCTGCCCGTCACCGGAACCACCATTCCGTTCATGAGCTACGGCGGCTCGCACCTACTGACTGAATTTCTTGCCATTGGAATGGCGGTCGGCATGAGTCGCTACGCGCGCTCTATTGCCGCGCCACGCGCACATGCTGAACTAGGTGCGCTGGTATAACACCTAGTGAGGAGCATAGTGAGAGCTTGCTCGCACCTTGTCCGATCGACGGTGTTATATCAACTCCGTTTATATAGCGAGAAGGTCGTCTCAAGCATGCGCTCGTGTGAGCAACGCTCATGAATGAGTGCTGCAAGTGACTCACCTTGCGCGAGAGGGGATGGATGTGCAGCGCTGTGCAGACCTTGGACAATTGATTCAGAGTCTCTTGGATTGACTAGAAAGCCGTCGCGTGCACCCTCGAGTATTTCAGGAATACCACCGACATCACTCGCCACAACGGGCACTCCGGCTGTTGCGGCCTCCAACACCACGTAGGGGAGACCCTCCTTAAGCGATGGGAGCAAAAACACATCAAATGCTTTGAGGTATCGCGCGGCACTCGGCAAAAAGCCGAGCAGCGAGATGTTTCTATCTGGTTTTTTCATAAGCTCTTTTTCGAGCTCACCACTGCCGATAATGGTATAGAAAATTTTTCTATCATGACGCTGGTTGTATGTGAGCACTGCGTCAATAGCGCGTGCGAGATTTTTATTCGGGTGTAGTTCTGCGATCGTGCCGAGCCAGATATGCTGCGCCTGAGCCGCAACAATTTCATTGTCGTACAGGGAGGTACGCGCTACCGATCGATCGAGGTAATTAATAGAGGCAATGCCATTGCGGATGGTGATAAGTCGTGTGCGCATAAACGGAAAGCGGGAGAATTGGAGACGATCGAATTCTGAGACGCAGATCGTTTTGTGTGCAAGCATGACGGTGAGCCACGAGAAGAAGAAAATAATTCCACGGACGATAAACGGGCGATCCTCCCAAAAAGGCCATCCGTGTGCGGTATAGAGAATGCGTGGTACGCCCGCAAGGCGTCCCGCAAGCGTACCGAGCCCCGCGGCTTTGGAGCTATTCAGGTGCAGGACATTCGGCTTTTCGGCGCGAATCGTTCGCAGTATCGCAAAAAAGCTCAGCACATCTGCAAACAGGTTAATGTTTCTTCCGAGTTTTTTAATGTGTATCGTGCGAATGTTTGCGACAGTAAGCATACCTGCAAGCTCTCCGGTGTCGCTCGCTATCGCGCCCGTACCCCCGAAAGCAACTACCGCCTCGAATTGGTCGGCGGGGAGGTGCGTAGCAAGGTCATATACGTAACGCTGCGCACCGCCGAAGTTTGATTTAGTAATCAAATACAGCACTTTTACAGGATTTTTTGAGGGGCTTTGATTAGCAGACATATCGGTGTAGTATAGATTTCATCCTATGTCAATTGTGCCTAAAAGGGAATACCTCGTACTGCTTGCCGGGGATGTACTAACATTTGGCATCGCCTTGTGGGTGACGCTGGTGCTGCGTAATTTGGAAGCGCCGAGCCGCGAAACATTCATGCTGCACTTGGTGCCATTCACTATTCTCTTTGCATTGTGGGTGCTGGTGTTCTTTATGGCGGGACTGTATGCACGCTACACGCGCCCGCGCCGCGCGCGCTTGCCGCAGGTGATTTTTTATACCCAGACGCTCAACGTGGTATTGGCGGCGTTGTTTTTCTTTCTCATTCCTTACTTCGGTATTGCACCGAAGACCGTGCTCGCCATCTATCTGCTCGTCTCCTCGCTCTTTATTTTTCTCTGGCGCGTCTTTGCATTTCCGCTCGTCCGACCGAAAGAGCGGACAAAAGCAGTGCTCATCGGCAGCGGGGCGGAGGTCATGGCGCTCATGGACGAAGTGAATCAGGATGATCGCTACCCATTTTTCTTTGAACGCACACTTGATACCGATCATGCCGAGGATCATGAAGCGATCCAGCAGCTTTGTCGCGTCATTGAAGAGGATGATGTAGCGATCATCGTTGCCGATCTCGCACATCCCATCATGCACTCAGCGTTGCCATTTATATATACCGCCGCGTTCAGCAAGCGCCGTTTTGCATTTATTGACATCGAAGATTTATACGAAGATGTATTTGAGCGCACGGCGCTGCCGCTTCTGCGCTATCGATCCGTACTTGAAAATCTTATTGCCCCCGCAGGCTACGACACTCTCAAGCGGGCAGTAGACATATGCCTTGCCGGTATTGTCGGACTTGTGTCGCTGGTTTTTTATCCGTTCGTCGCCTTGGCGATAAAAATCGATGACGGTGGTCCCATTTTTGTCGTGCAAGATCGCATCGGGCAATTCCAAAAGACCATTCGCATTATCAAATTCCGCAGCATGAGCGGCAATGACGGCGGCAATTATGGCGGCAATGGAAAGACGAAACTCAAAGTGACGCGCGTAGGGAAGTGGCTACGCATTTTGCGCATTGATGAATTGCCGCAGCTCTGGAACGTGTTGCGCGGCGATCTTTCTTTCGTGGGCCCGCGCCCCGAGCTACCCGCGCTCGTTGGGCACTATTCCGCGCGCATCCCTTTCTATGATGCGCGGCATTTAGTGAAGCCGGGATTGACGGGCTGGGCACAGCTCAATCATCACGCACATCCGCATCACGGAGCGGATGTGGAGGAGACAAAAAACAAGCTCTCGTACGACATGTACCATCTCAAAAACCGTTCTTTGCTTTTGGATATCTACATCATGTTCCAGACCGCGCGCGTTGTGTTGTTTGAAAGGGGTTCTTAAGGTAAGTTCAGGAGAGAAGAGAAGGAGAGAAACTAATGGCGAAAGTTGTGGTGACTGGCGGGTGCGGCTTTATTGGTTCGCATCTTGTTGATGCGCTGGTGAAGCAGGGGCATGAGATACATGCTGTTGATATAGACGAGACGTACCGACCGGAAAGAGTGAGTCCGTATCCTGAATATTATCGCATCAGTATCACCGATCTGGATGCGTTGAAATATATCATGGAGGATGCTGAGTGCGTATTTCATCTGGCAGCATTGCCGCGCGTACAGTATTCCATAGACCATCCGACCGAGTCGCATGATATTAACGTGAATGGCACGCTCACCGCGCTTGAAGCTGCGCGAATTGCAGGTGTAAAGCGGGTAGTGTATTCATCCTCCAGCGCCATTTATGGTGGCGGAGGTGGAAAGTTGCCACTTTCTGAAACCGACCCACCTGATCCCCTGAGTCCGTATGCGGCGCAAAAGTATATGGGCGAAGTGCTGTGCCAATCATATGCACGGACGTATGGGATTGAGACGGTGTGCCTGCGGTACTTCAATGTGTATGGAGCGCGGCTCGACCCCAATGGACCATATGCGCTTGTGATGGGAATTTTCCTTCGGCAGAAAAAAGCGGGAGAATCGCTCACCATTACCGGTGACGGCACACAGACGCGCGATTTCACGAACGTCTCTGACGTTGTTAACGCCAATCTGCTCGCCGCCGCATCCACGATGGTGGGGAAGGGCGAAGTGATCAACATTGGCTCGGGCAAGAACATGTCGATCAATCGGCTCGCTGCGTTATTTGGCGGTCCGAAGGTATATATACCGCCGCGGCAAGGCGATCCGCATGATTCGCTCGCGGATATTACCCGAGCGAAGGAGCTCTTAGGTTGGAGCCCAACGACCTCCATTGAAGATGGAGTCGCCAAACTCAAACAATGGTACCTTGCACAAGAATGATACAAGATGGTGCTTCATCATGCGTACTACAACCCCGCTTCGGCGGGGTTTTTTATACAATATCGTGCGTTTGCAAAAACGTCTCTTTTAGATATGCTTTCGAAATATGTTGAAAATACGTCTGGCGGCATTTGCGGCGCTGCTCATTGGTGCGGGTATCGGCTATACCGTCTATTCATTTCAGATGAATGATACGCGCCCTTTCAAGCTCGGGCTCGATCTCTCTGGTGGCACGCAGCTTGTGTATCGTGCCGATACGAGCTCGATACCGTCATCGGATGTGAAAGACTCCATGGAGTCGCTGCGCGACACCATTGAACGTCGCGTCAATCTCTTTGGTGTGGGTGAGCCGATCGTGCAGACAGAACGCGGCGGCACGCTTGCGGGGCAGACGGAAGAGCGTCTCATCGTAGAGCTTCCAGGCATTACCGATACGGAAAAAGCAATTGCGATGATCGGGCAGACGCCAGTCTTGGAATTCCGCATGATGAAAAAGGATGCCCCCCCCATTCCTGAAAATCAGCAGGCAACTGTCTATGATTTGTACGAATCTGCCTCTATCACCGGCAAGCATCTTGAGCGCGCGGAGCTTCAGTTCGGCAACGGAAACGGTGGCAGCCTTTCAAACGAGCCGGTTGTCGTTTTGCGCTTCAATGCTGAAGGTGCAAAAATCTTCGCCGACATGACTGCGCAGAACGTGGGGCGTGTGTTCGGTATTTTCCTCGATGGCGTTCCGATCTCAACGCCAGTCATCAATGAAGCAATTCCTGGAGGGAGTGCAATCATTTCCGGTTCGTTCACGCCAGAGAGTGCGCGCGAGCTGGTGCGCAATCTTAATTTTGGTGCTTTGCCGGTGCCCATTGAGCTTCTCACCACCGAGACGGTGGGCGGCACGCTCGGAAGCGCCGCTGTGCAGCATGGTATTGATGCGGGTATCTGGGGCATTGTTGCGGTGATGCTCTTCATGATTGTCTGGTATCGCTTGCCGGGGCTCATTGCCTCATTCGCGCTCTCAATTTACGTGGTTGTTGTGCTCGCTATTTTCCAGCTCATCCCGGTTACGCTCACCGCAGCGGGTATCGCAGGATTTATTCTCTCTGTCGGTATGGCTGTTGATGCGAACATTCTCATCTTTGAACGCATGAAAGAAGAATTGCGTGCAGGAAAGGTGGGGGAAGACGCCATTCGTGACGGGTTTGGGCGCGCGTGGCTTTCGATTCGTGATTCCAACATTTCTTCGATGATCACCGCCGTCATTCTTTTCTGGTTCGGCACGTCGATTGTGAAGGGTTTTGCGCTCGTATTCGGACTCGGCGTCTTGGCGTCGATGATCACTGCTATTTCCGTAAGCCGCACGTTCCTCTTGGCGCTGGGCGTCTCTGCCGATAAAGGATTCGCACGGTTTTTGTTTGGTAGTGGAGTTAAAATTTAAAAGTATGCTTATTGTCACGTACAGAAAAGTATTTTTTGGAATCACAGGGGTGCTCATCGGCGCCTCGCTTGTGGCGCTTGCGACATTTGGCTTGCACCTGAGCACTGATTTCACCGGCGGGACGCTCGTCGACATGCATTATGCGGCAGAGCGACCGGATGTCGGGGAACTTTCAGAGGCTATTGCCGCCGCAGGCATAAAAGATTTCACCGTGCGTGAGACGGGGCAGGCAGGCTTTTCGCTGCGCGCGGGCAATCTCACTCCCGAAGAGCGCCAAGCGCTCGTAAAGACATTTTCAGTGGGCGAGAAGTATCAGGTTTCGATTGATCGCTTGAGCGAAATAGGTCCTACAGTTGGTGTTGAGCTGCGCAACAAATCGCTTGTTGCCATCACGCTTGTGCTTCTGTGTATATTGCTCTTTATCGCATTTGCATTTCGCAAGGTTTCAAAGCCGGTTTCATCATGGGTATATGGTCTCACGGCGCTTATCACGCTCGTGCACAACGTGATTATCACACTCGGTTTCTTTGCATTGCTTGGGTACCTCTTTGGAGCACAGGTGGACACACTCTTTGTCACTGCCGTGCTTACCGTGCTCGGCTTCTCGATCCACGACACCATTGTGGTGTTTGACCGCATCCGTGAGAATTTGCGCAAGAATCAGGAGCGCAATAGCAAAGAAGCTTTTGATCTCACTGTGGGAAAGAGTCTCAATCAAACATTTGTGCGCTCCGTGAACACGTCGATCACCGTCATCATCACCCTCCTCGCGCTCTTTTTCCTCGGTCCTATTTCAACACAAAACTTCGTCCTTACTCTCCTCGTCGGTATTATCGCGGGCACGTACTCATCCCTCGCGCTTGCCTCGCCGCTCCTCGTTGTTTGGGAGCAATCTCATCAGGGGAAGAAGTAGACGACCACTGGACCTATTGCGAGAGACCCAGCAACATGCCCAAAGGGTGGCGTTTGGCGATCAGCTGTTTTCATACGAGTGCTCATGGTATAAGGATTGCAGAATTATGAGGATAGAAAAATGAACATATTGGTTGTTGGAAGTGGTGCGCGCGAACACGCGCTCTGCAAGAAAATTGTGCAAAGTCCGCTCGTGCAAAAGCTGTACTGCATTCCGGGGAACGTAGGTATCGCGCAAGTCGCAGAGTGCGTTTTGATTAACGAGGAAAACGTCGAAGCGATTGCACAGTTCTCACTCGATAATGCCATCCATCTCGTCGTGGTGGGACCAGAGCAGCCGCTTGCATTGGGGCTTGCAGATATTCTCGAGCGACGCGGTGGAGGCGCAGTGTTTGGTCCGAGTTCGCATGCGGCAGAAATCGAGTCAAGCAAGAGTTTTGCAAAATATTTCATGGATCGGCATAAGATTCCTACAGCACCATGGATATTGGCTACACGCCGCGGGACCGTGCGTCGTGCGAGTCGTGCATTGGGAGGAGGAGTGGTGTTAAAATCCGATGGCCTGAAGCGGGGCAAAGGCGTGCATGTGGTGCGAAATCCTGCAGAGATGAACGCAGCACTCAATACGCTATTCCCTGAACGCGGCGATGCGCAAACAGTCTTGATCGAGAATTATGTTGAGGGTACTGAAGTATCTGCAACATGTCTCAGTGATGGGAACAATATTGTCATGTTGCCCGATGCTATGGATTACAAACAGGCATACGAAGGCGACACAGGACCGAATACAGGCGGTATGGGCGCACACAGTCCGTCTTTTGTCTTGAATGACGCACAGCGCGAATTCATCCGGGTGCACATTATGCAAAAAACAATTGACGGTCTCGCGGGCGAGGGTAGGAAATTCATCGGCGCATTGACTGTAAATTTGAAAATAAATCCAGAGGGCGCGATGATTGTGCTGGAGTTTAACGCGCGCTTTGGAGACCCGGAGTGTCAAGTGCAGCTTGCGCGCATTGACGAAGATATCGTGCCGCTGCTCTATGGTGCGGCGACCAAGTCACTCGCGCAAAGAGAGATTCGTATGAATAGTGCGGTTGCTGCTGCTGTCGTTCTCACCAGTACACCGTATCCGGATACGCCGCGCGTCGGCGATGTTATCGGAGGACTCGATACAGTATCGTGCGCAGGCGCGCAGGTGTATTTTGCCGGTGCGCAGCGCAACACCAAGGGAGACATCATCGCTCAAGGCGGGCGCGTGCTTAATGTGTGCGCAACGGGGCGGCATTTACGCAGTGCATTACGCAAGGCATATGCCACTGCGGGTCGCATAACGTGGCATAACAAAAGGGTTAGAAAGGACATCGGCTGGCGGGTACTTGACAAATATGGCAGCTAGATATATAATGATACTTACCCGATGCCCCGATTATTTCGATTCGGCGAAGGGTGCACGACCAGCGTAGGAGGCGCCTTCATGCACTGGCCCTGATGACCGGTCTGACTGACATCGCGGGCAGACCGCGCGACGAGCCCCCGTTAACCATACGGGGGCTCAATATTTTTCCCGCGTGCCATTCGACGTTTCTTTTTTTTCTGCAACTTATACACACACGTAAAAATAAAAGAGTAAAGGCGCACGTATACTATAGGTACGTGCGCTTTTTGCTATGTCATCGTTTTTAGAGCGGTTGAAAAAGAAAGACGTCGTACCGACGACGCCTGATGATGCGAAGAAAGAAAAAATCGCAGCGCAAAATGCGCCACCCGAAGAAGCATCCGCAATTGCCGAGCAGCTCAAGGTGGACATTTTTCAAACACCCAGTGCGATCATTATCTATGCGCAAATCGCCGGCTCGAGCGTGCATGATTACGGTGTGCATATCGAGGGTGATGGGGATATTGTTACCATAAAAGGGCAGCGGATTCGCCCGAACGGAGAGTATTTCAGAGACCCCGGAGCTCAAGGAAAAGAAAACGTGCTCGAAGAATGCTCGTGGGGTAAATTTTATAGACAAATCATCCTCCCCGCAGCAATCGATGCATCAAAGGCAGAAGCAAAAATGCGCGAAGGGGTGCTCATGCTCTATCTTCCCCTGAAGGAAGCGACTGATTCAGGAATGCGCATTAACGTAACTGAAGTATAAACATCACTCAGAGACCACGGGTGCAGTGATGATGTGCTCTCGAGCACGATATCTGAGGTGACTTCCGACTGTATCACCACTACGTTGTTAATTCACGCGAGTATACGCGCTGCGCGATGCTCGCTCACACATCAGCACCGCACCCGCGACGTATTCACACTCAAAAATCCCACAACGCGTTTTCACCTATATGATTAAGGTATGACGACCCCGCTTCAGCGTGTTCTTTTTTCCTATGCGTTTCTGTGTGGCATGCTGTTGCTCCTGCCATTTAGTGCGCACGCCGCTGAGCTTTCTTTTTCACCGGCAAGCGGAAGCTTCGCGAGCGGTGCGGAATTTGCGGTAAAGGTGCTAGTGCAGCCGGGGACCGATAGCATTAATGCCGCAGATGGCGCGATTGGGTTCGACAAGGACTTACTCTCGGTTGTCGGTATTTCAAAAGACGGATCGGCATTTTCGCTGTGGACGGCAGAGCCCGCTTTCTCCAATTCCGGCGGGACCATTAATTTTAGCGGCGGAACGCCCACCGCCTTTGCGAAGGAGGGGACGGTTGTCACCATCACCTTTAAGGGCAAAAAGCCCGGCTCAGCGACGCTCTCTTTCACCAAAGGATCCATTCTGGCCGCTGATGGCAAGGGTACTGATGTATACACACAGGGTGGTACTGCAAATCTCACCATTACCGAAGCAGCTGCAGAGCCGGAAGCCGAAGAAGATATCGGCATTAGTGCTGCGGGAGGAGCCGAGGGCATTCTGCCGCTTGCGCCGGTTATCAACTCAAACACGCACAGCAAAGCTGATTCATGGTACGCAACGACAACCGCGCAATTCACGTGGAAGCTTCCGCCGGATGCAGCCGCAGTGCGCACGCTGCTGAGTGCGGATGAAAATGCAAAGCCAACTGAAAACCAAAAAGCGGATGCGGTGAGTCAAACCAAAGCCGGCATTGCCGACGGCGTGTGGTATTTCTTTGTGCAAGTAAGAAATGATTTCGGATGGGGTGAGATTGGCAAGCGCAAGGTGCAGATCGATACAATAGCGCCGAAAGATTTCGATATCACACTCGGTGAGAATGCCGAGGGGGTGCCGAAATTCATGTTTAAAACTGAGGATGAACTTTCCGGTGTAGATCGGTATGAAATTATTTTCGGATCAAGCACGGTTGCCACCGTGCGCGCGCAAGATTTAATTGACGGAGCCCCAGTACCGCCGCAGGAAGGAGGGGAAAGGATGGTGGTCATTAAGGCATACGATCGCGCAAACAACATCGCGGTTGCACAAAAGCAATTGACGCTCCCCAAAGTGGCGAAGCCAAGTGCCAAGGGGTCTGGCGAAGCGGAAGCGCCACCGACATGGACATGGGAGCGTATCCTGCTCATAATCTTTGCGCTCGCGATTGGCGCTATGGGTACCATGATGGTGCAATCACAGAAAATTATTCAACAGGAACGAGCCACTATTCTCAATGCCGTACTTGCACTGCGCGAAAAGAACGACAAGGTTTTCGGCGCGATGCGCGAAGAGTTTGAGCAGCTCATTAACGATTTTGACGAACGACCGCAACTTACGCCCGAGGAGCGCGCGCTGCTGGAGGACATAAAAGAGGTGCTTGAAATTTCAGAAGAAGTGGTGGACTCGAGTATTGAAGAGCTCAAAAAGAGGGTGCGGGGGCAGTAGTCTCACTCCAGCATAGGAAAAGTGTGGTGGAATGCGTAAAAACGCTTAGTAATCAACTGTTTTTAAGCATTTCGCTGCGCATTCAATGATAAAATTACAGGACAGACTATCGCCATTCGGCACTGGCGTTTTTTGTGTATGGCATTGCGCATCAAACACACAACAATCGAGCAACGATTACGTTCGCGCACCGGGCGCGCGTTCACTATCGTCATTGGCGCGATAGTAGGCTTTTATGCACTCTGGACTTCGAGTGAGCTCGTTCTTGCAGATAAAGTATTTAAAACAGCGCACATTTTTGGCACCGAAGTATCTACTGTCGGGTGGAGTGATCCGACACAGGTATTGCGTCAGGAACTTTCTCCCGATGCAACATTCGGCAGCTTCACGCGCGAGAACTCCGCCTACATTATCATCGCCGCAAGCACATCATCTGATGCACTGCCCGATTCTCCTGCGCCGCAAGTAGAGTCGGAGATACCACAAGTATCGGATGCGCAGCAGGGAAGTACAACACCAGAAGCAGTGCCCGAAGAAAGCGAACAGCCTACCGTAGATGAGCCGGCACCAGCAGTTGTAGCTCCCGAGGATACAGCGGAGCAGCCAGTGCAGCAGACACAACTGGAGGTGCTAGAAACAATTCCCGTGGAGACGACGACTGTCGTAGATGAACCGGTGGCGGAAACAATCGTCGAGACAAGCACAACTTCTGAGGAGCTCGGATCTCCTCCAGAAAATACTACGCCCGCAGAGCCCCCGAGCGATACGAGCGCATTCATGGGAGCTTATGCACGTCTCGCATTTTCCATGTTGGTGCCTACTGCCAGCGCGTCAACGACCGATGAGCATCCTCTCACTGATGCAACGACCAGCGTGAGTGTAACCACACCCCCGATTGTCGATGTGAGCGATATTGCTCTGTGCACCACACTGGGCAAGGAGTGTCACACGATAGAAATATCCGGGTTCACTGTCGCGGGTGATCTGCTTGATAAAAATCTACGCAAGGCATCCCTCTCATTCTCATTTGCACACGTAAGCCCCGAAAGCGATCTTTCGGAAGATCGTTTGGTAGTCCGCTATTTTCACAACGGGACATGGCGGGAAGGCGGCGAAGTCTATCTCAATAAAGAAATCTCCAACGCGACCAATGGCGGCTATTTCTCAAGCTCAATTGACGAGGTGAGTGACTGGACTGACCTCAACGATATCAAGGTGGTGGTTGAGTATGACCGGGGGGCGGGGAGTGCCGGAGCGGAGCTATATCTTGATGCAATTTGGATTGATGCTGATTACAAGGAACGTATACAGGATGTGGTTGCAGGCAACATACCTGAAACGCCCGCCGGTCTGTCGGATAATGTGTCGCTTGATCTGGCGCTTGGAGAGGGGATGGGACCCACCGAGCTTATTGCGCCAGACGGCGGGCATATTGCGTTCAATTTTATCGATGATCTGGATGAGGACACGCTTGAAATACGCGCTGATAAAAATTCGTATCATCCGCAGGTGAGCGAAGGAGCGCTTGAGGCGCCACTGCGCACCATGGCGCACATAAGTATCACCAACACCGGTACCGAACGGGATAGTTTCCGGCTCGCAGGGGCGTTTTTGGCGGGTGGCGGTACGCTCGTATCAGTGGAGCAATTTCTCCGCAATGTGCCGGTGGCAACTACCACGCACACAAACTCCGACGTCACGTATTTATGCGAATCACGCTGGCAGTCTGCGAGCAGTACGGATGACGCAAGCGCGTACCGCTGTAGTGATACAGCGGACGTGCGTCACTGCGCAGCGCTGAGCGAGTCCGGAGAAAATTGTACTGTCGCTGACGTGGTAATAGCGGAAGAACAAACGCGTTACAAAACAGCGTGGGTTCCACTGGGTATAGGAAGCGCAACTTCTATCGATGAAGATGTGCTCGATGGCGTATCGGCAGGGTATGTTCCTACGGCGCTTTCTGATGCGATCGATATTCTTCCTGGTCAAACAGTGTATCTCCGGCTTTTATTCGAAGGAGCTGATGCGGGAGCGCAGCGCTTCGCTCTATTTGCGCTCGGAGAGAAATATACTGGAGACTTCGATACTGAGACGCTGCAGGATGAGCGCATCTGGCGTGATGCCGAAGATCACGGTGTGAAGCAAGAGCGCGCACGAGTGAATGATCAGCTTTCGGCGCGCACCAGTTTTGATGGTGACGAGCTTCCAGAATTCAAGTTCAAATTTAAAACACAGCGTTCGATATTTGAACGCATTGGCAATCGTCTCATAGGACGGAAAAATGGGTTTGCTGTGGAGCGTACGGAGCTCAGGCACGTGAGCGGGAAAACCGAGCACCTCCCATTCGAAGTCGAATATGGAGAGGGCGGTGAATGGACGCTTGCGTTAAAGAAGCAGCCGCGTACATTCCGCCCCGGCAAATATACGCTCGAGCTCAAGATTCAGGAGGGCGCAGTAGAATATACCGACACCGTGGAGTTCTATTGGGGTGTTCTCGTAGTGAACACCAATAAGACGATCTATGTACCGAATGAGCGGGCAGATCTCTTTCTCGCTGCGCTCGACGACAGTGGCAATACCATCTGCAATGCTGTCTTGGATCTGGTAATCACGAATCCAGCAGGGGGTTCGCAAAACATTCCGGTGCGCGAATCCGGTTCGTGCGGACCAAACAACGTCACTGATATACCGGATTATCTCGCAGAGTACGACATGCAAGGGGTGGGTACTTACAGCATTACCCTCACACACCTCACCGAAACCGGTGAGGTGCTCAATCGCGCGAGCGATTCATTTGAAGTGCGGGAAGAGGCACCCTTTGTTGTCGAACGCACCGGTCCCACGCGCATCTGGCCTAAGGCACCTTACACGATGGACATTACCGTGACGGCGAATCGTGATTTCAGTGGGCGTATTTCCGAATACATGCCCCAAGGCTTCATTCTCCTTGATATGGGTGGCGGTGAGCTCAATCAATACGGTGGCGATATTCTTGAGTTGTTTTGGGGCGTCTCGATGCAGCAAGGGGAGACGCGCACATTCCGTTACGAATTCGATGCACCGGACGTGAGCCCCTACATATACGTGCTCGGACCGCTTGCCATGAAAGAGGGTAACGCTCTTAGTTTCGAGGAGACGCGCACGTGGAAGATCGCATCCGACGCTTTGGGTAATTACATCGAAAAGAAACAATCATGGTCGCCGACGGTTGCAAACACCTGGGAAGCGAAAGATCTCTCCGGTTCACCATTCAACGTGCCCGCGAACGCGATCGTCGAAATCGCTATCGTGAACAGCGATCCAAATAACGAACAGTTCGGCGGCGTCCGCCATGCGAGCTCATCGCTCCACCGCGGGTTCCTCATCCACGAGCCTGAGCCGCAGGGAACGACCGAGTTCGTCATGCACGTGCAGGCGTCGGCGACGTCAAGTATTCAGACGGTCGCGTCGAGTACATCCTTCGTGTCGTTCGTGCTCCTTGGGTATTGGACGAGTGGTTACTACGTGGAGCGTTTCGATCATATCGATCCGAACAACACCGACAACACTTGGGGCAACATCAATCTTAATTCGTTTGGTGTAGCCTCCGGTACCGTTGCCGAGATGGTCATCGGTGCGTGGCATAGTAACAACACTTCTCTTACCGGCGGTGTGAGATCGGGAACATCCACACGCTCCGTGGCAATACATGAATCAGAAGCGGGAGGTGTGAACGGTGTCACCATGTTGGTCAAAGCTTCGACGACGAACGCTACCATTCAGGGGTTTGCAGAGGTGGAAGGCACGAACAACGCCTCGATCGACTACTGGCTCGCCGGATACTGGTCGCAAAATCCGACTGGTCTCGATTACACGGAACGATATGACACACTGACTGGTCCAACGAGCGGTTCGACATGGACGGACACCGCACTAAATAGTTTCAGTGTGCCATCGAGCGGCATCGCGGAAGTATTGTTTGCAGACACTGCAGCGGCGAACCTTTCACAGCTTCTCGGTGTGCGCACAGATGGCTCCTCAATCGATCGTTCATTCAACATCCACGAAGCTGAGGCGGGGGGTTGGTCGTCGGGGAAAGCGCACGTCAAAGCTGGTGCTGACGCGAATGCGACTATCGAGCTCTACACAGACGATACGGCGAACGATGCGTGGAGGCTTACCGGATATTGGGCAGCCTCGAATACTCCGGCAACTGACCCGACACTCTATGATTATCCGTTCGAGAGCGAAAAGACCGGCACTTCAACACCGAAGATACGTTTCAGCTCAAGCGATCCCGATGGCAGCTCCTCAATCGTGTACCAAATCCAATGGGACGATGATGCAACCTTGGATGACTCACCGATTGGAGATAGGATTTCAAGCGATGAGTCTGGTTGTTCGCCAAACTGTTTTCAAAATCTGACCACGCCCGCTGACACATCTCCTTTCAACGAAAATGAGCAGATCGAATTCTCAATTCAAACCGCACTGGTGTCCGGCACCACATACTATTGGCGCACGCGCGCGTATGACGTGAGCGGATCCAATATCGCCAGCGAATGGAGCACGACGACGAGCTTTACGTACATTGCAAACACAAACCCCGCGCAGTGGTTCCAAACACAAGACACGCAGTTCGACACCGGCGCACTCTCTGGCACACAGACATATGGCAGCAATGCTGTGCGCCTCACGACGAGCGCGCCTACCGGGGCACTCATGGCATACGGTGAGGGCACGGTGCAGACGCCGCGCTACCGCGTATGGAACGGCACCGCGTGGGGCACGGAAGGATCCGCGCAGAGTGTGGGGGGCACGATTCTCTGGACGATAACGAAAGCGGGCATTACGCGCGATGAATATGTTGTCGGCACGCTCGATGATCAGGGCGATGTAAATGTACAGGTGTACAATGGCGGGTCAGCTACTTGGGGTAATTTGCAGGAAGTGACCACGAGCATCGCGACGGCGAGCACTACACGCCGTGGCTTCGACGTGGCGTATGAGAGCACCTCTGGTGATGCGATCGTTGCCTACTGCGATGGAGATGCCGATCCTTCGTACTACGTGTGGAACGGGAGCACATGGACATCCGGTGGTACGATAAATCTTTCGAGTACCCACGCCTGCGAATGGGTCAAGCTCGCTTCCGATCCCGTATCCGACGAGATCATCCTCGTCTCGCGCGACACCGGTGCGGGCTCGACTGATTATGAAGCGCAGGTATGGAACGGCAGCTCGTGGGGCAATGCATTGCCGATTACCGGGAGCGGCATGACTGACACACTGCACGAAGGTATCAGTGTCGAATATGAAGAGTCAGGCGATCAAGCGGTCGTCGCCGTCTCAAATGGCGATAACCCGAGCTTGTGGTGGGCTGCGTGGGACGGTACGAATTGGAACACGCCGACGACACAGAGCTTGGGGAACGATTTCGAATGGGGCACCCTGAAGCAAGATGACGGTAGTGATAACATGGCGCTCTGCTATGCCGATCAGAGTGATGACCTCGGTGTCTTGCGCTGGGACGGTAGCGGATGGTCTAGTTTTCAGGAATTCGAACTCACTGCGAACGTTGGCGCAGGCGGGCAGGTGGATGGTCGGACGATCTCCTGCGAATTTGAAACAACGACAGGACGGGATGGGTACCTCATGATTCCGTATACAGACACGACGAATGCCCGCTATGTGTACATGGATGACGCGACCGGTTTCTCCACCGAAGCCTCCATCAGCACCATACAAGACTCATGGACGGTGCAATCGGTACGTACCGGTGAAGGAAAAATATTGGTGTCGACGCACGACGATCAAAATGGGCGTTACGATGAATCATATTGGAATGGATCCACATGGAGTACTGCGTCGACACTTGAGAATACCCCATCAGATACGTCTGAGCCATTCGGCGAACCGATTTCGATGGCGGCACAGATATATGTTTCTTCTTCGGGTACGATTATTTCTGATCCGGTGGATTTTGATTGGGTGCCGGGGCGCAGCACCTGGGGTGAAGCATTATTGAGCAGCACCGAGGTGGCAGGTACCGATGTAAAGTTGCAGATCATGTATACCAGCGCGGGCGGCAGCTCATGTGCCTCGCTCGTTCCCGATGGAGATCTCGCGGGGAACTCCAGCGGGTTTGATGCGTCTCAAAGCCCTGTTAATCTGACGGCGCTCTCGACGTCCACCTACAATCGATTGTGTCTCAAGGCGACACTTTCCTCGACGAATCAAAGCGTGCCGACACTGGATGATTGGACGATCAATTGGCAGCGAAAGCCGTATCTCACGCAATCGCACTATCGTTGGTATGTGAACACTAACACTGACACCCCCACGGATCCGTGGCCATCGGGCGGCACCGATATCCCCGAAGATACTGCCATCGCTTCGAGTTATTCGCCGCCCGGCTTTGCCAACGTGCTTCGATTACGCATGAGCGTCCTCGATTCGAACGTCGCGCTTTCGAGCAGTGCGCTCACTCTGAGATTGCAGTATGCGGAAGGCGCGACATGCAGCGCCTCCATGACATGGATCGATGTGGGTGCGATCGGATCGACGACGGCGAAATGGCGCGGGTATAACAACGCCAGCGTTTCAGACGGAGCGACTCTTCCCTCAGTGGTGCTTTCGACCGCCGATACGCGACAAAGCTATGAAGAGGAGAATGATGCGACGGCAAACCCGCTCTCGGTTGCAGTCAATGATGAGGGAGAATGGGATTGGGTGTTGGAGCAGCGCGCATCAAGCACCGTGAGCTACTGTTTTAGAGCAATCACTTCGGACAACGATGTTTTGAATGCCTACAGCGTGTATCCCGCACTCATTACCAACAGTGCTCCGGGGACGCCGACGCAATCTGCACCATTCGATAATGAGAAAACCGCATCAACGACGCCGTATCTTGAATTTGCTGCGGACGATCCTGAGTCGAACGACATCACGTACCAAATACAGTTGGATAACGACTACGATTTTAGCTCCACGGTGTGGGATGCGAACTCACAAATCAATACCAATGATTTCACCAACATCATCACTACGTCTGACAAAGACCCGTTCACTTCGGGGCAAACGGTGCGATTCTCAACAACCACCGCACTCTCAAATGGCACCACATACTATTGGCGTGTGCGCGGCAAGGACAGAAATGCTTCCACCGATTGGAGCAGCTGGTCTGATATCCGGAGCATCACCATAGACACCTCGATTACTATTTCAACATGGCACCAGACGCGCCTCGAGCAATTTTCAGAGAATTCACACGAAGAGACAGAAGCAACTTCAACGAATGATGTTGTATTAACGCCACCCGCTACCGTGGGGACGACGACTGGTCCCACTATTGATTACGACTGGAAGACCGGTACGGCAAACGCCTGGGGTTCACTCACGTGGACGGATGACGAGACGACGAGCGATATCAAATACAGTATTGAATATTTAAGTGGTGGTACGTGGGCACTTATTCCTGATGCAGATCTTGCGGGAAACAGTGCCGGTTTCGACACCTCAGGTGTATCACTCTTGGGACTAAGTCCGACAACATATAATCAGATTCGTATTCGTGCGGTGCTTACGAATCTCGGCAGCACACCGCGACTCAACGATTGGACGATCAGCTGGGGATTGGCTGTTTCGCAACCGACGCTCACCATACTTTTCGACAATGAGAAAACCGGCACCACAACGCCGTCGTTTAGATTTGCATCAACTGATCCGCAAAACGAAGATCTCGAATACGAATTCTCATGGTCGCAGACTACTGACTTCACTGCATCGACCACACGCAATTCTGGTGTGCATGCCGGATTTACCAATATTGCATCATCGACCGATACATCGCCGTTTGCTTCGGGCAGCACCACGCAATTTAAGATTCAGCAGGCAGACGCGACTACTAATGGCAATACATACTGGTGGCGCGTGCGTGCGCGCGATCCCAACGGCAGCAATGTGTGGTCGACGTGGTCATCGCTCAGGAGCTTTACGGTAGACACCACGATTGTGGTATCCACTTGGTTCCAGACGACTGATGATCAGTTTGAGACGGATACGCTTACCAACACAGAAGCTTCGGGGAGTGGCAGCGCGCGCATTACGACAACGATACGCGAAGCATTCACCGCGTATGCGGAAGGCACTGTGCAAGCGCCGCGCTATCGGATATGGAACGGAAGCGCGTGGGGGTCGGAGCTCACCGCCGAATCGACCGGTGTTGGTATTCGTTTTGTGGAGGCAGCCGCAGCACCGACGCGCGATGAATATGTCATTGTGACGGAGGGCACGAACGGTATTGTGAAAGCGCAAATCTACAATGGCTCGACTGGCACCACAGGCAATCTTGTTGAGATCAACTCAGCGGTCCCCGACGCGACGCAGCGCGGATTCGATGTTGCGTATGAGACAACCTCGGGTGATGCCATTGTCGTCTCGTGTGGGACCACCACCGAGGCGGTTTATCGCGTCTGGAACGGCTCAAGCTGGGCGGCAACTTCAAGCATCAGCTTGAGCACGACGGGGAATTGCGAGTGGGTCAAACTAGCAAGCAACCCCACTTCGGATGAGCTCATCATGGTCGCGCGCGGAGACACTTCAGGAGTCACGGATTATGAAGCGCAGGTATGGAGTGGTAGCACATGGGGTAACTCGACGACGACCGGCTCGCAAGCAACGGCGAACAACGAGGGTATCGCGCTTGAATACGAGGAATCCGGAGGGCAGGCTCTCATGGTCGTCTCAGATGGCGCGAACAACCAGATTCGCTGGGCTGCATGGAACGGCTCGAATTGGAATACTGGTGGAGCGGCGACGATCGGAGGTGTGTTTGCCGGCGGACGCCTTGCGCGCGACAGCGGCTCCGATGAGCTTGCACTTTGTCTTACTGATACCGGTTCCGACAACAGCTTCATCGAATGGAGCGGCTCTTCGTGGGGTACTGCCACCGAATTTGAGCTCACGGGGAATAGCCAGAACGGTCGACCGATATCGTGTGAATACGAAACGACAGCGGGTCGCGACAATTACGTGATGATTCCTTCGAGCGATACGGCTGCCACCGAATACACCGTCTGGGACACCACGACTCCTCCGCCTGCTCCAGTGGCGCTTTCCACCATAGGCGACGCGTGGGAGTTGCGCACCACTCGCACCGGAGACGGTAACATCCTCCTCGTCGCGTATGATGATGCGTCTACGCAATACGACTTTTCATATTGGAACGGTTCGACGTGGTCGACCGCGCAAACGCTCGAGACGGATTCGATCGCAACAGTGGTGCCGGCAACTATTCCTATCGATATTGTGGCGCGGCGCTACACGTCAGTGACGTCCGGTTCTGTGACGTCTCCCTCCATCGCTTTCAGTGATGGCTCCGGTCCAAAGTGGGAAAATGCTTTGTGGAATGACACCACCACGGGCGGAAGCGACATCCTCTATCAAGTCGAATATTACACATCGACGAGTTCATGGGCATTCATACCAACTACCGAAATTCCGGGGAACAATCTTGGCACCACCACGTCGCCAATCGATCTGAGCAACGTGGACAAGACGACATACAGTACACTGAGACTTAAAGCAAATTTCACCTGCGGCGCGAGCTGCCCGACACTAAATGACTGGACGCTGGCATGGTCAGAAGGTATCGACGTGTCGGGCACGGCACAGCAATTTGATCAGAGTACAAACGTCACTTCAGGCACTGTCGCAATTGCGGTGAATGGCGATTTGCAGGTGGGGAAGACGGGAACGATCTCGGCGGGTGCGTGGACCATCCCGAACGTCACCGTCTTCTCCGGCGACGTGGTGACGGTATTCATTGAGGGTGCGGCTGATGAAAATGAGGCGGTTGCCGTGGCGAAATATGACGGCAATGGAGACATTGCGGGAATTCCGCTGTATGAGCGCCATCTCACGATTGGCAGCAGCGACAATCAGACGATTACCAACGCAAACCTGAGTCAATATGATAACGGTGTTTCCGGCGATGAAGATGTGTTCCACGAAGTGACCGCGGGGAACGATCTGTCTGTGTGCTACAGCAGCGCGCAGGGATGTTTTGAATCGGAGCTTTTCATTAAGTCCGGCAATACCTATCGCCCCGATAGTGCCTCAGGTGGCGATGTGAGTACGCGGCACATTGAAATCAATGGCACTATGACGATGGATGGCAATGCGTTCAACGTGTCCGGCTCGTGGGACAATAACGGCACCACGACCGCGAATACTTCGACAGTCACGTTTACCGCAACTTCAACGACAGAGACATTCGACACGACCGGTGCTGCGGTTGCCGCGCTCAACAACGTGGTGTTCGGCTCGGGATCAGGCACAGCGACATGGAATCTTTCGAGCGCTTTGGACGTGGATGGCAATCTTTCAATCAATTACGGCAGACTCAATCAAAATGGAAGTAAAACAATCAACATCGCCGGCAATCTCAGCATCGGTTCAAGCGGTCTCTTCACCAAAGGCACGGCGTCCACAACCTTCGATGGCAGCGGCTCAAGTACCTGGACTGACAACTCTTCGCCAAAGCAGGACATGGGCACGACCACGATTGATGGCAGCACCAAAACAATAACTCTCGGTTCAGCTGTGAAGACGACGAATCTCTACATTGGCGCCGACGATACATTCGATGTATCAAGCGGCAATAATTATGCACTGGAGGTTGCGGGCAACTTCACCAACAACAACGTGTTCCAAGCACGTGCCGGAACGGTGACATTCAGCGCGATCAGTGCGGGGAAGGTGATTAAAGCGGGAAGCTCGAGCTTCTATGGCATGACCTTCAACGGCTCGGGTGGCAACTGGTCATTCAATGACGCGGCGATTACCGTGGGTGGTGATTTCATCATCACACTGGGTACTGTCGCCATGCCCACGGGAACGACGACCATCACCGGCTCATTTACGAACTCAGATACGTTCATGCACAACAACGGTGCGGTGTTATTCAACGCGTCCGGCTCGAAAACCATCACTGCAAGCACCTCGCCATTCTATGCGCTTGAATTTAACGGCAGCGGCTCGTGGTCATTCTCAGGAAATGCGACAAGTTCGCAAAATACCGCTATTACTGCGGGCAGCGTCACACTTCCATCGGGCACCTTTGCAGTCGCTGGGTCATTCCAAGTAAATGGCGGTTCGTTCACGCACAACAGTGGGACGTTGAAATTTACTGCCACTGCTGCGCGCGTTATTAAATTGAACAACTCGAGCGCATATAACATGACCTTCGATGGCTCAGGTGGCTCATGGTCATTTACGGATGCAAATGCGACCTCGACGAACACGGTGCGTTTCGATAATGGTTCGGTGACACTGCCTAGCAGCTCAATCGGCGTCGGCGGCTCGTGGCTGGTCACATCCGGATCATTCACACATAACAGCGGCACAGTGCGCTTCACCTCAACAGATACAGGAGAAACTATCGACCCGGCGGCGTCCACCTTCTACAATCTTATCTTCGATGGTGTGGGCGGCGGCTGGACGATTCTGCAGAACGCCACTTCAACCGCCTCGACGACGATCACACGCGCTGCGAGCTTCACACTCACGAGCGGGAAATCACTCGAAGTTGGTGGTCAATTTACCAACCTCATGGGTGGCGCGACCACCACGTGGACTGGATCAACACTCTTCCTCAATTCGGGAACGAGCTATGCGCTGAATGCATCGACAACGGGCGGTGACGGCTACGGCACGCTTATGATAGGTGCGAATACCGATGTGAAGATGTGGAACTCATCTTCCACCGTCCCTGTCGTGAATTCTACCGGCTCGCTGTACTCTCAAGACCACTCTGCACAAGACGGCGATCTTTATATCTGGGGTGAGTATGTGACGACAAACAATGAATATTGGAGCTATGCGACCGATTTTGACGGCACTGCTCTCTCGGGCGGAAACAGGCGGCAAGTGGATGTGCGCGTTGCGTCTGGCGCATCTATCACTGCCTCCTCGACGGTTTCTATTGTCGGTGATGCTGCCGCAACAACAACCATAGCTAATCAGGGCTCCGGCTCATACAGTATGAGAATTACGGGCGGAACTCTCAATGCGCAATACTACAGCTTCACCGACACTGACACGACGGGCTTGTGGCTCACGGGCGTTCTGAACATTACCTCGCTTGCGAATGGTGATTTCACACTCTCCACCAACGCCGGTAATTCACTGACTGTGGAATCAAGTGTGATCGATAGAAATCCGGCAATACAGATTCAGCAAGTGAGCTTCGCCACATCAAGCGGCATCACGTCCGGGAGCAACGTGCGCGCCACATCCACCCCGAGTTCCTATTGGTGGTTTAGAAATCATTATGGAAACTTTGCCGGGGAGGCAAACGACAGCGATGTTGGTGGCAATCCTGGCAACATACGCTGGGACGACTCGAGTCTTGTCATCTCGATAAGTGGTGTCGTGTATACGGATCAGGGCACCACCACGATGGGGGCGCCGACCTGTAACGGGTCGGCGAACAATGTGCGCATTGTTGTTTCTGGTGCGTCAGGCGTGAGTAGTTATGAGGGCTCATGTGATGCAGGCACCGGCGCCTTCTCAATTCCGGGGATCACCTTTAGCGGTGATGTGGTGGTGACTACCTATCTCAACACCAACGGTCTCAGGAAGGCAGTCTCGGTCACTAAGACACCGGCAGCAAACATCACGAACATGCATTTGTATGAGAACTCGCTCGTCGTGCGCCATGAGGATGTGACGCCGATCACGATCGAGGATCTCGCCTGGTACGACAGCTCAGATGATGCAGACATCTTCTTCACTGCCGCAACAACTTCAACCGACACACTCACGACTCAGCCGAACACCGAGCTATATATCTGGAGC
>CAYWZA010000014.1:0-26630 GCA_964462785.1 uncultured Candidatus Saccharibacteria bacterium | reverse complement strand
ACGTGTTGAGCATTTGCTCAACACACGACCGAGGAAGCGCCTTGGTTTTAAGACGTCATTACAAGCATGGAGTGTTGCACTTCGAAGTTGAATTCAGGCACAGAAAGCTTGACTTTCAACAAATACGTGAGAAAATGCTTGTACTATGGCAACACAAGAAAAAAGCGGCGGAACGCTGGGGAATGTCATTACTATCATTATTTTCATAGCTGTTATTACGGTCGCCCTGTGGGGTGCTATTAGCGCGGTTCGCCTCGCCCCGCGTCTTTTTAATGCCATCTCAAACACGTTTACCGGTGGCTCTTCTTCGATCGAGTTCAGTGTGCCGTCGGTGGAGGTGCGCTCAGGCGAAGTCTTTACGCTTTCATGGAAAGATACGGCGCGCACCAACGGGTTGTACACGATTTCCTATGCATGTACGAACGGCGTTGAGCTTGGGGTACCCGCTGCCGAAAATACCTTCAAAGCAATCCCCTGTGATGTGCCATTTGCTATCCCTGCATCCCAAACATCAATTAAGGTCTTACCGAGACTCACTGCTGGAGATCGGGTGAGCGTGCCAGTATCAATACAATACCTCGCTGATGACGGATCGCTCGCGACTGAAGGAAAGACCACCGTCACCATCAATAAAGCTTCTGAAAGTGCGACGACGCCGACGCCTACCCCTGCGGCGCCAAAAACAACAACTCCCAAGAAGCCCACAACAGCCGCCCCCGCAGCAACTTCTAACGGTAAGCCCGACTTTGTCATCCGCCCGATCGCCGCAGGTGTGGTTGACCCGATGACCGGTGTGTTCGTGCAGAAAAATATATTTGGAAGCTATGAACTGGTTTCTTATAAATTTGATGTCGCTAACCGCGGCACGGCGAAGAGCGGCAGTTGGACACTCACCGCTGAGCTCCCTACCCGTTCGGGACAGGTGTATAACGCACCAACGCAGCAACCGCTCGGCGTCGGTGATCACACCGAGTTTACTCTCAACTTCACCCAACCGATTTCCGGTAGCATCCGCATCACTGTTGACCCGACCAACTCCGTCAGCGAGCTCAGCGAGGGTAACAACTCCCTCTCCGAATACGTATCAGTTGTGTACTAACCCCTTGCACCAATGGCTTCATGGTGCTTGAATGACCTCGGATTAGGGAGGAAATAAAAATGCCTATCGTGACCGTATCTGGACGGCAGTATTTGGAGCTGAGTGAAGATCTTGCCAACCAGCTAACCGCTTTACCCGAAATTGCCATGGGTTGGAAGTTGGTGGATGTGTATCTAAAAGGCGGCAGAATCGAGCGACATATCTATGTGGCGAGCGGCAGATACATCGCACTGCCAATAAAATTCAATGAGGAGGATATACTCAAATTCTGTACGGCAACACCACCTGCATAACGAGCTACTGGATAAAGGAGAATGCCAATGCGAGTCATAGGTATCGCAAAAAAACCGATCAAGCGCGGTCCGATGAAGGAGGTCGCCGCCACTCTGGTAACAACTGAAGCGGGACTTGCAGGAGATTGTCGCGGAACAAGTAGTCGGTCAAAGAAACGTCAGGTGACAGTGCTCTCAATTCAACAGTGGCATGCTGCTTGTCAACAAATCGGGACTACGCTTCCATGGCACGCGCGTCGAGCGAATGTGTGCATATGGGGCATGACATTCGGTCCGCATCTTGTGGGTAAGTACCTGAGTATCGGGCGAGAAGTGCTGCTCGAGATTACCGGAGAAACCGCTCCCTGCGCGCGTATGGATGAAATACATCCTGGGCTAAAAGATGCGCTCGCTCCGGATTGGCGCGGTGGCATTACTTGTCGCGTTATTGACGGTGGAATTATTGCCGTCAATAACGAAGTGCGGTTGTATGCAACGCTACGATGAGGCACGTGCGGCTCGCGATTTTACGCGAGCCTTTTTATATATCCAGCGCTGCCTCTTTGGCATGGGTCTGAATGAATGATTTGCGGGAGGAGACATCGGTGCCCATGAGAATATCAAATGTCTTGTCTGCCTCACGCGCGTCTTCGATGGTGACTTGCTGAAGGATGCGATTATTCGCATCCATCGTCGTCTCCTTCAACTCCTCGGCATTCATTTCACCCAAACCTTTGTAGCGCTGCACGGAGAGTTTTGCGGTCTTGCTTTTTTTTGCTTCAGCGATTTCCTCTTCCTCGCCTTCTGTGCTCTCATTCGAAACCTCCTCGGGTTCAATCGCTCCCGCGCCGGCGATATCTATTTTCTGATCCTCGGTGTATGCATAAAATACCTCTTTTCCCTTTTTAATTTTGTAGAGTGGCGGCTGCGCGATGTAGAGGAAGCCACCGTCGATCACGGGTCGGAAATGACGGTACATGAGCGTGAGAATAAGTGTGCGAATATGTGCCCCATCCACATCAGCATCGGTCGCGATAATGACTTTGTGATAGCGCAGTTTTGCAATATCAAAGACATCGCCTATAGCCGTACCGAGAGCCACCACCAGATTCTTTATTTGCTCAGAAGCAAGCATTTTATCGATGCGAGCGCGTTCAACATTGAGAATCTTGCCGCGCAGCGGCAAGACCGCTTGTGTGCGGCGATCGCGCCCCGCTTTTGCGGTGCCACCAGCGGAATCTCCCTCGACGATAAACAGCTCCGCCTCCGCAGCATTTTTCACCTGACAATCAGCAAGCTTGCCGGGGAGCGAAAGACTTTCCAAAGCACCTTTGCGGAGTACAGAATCCTTTGCCGCTTTTGCCGCTTTGCGCGCCTTCATCGCGAGCACCGCTTTCGCAATGATGGCACGGGCATCATCCGGATGCTCTTCGAGAAATGCGGAGAATGTTTCTGCGAGAACAGTATCGACGGCGCCGCGTGCTTCGACAGAGCCGAGCTTTGCTTTCGTCTGCCCTTCAAACTGAATTTCGCGCAACTTGACCGAGACGACAGCTGTGAGCCCTTCGAGCACGTCATCGCCTGTGAATGCCTCGCCCTCCTTGGCACCTGATTTTTTGAGATAGTTATTCACCGTGCGGGTGAGTGCCGTCTTGAAGCCCGTCACGTGCATGCCGCCCTCGGAGTTGTAGATGTTGTTTGCGAATGCAGTGATGCGCGACGAGATGTCGTCCACATATTGGAGTGCCAACTCCACCATCACACCATCCTGCTCGCGCTCGGCATAAAAAACATTTTTGTGGAGCACTTCCTGATGGCGATTGGTGAACTCGACGAGCGAGCGCAAACCCCCTTCAAAATAAAAGGTCATCGACGGCGCCTCGAGCCCGAGATCTCGCAAATAAAACGCCTTTGATTCGTCGAATTTTGGCACATTGCGCAGATCGAGAATGGTGACCCGCAACCCGCGCACGAGATACGCCTGCTGACGCAAATGCTCGACGATGGTATCCCACTCGAATTCTATAACGGGAAAAATCGACGAGTCGGGCGTGAAAGTGATAATGGTGCCATTCCGCTCTGAGCTGCCGAATTTTTTCGTCTTACCGATCGGCTTGCCGCCGTTTTTATATTCCTGCTCAAACTTTCCGCCATCGCGATGCACTTCGGCGCGGACGTGCGTTGAGAGCGCGTTCACTACCGAGACGCCCACACCATGCAAACCGCCAGAGACTTTGTAGCCGTCGCCGCCGAATTTGCCTCCTGCGTGGAGTACAGTCATGACCGTCTCAAGCGTGGAGACTTTGGTCTTCGGATGGATATCTACAGGGATGCCGCGACCATTGTCGGCGTTGCGGATGCGATTACCCGGAAGCAGTGCAACTTCGATATCGCTCGCGTGTCCGTTCATTGCTTCGTCGCGCGAGTTGTCGAAGACTTCCCAGATGAGGTGGTGAAGACCAGTGGGTCCGGTGGTGCCGATATACATGCCGGGGCGGCGGCGCACCGCCTCAAGCCCCTCAAGGACGGTGATTGACTCAGCTGTATAGCCCCCTTTGGGAGCAGCTTTTTTCGCGGTCATAACGTAATAAGTATAGCATAGATTTGCGCAAAAGGCACGCACAAAATGGGTATAAATGCCTTAATTTATGCCGCAAAACGGCTACTTGATTGTGTCAAAACAGAGCTGCTGAGCTAGCCGACAACGATAGAGAGCAGTCTCCACGCCTTTACAAAATTCTCCTCCTGAATGAGCTGGTTTGCGCCTTGTGCAGGGGTTTCTTTGTGGGGGTCGTGGTACAGAAAGCCTCCGCGCTCGGCGCCCACCAAAAGCACAATGTGTGGTGAGCCACCCGCCTGCATATCCTTGCCGACAGAAACCAATACGATATTGCCATGCGATAGCTCGCTTTTAAATTTTCGAATGCCGTGACGCATGAGTTGATCCTGCATGACGGTGCGCGGCTCGTTAGTGAGATAATCAAGACTTTTAAATTCTTCTTGATAGGCGGGTATGCCACGGTTGTGCGCCATATATACCAACCCCTGATGATTCCACCCCGTGCCTTCCTGATACGCTTTTACCGCAAGTGCTTCGGTAATGAGATCGTGCACTGCAAACGTGGAGCTACTGTATGTTTCCATCGCCATCTTGAGGCACATGATGCCGCATGCGCGATCGCGCCATTCCGCAGGCACACTCTCATCGTATTGGGAATAAAATGGAACACTGCGCATGGAATTTTATCTACCGAATCTCCCAGCCTCGCACGTCGAGCGCTGATTGGATATCAGCCATTATCGCATGGACTTCGGGATCGGAAAGTGTCTTGTCGAGAGACTGAAACACGAGATGGAATGCATACGAGGTTTTGCTCTCCTTGGTGAATGTATCGAATTGATCGAGACGCACTAAGAGTGATCCCCCTTTGGCACTGATGATACTCCGCACCTCTTCTGCTGCAGTTCCTTCCGATACCCACAGCGCAATGTCGCGCAGGACGAATGGATAGACGGAGAGCGGCTGATAGGAGACATCTGTGCGAATGAGCGGCAGTGATGGACACACGATCTCCCGCATGCGGGCAGTGACGGAACTAAGATCAAACTCGAGTGTTTCGTCATATATATGATGATCAATAGGTCCGAACACTGTTTCGAGCGCCGCTTTGGCTTCCAAAAGTTGGGCATTCGCACGTTCGGATCGCTTTTTGAGCGCAAGCGGGCGCACGCCGATGCATACATGTGTTTCTTCTCCTGCTTTCGTAAACACATTGCCAATCTCAAAAATTTTCACCGTATCGGTGGCAAGGAGCGGCGCATTGTATTCATTTTTTGTGAGCGCCTCCGCAATGCCAGCAGCAAGCGAGCTGCGCAGTGTACTTTTTTCGGGCGCGAGTGCATTCGCCAGCTTCACTTCTCCATCGCTTCTGAGCGTATGCGTGTACACTTCGACAAAGCCAAGGTCAGAGAGCGCTTTGCGCACTTGCTCAGCAGCGCACCACTGCGGATTTGCTTCAGAAGCCGTAGCCGCGGGCGATAATACTTGAGTCTCAATGGCGTCGTATCCATGCACGCGCGCGATTTCCTCGATAAGATCTTGTGGCAGTCGCAGATCGAGACGCTCTGGTGGAGTAGTCACGACAAAACGTGGCGCTGAGTCGGTAACAATGCGTCGATACCCGACGCAATCGACTCGCGCTTCCACATCAGCAAGCGGTTCCTGTATAACTGCTCCCGATGTTTTCCGCGCATGCAAGAGCAGACCCTCTCCGCAGTACATACCGACATGCGACACACCCTCTGGGATTGACCTCCCCGGCGTTACGTCGACTGTCTCGTACCAAATTTTTACACCCTCTTTTTTGGTATTGAAAAAAACTAAATCACCCGGCGCAAGTGATTCGCGGTCGACTGGCTCACCCCAGACATACTGATCTATCGACACTCGAGGTATCGCAACCCCGGCTTGCGCATATGCGTATGCCACTAGCGAAGAGCAATCGAACGCGTGCGGAGCCTCGCGTGTGATACTCGCGCCTAATTTATACGGCTTGCCCATTTGTGCTTTTGCGATCTCAAGAGCTTGTGCAATGGGGTCTTTGACGATTTCATATGAAAATCCGAGCTTGTCGAAAATAGTGGACACATCCCTCTCAGACAATGTCGTACCGAGCAGACGATTCACCGCATCCGTGGAAATCCCCAGTTTGTAGGGAATTTTGTATGGAAGTGCAGTCATTGCATACCCCGCAAGCTCGCCCCCGGCGATTTCAAGAATCAGTTTGACGACTGCCTGCATGCCGTGCGCGGGGAGTTCGACAGCCATACCATTTTCAAAACGTTTGGATGCATCCGTTTTCAGATTCAGAGTGCTGGCGGTCTTGCGCGTACGGACAGCGTCAAAACTTGCGGCTTCAATGAGAATATCAGTCGTGGTGTTTGAAAGCTCCGCGTGCGCTCCGCCCTTCACTCCCGCAATGGCAATCGGTGTTTTTCCGTCGTCGGTAATGAGTGTCATTTCATGAGTTAATTCTTTTTCCATGCCACCAAGAAGCGTCATCTTTTCCTCTGCTTTCGCTGCACGAACCACAATCTGCCCAGAAAGTTTCTCTGCATCAAATGCGTGGAGTGGCGTACCAAGGTCAAACATAACAAAATTTGTCGCGTCGACGATGTTGTTGATGGATTTCTGCCCCACTGACTCCAAAAATGTTTTCAGCCAAGACGGCGAAGGACCGGCTTTGATTCCGCGAATAAGCGCCACGGCATAATAGGGTGCGCGCGCCGCCTCTTCGACAACCACGGTGAGTGCTTCCGTTTCCTTATCCAGCGTAGGTGTAGACTCCCTCAGTGGATCTTTCATCGACAAATTACAAAGAGTTGCCACTTCGCGCGCGATACCGCGATGCGAAAGCGCATAGCACGCCCTATCAGGGAGCACTTTCACATCAAAAATGGTGTCGCCGTCTTTCTGCTCAACTCCTTCTATTTCAAACACGCCGAAGGTGAGTTTTTCAGCAACCACTTCCGGTGCCGGAAGCTCGTCATCAAAAAATCGCTGAAGCCAATTGTGGGATACTTTCATACTAGTTATTCAGTTGCCGCGAACTGCTGCACCATACGCAGATCACCGGTGTGGAACAGGCGCACATCGTCGATGCCCCATTTGAGCATGCAGAGACGCTCGATTCCGCCGCCGAACGCAAATCCCTGGTTGTGCTTAGGATCGATGCCGGCATTAGAGAGCACTTTTGGATGAACCATGCCCGCACCCATCACTTCAATCCATCTGTCGCGAAGCTTTTCTGAAACACCTGCGCCCGTGAGTCGCATATCGACTTCAACACTCGGCTCGGTAAATGGAAAGAAACTAGGGCGAAATCGCACTTCGACATTGGCACCAAAGAACGCTCCGAAGAAAGTCGTGAGTGTGCCTTTCAAATGCGCGAGCGTAATATCCGGCCCAACGGCCAACCCTTCCACTTGGTAAAACTGCGCCTCGTGTGTCATGTCGGTCGCCTCGTTGCGATATACTTTCCCTGGGACGATAACGCGAATCGGCGGCTGATGTTTTTCCATGTAGCGAATCTGCACCGGTGAGGTATGGGTTCTCATCAGCCGGTCATTGGAAATCCAGAATGTGTCCTGCATATCGCGCGACGGGTGCTCCTTGGGGACATTGAGCGCGTCGAAGTTGTACCATTCTGTCTCGAGCTCGGGACCATCGGCAACCGAAAAGCCCATGCCGTTGAATATGAAGACAATCTCGCGCATGGCTCCGGTGAGCGGGTGAATATACTGCATCTATGCAGTATACCCCATGAACTCGGGGGGTTCACCTTGAAAAGAGCCGTATTTCCTGCATATTTGAGACCCGCGGAACCAAACTCGGTGGGTATTGCATTTTATTGAATTTCTGATATAATATACCTGTTTTATGGACATATCCCTGATCGTGGCGCACGCGCTACTTTTTCTGGCCCTCTATGCCGAAGTCTTTTTGCTGCTCGTGTTTTTGGAGCGCGGTGGCATGCAAGCGAATGCCCGTGCAAACGATCCTACGGAATTCCCCAGCGTAGCTATCGTCGTCCCCTGCTTCAATGAGGAAAGTACCGTGGCTGGAACGCTGCGCTCCCTGCTTGCTCTCAAGTATCCTGCTCATAAACTTTCAATCATCGCCGTCAATGACGGCTCGACCGATAACACCGCGCACGTGCTTGGCGAATTTTCTAGTGACCCGCGTATCACCGTCCTCACCAAACAAAATGGCGGCAAGCACAGCGCGATGAATCTCGCGCTTACCAAAACGAATGCAGACTACATCGGCTGCCTCGATGCTGATTCATTTGTCGCGCCCGACGCGCTCAAGCATTCCATTCGTTGCCTGATAGAGACAAGCGCTGCCGCGGTAACACCTGCAATCATTGTGCATAAACCGCGCCGAATCATTGAACTCATTCAGCAGGCAGAATATACTCTTTCGGTGTTCGTGCGACGTGCATTTGCAAGCGCAAACGCCGTGTTTATCACCCCCGGTCCATTTTCAATATTTAAACGAGACGTTTTATTAAAAATCGGCGGCTGGAAACATGCGCACGGCACGGAGGACATGGAAATCGCCATGCGCCTCCAGGAGCAGCGCCTCACTATCGTGAACAGTCCGCAAACCCATGTCTTCACGACTGCGCCGAAAACCCTTCGCTCACTCTACAAGCAGCGCGTCCGTTGGACGTATGGTTTCCTTATGAACACGCTGGACTACCGCCACATGATTGGGAAGAAAAAATACGGTGCACTGGGCACCATCGTACTTCCCTCTGCTCTCATTTCAATCGGCACGGTGTTATACCTTACATCAATGGTGGTCATCCATCTCACCAATCGCATGTGGTCATATTTCATCAAGGTAGATACGGTGGGTGTTTCGCTGAGTCCGACGATTCCTGCGTTGGATCCATTTTTCATAAACACCACATCGCTTGCGCTTATTGCATACATGCTTATCGGCTTTGCGCTCTCACTCATCTGGCTCGGGAAACGTCTTTCAGAAACTCAGCTTAGCCCATGGTCAGTCCCGCTCTATCTTATGACCTATAGCTTCATTGCGCCGCTCTGGCTCTTTGCGGCTGTTGCGCGCGCAAGCGTGCGTGCGCAAGCGCCATGGCGCTAACCAGTATGAATCTGACACCTGATACTCGTCGTTATGTCATTGCATTTCTCATAAGTGCCGCACTTTTTGGCACAGCGCTTGTCGTAAGCACCGTGCTTAATAACGCCCGTCTCGAGCAGGTGCGCGCCATTCAAGAAAATATTGCGACCGATATTCTTTCGCTTGAAACACAGTTTGAACTCCTTTCCGAGCTTTCTTGCCGCGATATTCGCGAAAACTCCGTGCTCTCGCAGGAGCTCAGCGACGTCGCGCAGCGCGTTGCGTATACCGAGGATAAACTCGGCGCTGACAACGCTGAGGTGGTGCGCCTCAAGCGTCAATATACACTCCTTGAAATCAAGGATTTACTGCTGATGAAGAAAGTGTCTCAGAAATGCGGGCTTGAGCCGGTCTTCATACTGTATTTCTACTCCAATGAAAAAGATTGCTCCGACTGTGAGCGGCAGGGCTACGTGCTCACTGAACTGCGCGAGCAATATCCAAAACTGCGCATTTACTCCTTTGATTACCATCTCGACCTCCCAGCACTCAAGACACTGCTCACCGTAAATGATTTATCGGGAGAGTTGCCCGCGCTCGTCATCGACGAACGCGCATACTACGGTTTTCAGTCAGTTGAAGACCTGAAAAAGCGCATCCCCCAAATAGAATCCCTTGCCGCTACGAGCACGAAAAATCGATAAAGGGTGTTCACCTCAGCGCAAGCTAGCGCAATAGAAAAAAGCCGCAGAATTTCTGCGGCTTTTTATGCACTGCGTATAAGCTAATCGTCGATGACCATCGCCATGCGCTGGCTGGACACGTCGAGCGTGCCGAACTCCACGTTATGCTGCAGAAAGCGCAGAGCTCGGCCAAGCTTGCTGCGGGGTTTCTTTGTCTTGCTCAGTCTGCTGCGCAAAAAATCGAACCCTGATTCTTCCTCCTGCTGTAGGTCCTTGATAGCATCTGCAAGCGCCCCTTGCGCGAACAACAACGAGCTCAGAAACCACAATTCGAAATAATGCCCCGACTCGTCGCGTTTGGAACGCATTTGCACAAACCCCCATGCAGTCAGCTTTTCAGCTTCCTTGGCATAGTTTTCCGGCGTGTAATTGTAGCCACACAGATGCTGGATGGTTATCGATGGGTAGGAATGTTCAGAGAACGGTTGCGCGATGAGGCGGTTTCGATACGAATGCTTGCCGGGATTATACGGGGACCAAAACGGGAGCATCTCCTTGTCCTCGATTGGATCAGGCAAAGGCAAATATCCTTCGTGTATTTGAATGCGACCGCCTTCGATACGCGCCCAGTCGAGCCCCAGCATCATCGACTCGATTCCGTGCACTTCGTCATCAATAAACCCCGTGATAGTGACGGAGTCGTTGCTGCGCGCCGAAAGACGCACGTGTGGTTCTTTCTGTTCCATCTTCTCTTGCTCCTGTGAACTGGGTAGGACTGTACCAGACATTTGAACTTTTGAAAGCGCGTTCTCCGTCGCGCGGGTAAAGCGCGCCTCCTCGTTCACTGCATTCACTCAGAGCCGCCACCGCAGACACTTTGGAAACCCACGGTTTTCCAACGCTCGTTTTACTCGCTGCCTTCCTCCACGGGAAACTCCTTGCCTATTTCCTGTTCGCTTCTCTCACATCGGAAATTCCCTCGCTTCGCTCAGGATCGGATGAAAAGCAATTAAATTGCTTTTCATTCCACTCCCCCTCCCCGCCTGGGAGGCGGCTCTATTTCACTTCGTTCATGAGCCGCCTCCCAGACTCGAACTGGGGACCTTCGCTTTACAAAAGCGTTGCTCTACCAACTGAGCTAAGGCGGCTATAATTGCTATTCTGCCACGTCTACTTTTTCGATTCAAGCGACTGTTTGTGCTCGCTGACACTTTTCAAAAACGCCGATTGCGATTCGCTGCGTTCGAAGCGATGTTTGTGCGAAACGCGATCTGCAATGCTGTGTGCGCCATGCTCGGCCGCGCGTGCGGCACGCGCAAAAAGTACCGCACCCGCATGCACCCCAACACGCATGATGACTAACGCGTCGTACGGCATCTGCTCGATGCGGAGTAAGAGCAAGCGCAACACAGCCTTTGCCATTCTTGCAAAGCGATCGGCGCGAGCGCGCAGCCGGGGCGCAAACACACGATGTCGCGACAGCTCGATGTATTTTATGCTGAAAAGGATCACGAGCCCCGCAAGCGAAGTTATGAAGCCCGTAATGGCTGCGGTGAACATATCTTTAGCGAACTGAAAGTCGTTCGAATCGGGTCACCTCGATCTTTTCACCGAATTTCTGCGTCGCCTCTTCGATGAGCTGGCGGATTGTCTTGCTGCCGTCTCTGACGAAAGGCTGATCGAGCAAAATCTTTTCAGCGAGAAACGCATCAAGTTTTCCTGCAACGATTTTTGCTTGCATCTCCGTCGGCTTGTCCTTTGCTTCATCCTCAAAAACTGATTTCGCAGCAATGATATCGCTGTCTTTCACGTCTTCGCGACGGATGAATTGCGGATTCATCGCAGCGATATGCATCGCAATATCGTAGGCAAGCTTTGAAAACTCTGGATTCTTTGAGACAAAATCTGATTCGCAGGCAAGCACGAGCGTTCCGACGACAGCACCCCCTGCATGCACATATGCAGCCGCCACACCCGCACCGAGCGCGCGATCAGCTTTCTTTGCGGCAATCGCCGCGCTTGCCTTGCGCAGAATAACTTTTGCCTTTTCAACATCGCCACCCGCTTCTTCGAGCGCTTTCTTGCACTGCATAACGGAAACGCCCGTCTCATCGCGTAGTGCTTTTATTTCTTCGGTAGTTGCCATAGGTGATAGTGTAGCACAGCGCACGATGCGCTGTGAAGTTACGCCTTCTTTGCAGGCACAGCCGCTTTTTTGTATGCCCAGAATGCATCAGCAATCGCATTCACAAAGTATGAAACGCTCTTGATGTTGCTGTCGTTTGCAGGAATGGGGAACGTGATGTCGCTGAAATCGCAATCGGAATTTGCAAGCCCGATAATCGGCACATGCATCTGTGCAGCTTCCTTGATAGCAATGCCCTCGTGTCGCGTGTCGACAACAAACATAATCCCGGGACGCTCGGTCATATCGACGATGCCGCGGAAACGATGCTCGAGCTCCTCGATCTCGCGATCAATGAGCAGGCGTTCTTTTTTCGTATACTTGTCGAGTTCACCGCGCTCTTTCTCTGCAGTGAGTTTGATGAGGCGATCAGCGCGGCGACGGATTTGCTTGAAATTGGTGAGTGTGCCGCCGATCCAGCGCCCCGCGACAAACGGCGCGCCCACGCGCTCTGCTGCGGCTTTCACAATAGCGCTTACTTCTGCCTTGCCACCGACAAAAAGAATCTGCTTGCCCTCGCCCGCTGTCTTTACGACTGCCTCAAGCGCTTTTGCAAAGCAATCGGTTGTTTGTGTGAGATCGAAAATATCGTTTTTGTCTTTGTTACCAAAAATATAGGGAGCGGCTGTAGGATGACGGCGGCTTTTTGAGCGCCCAAAATGCGCCCCTGCCGCAAAAAGGGTGTCAATATCGGGCTGTGATATGCCTTGTGCCATTGGCGAGATAGTATCAGAAATGGGTGTATAAAGCAACCCGCCAGAAGGCTATTTTCCAAACACGGTGACCCAATATTGCAGCGCGTTGGATTGCATAAGTGTCGGCATCAAGAAGCCCGATACTGCATTATACGCAAAAGCTGGAGGGAGGAGTTTTGACACCATGCGTGCTCGCACCGGTCTTCTAAAGAATTTACCTGCTAGATGCTCAAATCGCTGCATCGTTGGCACCACAAATTGCGATAGGTTTTCCTGTTCGATTACACGTAATCCGGATCGCTGTGCCTTGGAGCAAAAATCTTCATACTCTTCGAATTGCGCAACCGCCATTCCCTTCTCAACGAGCGTAACCGCTGTTCGTTCGTCTGGTGATACATTAGACAAATTGCCACGATAGCCGTCGAACACGATCAGCATCCCGTCGGGCGCCAATACACGCGCCGCCTGAGAGAGCATTAAGCCTTTATCAAGGCTGTGGCATAGAGTCTCGACTGCAAACACCACTTCAAAACTATTCGCCTCAAATTCGCTGAGATCCTGAAATGATCCAGATATCGGAGTGAAATTCACCACACCTTTACCGAGTTTTCGGGCAATGCTCGTCTGGGCACCTGAAAAATCCAGCGAGGTAAAATGCGCGCCGGAATTTCTCTTGGCAAGATATATGGAATTTATGCCGCGCCCTCCGCCAAGCTCAAGCACGTTCGTCGCATTACGTGATGCAATGTGCCGTTCGACGTATCGCGCCTGTTCAAGCAAGTCGTCTTCTTTATAGTGCCCGTCTCGGCTGATTCCCATATGCACCGCGTTGCCAAGATTATGGAATATCGTATAGGGGATCTTGTTGATCCAGTAGTATTTCTTCACATACTCTTCGTCTATCGGCAAGTTCAAAAGGTGTTGCGTAGAAAAAATCTCTCCGATCATGCGAAGTTTCGTGGCTAGGTCATAGTGATACTCCATAGCGGAAGTATACGTAACTACCCGCTCCAATACGATTCGACATCTGTCTGATCAGGGGTGGCTGGGCTTACCCATCACTCATCATCAGTCTCTGCTGCTGTGCCTCCACCCGCCGCTTTGACGCTCTCGAGGATATCCTCCATGGCACCCTCCATGATGTTTTCGATGCCCGACCACGATTGCTTGATACGATGGTCGGTAACACGATCCTGTGGGAAATTGTAAGTACGGATTTTCTCGGAGCGATCACCTGTGCCGATTTGCCCCGCGCGCTCGCTTGCAAGCTTCTTTGCTTCCTCCTCATCCTGCAGTTGTTGTAAACGGCTCAAAAGAATCTGCATCGCCTTTTCACGATTCTGCTGTTGACTGCGCTCTGAGGTACATTTCACCTCAATGCCCGTTGGCTTGTGCACGAGCCGCACCGCCGTCTCCACTTTATTTACATTCTGCCCGCCCGCTCCACCCGAGCGCGTAAAGCTCATATCGATATCGGTCGGATTAATCACCACGCTGGTCTTTTTATAGATGGGAAGAATGGCAACTGAAGCAGTCGAGGTGTGAATGCGCCCCTGTTTTTCTGTCTCGGGAATACGCTGCACGCGGTGCACACCCGTCTCGTATTGCAGCGTGTCGTAGCACCCTTTGCCGCGAATTTCAAAAGCTGCCTCTTTGATGCCGTCGAGCGTTGCGCGCGATTCGTGCAATTTCTTGCTCGCCCAACCCTGCCGCTCCGCAAATCGTAAATACGCGCGCGCCAACTCTTCGGCAAACAAAGCCGCCTCATCTCCGCCTGCTCCCGCGCGCACTTCGAACACCATCTCATTCGGCTTTTCACGCTCGACTTCTCCACTCTTCACTATTTTCTCCACCTGTTCGATGAGTACGTTTTTTTGCTCATCAATATGCTCAAGCTCTTTCTCCACGAGCTCTTTCATTCCCGCGTCTGTCTCGAGCAATTCCTGTGCGTCTTTTTCGGCACGCAAAAGACGCTCCCATTCGGGAATGAGATATGCCACTCGAAAATCACTCGCGTGTGCTGCTGGGTCAAATTTTTTATCGTCGGTCATAGAAACACGCCCGCGGGGGTGTAATAAGCATACACCGCCCGCGGGAGAGCGAAGACGCTACTTCTTTGCCGCTGCTGCGCGCGCGCGAAATTTCTCGATGCGACCCGTCGTGTCGATCATCTTTGATTGACCTGTATAAAAAGGGTGCGACGCCGAGGAAATTTCGATATGAAAGAGTGGGTATTCTTTGCCGTCCTCCCACTTCGCCTTTTCATTGGTTTCGACAGTTGAGTGCATGAGAAAACGAGCGCTGCTTGCGGCGTCCTCAAAGATGACCGGTCGATGATTGTCGGGATGAGTATCTTTTTTCATAATCTGGTATGTGTCGAGACTATACACAAAAAGGGCGAAGTCTGCAAGGGACCGATTTCGAGACGCACGGAAACATACCCGTGAAGAACCTCGCCCACAGTACACCGCATTGTACGGATGGCGCCGCACCATGTTCGATGGTATGACACTTTCCGTCCAGTTCTGCATGGGTATGTTTCCGTGCGTCTATTATCTCCCCTCCAAGATGTCTACCTCACGCTGAATCTTGTCCACCAGCTCCATCACCCCATCACCATAAAAAGCATTTGATGCGCGGTTCCAATACGCGCCCGCAAAGTAGCGCAGTGCGGCACGGCGTTCTGCCGTGCGTGTACCTTCATCCGCCCCATTGTCTTTCATGAGAAGTGCCGTCGCAAAAATTGCCGTGCGCGCATTCCACGGATCGGGGAAGCCACCGCTGGTGAGATTTGCCAGACGATCTTTGTAGAGCATCCATGTGGAAGGAATGAATTGTGAAGGGCCCATAGCGCCTCCGTAGCCACTCGCCTGCGGGCAAGAAACTGGCGTCGCCACCCAGCTAATGCCGAGCGCTTGGGTGATTTCTCTGAAGGGCTCGGTGTCTCGCGGCGCTTTCATCACTTTTGCAAATGCGCGACCGGTATTTTTCCCAACGCCGCTACCACGTTCCAGATCCGTCACGTAGCACGAACCGACATTTTCACCGAGATTCGACTCCTGTGTGAGAATCGCAAGGATGAGTGCGGGGCGCACATTGGTGCCGGCGCTTGCTTGCTTTGCGTATTCATACGCAGTGCCAAACGGAATGGCGGCAGAGTCGCGCAAGCCGAAAAGTGCGGTGCGGATTTCTGATGCGGTCTTTTCACGCTCGGCAATAACTTTCTGATACTCTTTCTCAACACCCTTAGTAACCTCAAGTACTTGTTTCTTCTCTTTTTGATTCCGCTCGACTGCCTGTTTTTCGAGCAGTTGAATTTTACGCAGATTTTCCTCCTCACCCTGTCGATCCTCAAGAGTGCGCTTGCGCTCGGAGAGATCGTCTTTCAGCAATGCCATTTCCTTGAACGCCGTGTCGAGCTCGCGCTGAATAACGGAATAGCTATCGATATCATCAAGCATGTCAGACATGGTGCCGCCAAGCGCAAGCTCCATGAGTGTCGTTTCGTCTATCTCATTGGTGCGCCGCAAGAGCTGCGCCAGCGACGCTTGCGAGCGATCGATTTTCGAGTTTAGTGCATCGATAGCGGTTTCTTTCTCGTCAATCTCACCGCCAAGCTTCTTGAGCGAAAGATCAGTGCGTTTGATGGACAGCTTCGCCTGATCGATTTTGTTATTTAAAATTGCTACGTCGCGCTCGAGCGTTGTTCGCTCTTTCTGTTTTTCCTGCAAGACGCCGCGTTTTGCCTGAATATCTGCCTCAATTTCTGCAAGCTGCTGCTCGAGTCGTGTGCGCTGGTCTTCCAAAGTTTCTGCGTGTATCCGCCACGGACTTATGAGTGCGCATAATATCATCCCGGAGCATACGAGCAAAAATATCGCCGGTGTGCGGTGTGTGTGCATACGTCTATTATACAATATGACGTGAGTGAGGGGCTATTCTTTCTTTTCGTCTGTCGCCTCTGCTGTCGGAGCAGTACCTGCTGCAGCCGCTTGTGCCGCAAGCTCTTCATCGGTCGGCGGCTTCGTCTCTTCTGATTCAACAATTTTCTGTTCAGTGATGGAAACCACGATTTCATCAGGATCGGTTATGAATTCTGCGCTCGGCGGCACCGGCACTTGAGAAACGGTGACATGGTCACCAATTGCCTTGAGTGCTGACAGATCGACAGTGAGATGCTGTGGGAGCTCTGCCGGTGCAACGCGAATTTCGATTTCATGAAGCACTTTGACGACAACGCCTCCTTCCTTCTCAGCGGGAGCAACACCGGTAAACTCAACCGGAACAGCAATTTCAATTTTCTTACCCTTTTCAAGTACATAAAAATCAGCGTGGAGCGGTGTGCCGGTTACCGGGTGCTCCGCCACATCTTGGATGAGCACTTCCTTCGGCTCGCCAACACCCATGAGCGTAATGATGGTCGTTTCTCCCGACTCGCGCCAGATGCGTTCAAATGCCGGCAAAGGGATAGCAATGGGGGTTGCCTTTTCTTTAGGACCGTAAAATACGGCAGGAAGCACGCCTCCCTTACGCAAGGAGTCGGCTGATTGCTGCATGTCGCGCGCTGAAATATCAAGAGATAGCATGTGGAGAGTGTACCAGCTCAGTGCAAAAAATCAAGCTGTGGACTGAAGTTTTACGACATTCGGTGGCGTTTCGCCCTTCAAGAACGCGATGATGTTCTGGGCTGCCATTTCCGCCATTTTGCTGCGGGTTTCATCAGTGGCTGAGGCGGTGTGGGGTGTAAGGACAACATTGGGAAGCGCCGCAAGTCCTTCGGCAAGCGCCGGCTCGTTTTCATACACGTCGAGCGCTGCACCGCGAATGACGCCATCGCGCAGCGCGACGACGAGCGCCTGCTCGTCTATGACTGGCCCCCGCGAGGTGTTGACGAGATACGCGCTCCTTTTCATCATGCCCAAACGTTCGGCATTCATGAGATGACGTGTCGATTCAAGAAGCGGCACATGAATGGATGCGACATCCGCCTCGCGCAACACTTCTTCGACGGTCGCACGAAATGCGGCACCGGTTGCCTGTTCCATCTCAGGACTTTGTTTGATGTCGTAATAAATGACGTTCATCCCTGCTCCTTTCCCAAGAATTTCTGCAACGCGACCACCGATGCGCCCTGCGCCCAAAATACCCAGTGTCTTACCCTTAAGATCCGATCCGAGCAAAAGCATTGGTGCCCAGCCGACATATTTGCCCGCGCGCGTAAAACTATCAGCTTCGGCAACGCGCTTCGTAATGGCAAAAATGAGTGCCACAGTGTGCTCGGCAACGGAGTCGGTTAAGACTCCGGGGGTATTAGTGAAGGTGACTCCCCGCTCGGCAGCCGCTTTGAGATCGAGGTTGTCGAAGCCAACTGCGTAGTTCGCAAATATTTTTGCCTGCGGCGCAGCGTCGAGCACGGCTGCGTCGATTTTGTCTGTCAAAAGACAGAGCACCGCATCAGGCTTGTGCTCCACGAGCGCGGCGATGAGTTCATCTTTCGTGAGCACCCCATCTTTAGAACTTACCACCACCTCATGCCCAACAGACTTAAGCGCCGCTGGTCCTGCTTCTGGAATTGCGCGGGTGATAAAAATCTTTGCCATAGCGTCTTATTGATTATTAAATAATTTCATCTTAGTGCGCACGACTTCCTTCATCGCATCCCTGCCTTGACCAAGATATTTATACGGCGCGACCTCTGCGGGGTCGGCGGCGAGCGCCGCTTCAATGCCCTTTCTGTACGCGACACGAATTTCGGTATTGATATGCACAATGCGCACACCCGCAGCAATCGCACTGCGCACGTCTTCCTCGCTGTTTCCCGATGCGCCATGCAAAACCAGCGGCACACCACATGCGTGCGCAATCGCTCCGATGCGCGGAATGTCGAGCCGCGGTTCAGGCACGTCTTTAAGCATGCCGTGAATGTTGCCGACAGATGGCGCGAGCAAATCAATGCCTGTTTCTTTCACAAAACGCTCTGCGAGCTCGGGTGTCGTCATGTCCAAGCCCGCTCCCTCCGGCACAGCATCCAAGAGCTTGCTTGAAGTACCGATGTATCCCAACTCCGCCTCGACGAGCACATCGCGCCCGCATGCACGCGCATATGCGACAACTGCTTTCGTCTGTGCAGTGTTCTCCTCTTCGGAAAGTTTCGCACCATCTATAATGACCGTATCAAATCCGGCATCAATCGCTGCCTTGCAACCATCCACAGAATGATGGTGGTCGGCGTTGAGGAAAATCGGGACATCATGCTTCTCGCGCAGCGTCCGCACTAGTGCTGCAACTTGATGTATCCCAAAAAAATCGCGCTCCCCCTCAGAAACACCGATAATGACGGGCATTGTGAGCTCCTTCGCCACCTCAAAAATGCCATTGAGCTGCGTCGAATCCGACACATTGAAATGCCCCACCGCACTCCCGCGCGTCACTGCATCCAGCAATGCCTCTCGAAGCGTCATCATGCTGACAGTGTACCACATGCTATACTGCCATCATGCAGCATGATTTTGTGAGTATTGGCGATGTGACGAATGACACGTTCATCACACTCAAAGACGCTGAGGTCCATTGCAATATTGATAACAGCAATTGCATGCTCTCGATGCGCTTTGGCGACAAAATTCCGTATGAGGAGGCTGAGTTCGTGCCTGGTGTCGGCAACGCGGCAAATGCAGCAATCGCCGCAAAACGCCTCGGGCTTAACACCGCGCTCGCGACCGATATCGGTACTGATCGCGGCGGAGATGAGTGCCTCGCGGCGTGGGAGAAAGATCATCTAGATACCGCTTTCGTGCGCCGCCATGCAGAATATGCAACGCACCATCACTACGTGCTCCGATATGGCGCTGAGCGCACCATTCTCATCAAACATGCCCCGTGGCCGTATGCACTGCCGCAATTTGTGGAGCCGCCGCGCTGGATATATTTCACCTCAACCGGCGAGCATGGCGAGCCATTTCACCATGAGCTTGCGGCGTATATCAAAGCGCACCCAGAAACAAAGCTCGCCTTCCAGCCCGGTACATTTCAAATCAAATTAAGCGCTGAGCGAAAAATAGATGATATCTATGCCGCTACCGAATTGTTCTTCTGCAATAAAGAGGAGGCGCAGCGCATCCTTAAAAATACTTCACCAGACATGAAAACACTTCTGACCGGCATGCGTGCATTCGGTCCAAAAATTGTTGCCATCACCGATGGTCCCAAGGGCGCGTGGATGATGAATGATGAGGGCGCGTGGATGATCCCTATGTATCCCGATCCGGCACCGCCCAAAAATCGCACTGGCGCAGGTGACGCGTTTGCCTCCACCGTGACTGCAATGCTCGCGTTCGGTATGTCGCTCCCTGATGCGCTCATGCGTGGTCCGATCAATTCAGCACTTGTGGTGCAACAAATCGGCGCGCAAAAAGGCCTGCTCACCAAGGATGAGCTCGAGGCATGGCTCGCAAAAGCTCCGGCGGAATACAAAATTTCGCAGCTATGAAGATCCCCGGGGCAGAGCCCCAGGGTATCATCGGAGTTCGTTTCACTCACTCAGTCACGCCGCTCTGCGGCGTGGTATTGGACCTGCATTAGCTCCTCGGCTCGGAAATGAAAAACTCCGCTTCGCTCCGTCTTTCATCTCACTCGCCCTACGTCGCTAATAAAACTTCCGCTCCTACCTTCTCCCGATAACACGCCGCGCTGCATCAATGATGTGCGTCATGCCCATGCCGTAGTGCTCGATGAGCTCATCCGGAGTGCCGGACTGACCAAACTGATCTCGCACCCCCACAAACTCTATCGGAACCGGATGCTTCTCGGCGAGCACCTCAGCTACCGCGCTCCCCAGACCGCCGGCAACCTGATGCTCCTCCACCGTAACCACCGCGCCAATTTCTTTTGCAAGCGCAACGATCGTCTCACCATCGATCGGCTTTACGGTGTGCGCATTAAGCACCACCGAGCCAATACCTTCCTCGCCTAATTGCTTTGCAGCTTTGAGCGCGTTGTGGAGCAGTGGACCGCAGCCGATAAACGCAACCTGCGGCGCATCGGATCGCCACATTTCATACGCCTTCCCTATTTCAAATGGCGTTTCCAGTGTGGTCATAATCGGGGTCTGCTCTCTCGCAAGGCGCAGATACGCCGGCACGGGGGCTTTAGCAATAGCGAGCGTCGCGCGCTTTGCCTCGTGAGTATCGCATGGCACGAGCACCACCATCTTCGGGATCACGCGCATAATCGCCACATCCTCAATTGCCTGATGTGTGCCGCCGTCAGGACCGACAGAAATACCCGCGTGCGAGCCAACAATTTTCACTGGGCGATCGTTGTAGCAAATGGTCGTCCGGATTTGCTCCCAATTGCGCCCTGGGGAAAACATCGCATATGACGTGATGAACGGCACTTTTCCCATCGCAGCCATGCCGGATGCTGTAATAGCCAAACTCTGCTCGGCAACTCCGATTTCGACAAAGCGATTAGGGAATTCTTTTCGAAATGCCTCCATGCGCGTGCTTTCTGTGAGATCCGCGCAGAGACCAACCACATTCGCATCCGCACGCGCAGCCTCAACCAACCCTTCACCAAAACCATTTCGAAGCGGCACCGCCTCCGGCTTTTCGTCGAACATTTTTTCCTGCAATTTTACAGTAACGTTTAGCATATTATTGATGTTCACTGACAATTTTTCCGCTCAATGTGCGGAGTTCGTGCAGAAAGCGCGCGCCCTCCTCTTTGTTTGGCGACTTGCCATGCCAACGGAAATCGCGTTCGATTTCCGGCACGCCTTTACCGGGGATGGTGTGCGCAATGATGACTGATGGTTTTGCATTAACACTCTTCGCTTCGCCTATCGCCATATCAATCTGCTCCAGATTGTGCCCGTCCACTTCCTGCACATGCCAATTGAATGCTTCCCACTTTGCGCGCAGAGGCTCGAGCGGCATGATGTCTTCGGTGTTGCCATCAATCTGAATGTTGTTGCGATCAATAATTGCAATGAGATTTTGTAATCGCTCACGGCCCGCGAGCATTGCCGCTTCCCACATGACGCCGCAATCATGCTCGCCATCTGAAAGCAGTGCATAAAAATATTTCTGCGACTGCAGGCCATGATCAATCCGCTCTGCAATCGCCATGCCGACAGCCTGCCCAAGCCCACTCCCCAAGGGACCGGAGCTCACCTCGATACTATCGAGATATTCGCGATGCGGATGCCCTTGCAGACGCGAGCCGAATTTACGCAATGTTTGTAATTCGTCAACGGGAAAATATCCGGCGTGTGCCATTGTGGCATATTGCACGGGACAAATGTGACCATTCGAGAGAATGAGGCGATCGCGCTCTGGCCAAGTTGGGTTCTGTGGATCGTGCTTTAGTACATGAAAATAGAGTAGTGCGAAAATGTCTGTCATGCCCAATGGACCTGCGGTGTGCCCTGAGCCAGCCGTAATGAGCATGTCGATAATCGACTCGCGTATGGCTTCAGCTTTCTCTTGGATCATCTGTGCCTTTGCATCGATGAGCATATATCGTAGTATACCTCAAGATATTGAGGGAGTGGCACAATGGAGCTTCCAGTCAAGAAGTTCTACGTTCTCTTAGGTGTCTTTTTTGTAGTGCTTATGCTTATCGAGTTTGGTCTCATTCCTCTTGCGCTCATCATGAAAACGCATTATGGCGGTAGCGGATTCCGGACTTCTGACCGAGGATTCATCGACTTCCTATTCGGATGGTTAATGGTGCTTTCCCCTGTCATTTTCGCCGCCATTAGTATCGAAATTATCACCCGCATGCGCGAATGGGCAAAATATCGCAGGAAAAAATAGAAGGTGTAGATTGCGTCTCTGTCGGCGCCGACATGTCAGCAGCAAATCCCGCGAGAACGTATGTGTTCTCGCGGGGTTTCTATACCTCGGGACGACTCACGATGTGCATCAATTCCTCGTATGCGGTGAGTGGATCTTCGGCACGAACAATCGCAGAGCCGACGCAGAGACGATTTGCTCCCGCGGCGACCAGATCCGGCGCATTATGTATATTTACTCCTCCATCCACAGTGATCACGATATGGGGATACCGATTGCGCAACTCCCGCACGCGCACCATCGTGCGCGGATCAAATGGGTGCCCTTGCGCGCCGATTTCGGCGATACTCATCACCTGCACGAATTCGACATCGTGGATGAGATCCTCAATCGCAGATATGGGCGTATCAAGCAGCAGTGAAATGCCGACCTCGGCACCACGCGTGTGCCAACTTTCAAAAATCGCGCGCGCTTTCTCGACGCTGCCGCACGATTCAATGTGTGCAATAACGCGCTTGACACCCGCATCAATGAGCTGCTCGCCGAGCGCCTGCGGCTGCTTTGTCATGAGATGGGCTTCCCACACGAGATCGCTCGCAAAAGGAAGCGGTAGTTCGCCAAGGTGTTCTGCCTGCCCAGGCGCAATGAACGGCCAGGTGGTCTCTGGCGTGAGCAAACCATCCGCCACATCGAGCTGAATGCTTTGTGCAAAAGGATGCAGCAAGTCAGCGAGCAGGTGGAGTTCGTTGCGATCTTTCGGCATGATAGCCGGTACAATTGCAACTGCTGCCAAGGCGGCGCTGGACTCTGCCATACTTAGGTGTGACTGTCTGCAGCATGCTCATCAATCTGCGCAATGCGGCGCACATGCCGCGACTCACCGGTGAAGGGAGTCTCGAGCCATGTATCAACGGCACGGGTCGCTTCATCTTCGCTCACGAAACGCGCTCCAATCGCCAGCACGTTTGCATCATTATGCACACGTGAGGACGCAACGACATCGAATGTTTTTCCTGTCGCATCGGATTGCTCGCGCCCGCCGCCGTAATAGACCGCCGCGCGCACTCCCTGAAAGCGATTCGCAACCATAGCCTCACCCTGCCCCGAACCGCCGATCACGATAGCACGGCTGCCATCCGGAGATTCGGCGACGGCACGCACCGCCTTCGCCACATACGGCGGATAATCATCCTCCATGTTGAGCTCATACGCACCAACATCCTCGACTCCATACCCCCTCGAGCTCACATACTCCATCAACATCGCCTTGAGTGCGAATCCGGCGTGATCAGCAGCAAAATAGACTTTCATGCGAGAAGTATACCACTGAAAAATACTTTCTAAACGCCGCGTGGACGCTCGATTTGTCAGCGAGCACCTGCAGTGACCACGTGCCGCAAAAGCGTGTGAGCATACCCCATTTCGTTGTCGTACCACGCGAGCACTTTTACCAAGTTGCCAATGACGCGGGTCATTGTGAGATCAGCGATCGATGCGTGCGGGTTACCGACGATGTCGGTCGAAACCAGCTGCTCATCACTCACCGTGAAGATACCGTGCCAGCGGGGATCCTGTGCGGCTTTTTTGAGAAGCGTGTTCACCTCTTCGGCTGTCGTATCGCGTTTTGCAATAAACGTGATGTCCACCATCGAGCCTGCCGGCACCGGGACGCGGAGTGCAATGCCGTCAAATTTATTTTTGAGCTGCGGGTGTGCCTCGGCAGTGGCAAGCGCTGCGCCAGTCGATGACGGCACGATATTGATTGCTGCTGCGCGACCGCGACGCATGTCGCTCTTGCCCCCAGGACCATCTACGATCATTTGGGTAGCAGTGTATGCGTGCACGGTATTGAGCAGTGCGCGCTCAATGCCGACCGTTTCATCAAGAATAGCAACGAGCGGACTTGCGGCATTTGTGGTGCATGAAGCGTTTGAGGACACTTCGCATGTCTTGAGCGCTTCCTCATTCACCCCCATCAAGACAGTCGCCGCATGCCCATTGGTGCCATTCACATTCGCACCCGGCTCGCCTTTTGTGGGTGCAGTGATCACTACGCGCCGTGCACCAGCAGTGATGTGCATGCTCGCTTTTTCATAGGTGGTGAATACGCCAGTAGATTCCACGACAATATCGATAGCGTGATCTTTCCACGGCAAGTGGGTCGGGTCCTTTTCGGCAATCACCTCTATTTCTTTACCATTTACCACGAGCGCTCCTGCAGAGACTTCTACAGGAAACGGCGCCCTTCCGTACACCGAATCGTATTTTAAAAGATAGGCAAGATTACTGATATCACCCAAATCATTGATGACGACAATTTCAATTTCCGCATTTCCTTGCGCCGCGCGCAAAAACGCCCGTCCAATTCTCCCGAAGCCATTAATCGCTACGCGTATTGCCATGGAATTAGTATAGCACTTAGATTATTGCCCTTATCCACCGCACTGGAAAACGCGTTTGGTGAAAATTGATGAGGTGCTCGGCACAGGTCGGCAGAAAGTCGCAATTTCCACGAAGCCCGCATTACATTGCCGGAGGAGGTGTGGGGACGCGAAACCACATCCGCACAACAATCGCCACTACGAGAAGCGCAGCAATGACGATGACAACTGCAATCGGTCCGAAGTCACCACCGAGCAAGCTCGCGAAGTCGAAGGCTTCAGTGGCACTCACCGCGGCACATGTTGCGGGGTTGATAGTGTTGCAATCATATTCCAGGCGCACATTTTCGATAATTTCCTCTCCTTCATACAAGCGCGCCTCAAGTGCAAAGCGATCATAATTTTTCTGGGGAACAAATTTTTCTGCAACGCCCATCATTGCACCGGTGACATCTCCTTCGTACACGTATTCATGGATGATGTTTTCATCCCCATCAAGCAATGCTAATTCAAGGCGTCCGTTTGGTACTACCGCGTTCTCGCCGGCATTATGCAAGCATGAGAATACAGTGTTTTCCTGACCTCTGATGATTGGAAAATCGGTCACTCCTGGAAAATTTATCCGCAATCTGTCTATGCCGCTTCGTACAAAACGGACACCAATGATTGATTTCGTGTCGCGCCAAGTAAGCGTCCCGACAACAAGGTACACAGGGTGCCGAGCATCGCTTACGGTAATTGAGACAGGGGCTGACCCCTGCGCTGCAACAGTAACAGTCTCTGTTTTTTCCTGAACCGCATTGCTTCTGAGCTGTGCGTCCCATTGATACACTGTCCAGCTTATTGTTGCTTTCTCTGCTTTGTTGGTCGAGTTCTTGACGACAGCAGTCACATCAACTGCATCTGTTTCTGATGTCCTTGGTGGAAATGCAGCAAAACGATACGCTTCGCCATCAACCTCAACCGCCGCCTTATCAAAAGCGACAGTTCCTTTTTGCTCGCTCACCACACGAAATGGCACTGTGTTGCCCACCACATCATCCGTGAATGAAAGCCCTAGCAAATTAAATTTTCTCGATGTCGTAAAGAATGTCGCGAGTTGATACTCTCCACTTATCGCATTGCTCGGCACGTTCCACGTAAACGAAGCGGGGACTGAATTTTTTGCAGGGATGACTATGTCTCCGAGCGCAAAGAATTGATCTACCACTTCGGGTCCGTTTCCGTCATTGCTCGCTCCACGACTCCTGAAAATCTTTACGTATAGTGTGCCATCTACTATGGGATAGGGGTTATTGTTCACTATCGTGCCGGAAAATATAATTTTAGATCCTGAGATTGTACTCGATATGGGTGCGGTAAGATTGGCTTGCACTGAGCCGAATTCGTAGTAATCAAAACAAGAGACTGTGTTTGCGGGTGCCTCGCTTGTCGGTAGACCAACATCGAATTCGTCACCTTCTGTTTGCGCAGCGACGATGCCAACTGGACATGCAAGCAACAATGCGCCTACAGCAAATTTCTTTAGTATCATATTGGTAAGTATAGTTTGCTATTAAAACACCCTACTATCTCTCTGTGCTTATCTGTGGATAACGCTATGTGCTTTCCCCTATTTTTCTATAGCTTACTTCGCCTCAAACTCTAGTGCTCATTCACCCTCGGTCTGATGCTTACAAAAGCATACTTCTCCTGCATCTGCCCGTGCAGATCTATACAGCGCAATGTGTACGTAGTGCGCTTGGTGATTTCACTAGTCGGTTCTCCATTGAGTGGCGATGTGAAGGAGGTGCCATCTGGCTGAGCAAGCTGTGGTGACCCTCCCCCATATTTTTGAACACCAACCTTGTACATTACCAGCCTAGTG
>CAYWZA010000013.1:0-28883 GCA_964462785.1 uncultured Candidatus Saccharibacteria bacterium | reverse complement strand
TTTTAAGACGCCATTACAAGCATGGAGTGTTGCACTTCGAAGTTGAATTCAGGCAGGCCGATATTGACAGATGCAAATATTGGACGTATAATGAATACAGACTGGGAATCGTCCCGGCATAGATAGAAAGAGAGTGTGGCATGAAAGAACTCCTCGACGGACTCGTAGTGTGGCTGACCACGCAAGAGGTCGTCCACCCGATGTTGTTCTGGCTTTCGGCTGTCGTCGTCGCCATCGCTATGGTGACATATATTTTCAGCATAGTAGATGAGGTCGTGTGGGCGACTCACCACGACTGGGGGGTCATATACTGCTGCATAGAGGCAGTGGCGACGCTGACCCTCGTTCTGGTCATCAGCATCGCGTACCAAAGCGCTCTAGTCCCTCTAGCGATGCTCATCCCTATCTGGGTTGGTACCATTATCACCCGGATCGTTCTCATCGGCATTCCGGAACTCTATCTAGACTGGCGCGCGCGGAAGGAATTCCTCGAGTGGCAGAAAAAGAACGGGGGCACATAAAGTTAGTCCCCCTAAAAAAAGAACCCCGCACCAGATTATCGGCGCGGGGTTTTAGTATTTCCACTGTGCGGGCGGATGCCAGTTGTAGAATACCTTTTCTTCAAATTCGCGGATGCAAGCGTAATATCCTTGTTTGTGTTTTTCTGGGACAATAAACCATCGAAATCCCGCACTCCGTATAAAGCTATTCAACACGAGGCGCGAGGTGCGCCCATTTCCATCTGCAAACGGATGAATGCATAGGAGCCACATATGAAGAACCCACGCGCGATCTTCCACCCATTGTCGCCAATGCGGTGCGGATTTTTTATCAAGTACGCTGTGCCACCTTTCATATGCGCTGTGCCATTCGCACATACGCGCTGGGACATCCGTATGTGGAGGCATGACACGCGATCCAATTCCCACTTCACGAAGCCTATACCCTCCAAGTTCGGGGAGCAGCATGCTGTGAATCTCTACTGGTGATGTGAGTGCGCCCTTCTTTGCTCGAGCAAGCACGAGCTGTGCCGCCTGCAGATGGCGGTCATACAGCAACTCCCCTGGCTGTGCCCAAACGTGCTCGATTGCATTACTCTCGCGCACATGGCGCTCGAGCGTACGCCGATGCGTCATGTGTTTTTTCCTCACTACACTGCCCGCAGTTTATTAGCGACGTAGGGCGAGCGCAAGTCAAAACATGAAGCGGAGCGAAATGTTTTGATTGCCGAGCCGAGGAGCTAATGCAACGCCTCGATGGAATCAACAATGTCCTTGACCGTCTCGGCACTTGAAATTTTGACGCGCAATTCTTTTGCCGCGTGCAGACCGGTCGCATATTTGCTCAGGTGCTTGCGCACACCTCCCACCAGATGCCCTTCATGTTTCTCAGCGAGCGTGGCGTGGTGCAAGAGTGTCGCGAGTCGTTCATCGCGTGCGGGCTCACGCTCGCGCCAGAGCCACGGATTCGCGATCGCCGCCCTCCCTATCATCACGCCATCGCACCCTGTCTCCCGCACGCGCTCGCGCGCCTCGCCCAACGTCTTCACATCACCATTGCCTATGATAAGCGTCTTCACCCCTGCTCCATTGCGCATTTGCACGGCGCGCGTAATCGCATCCCAATGCGCCGGCACTTCAGAGAGCTCTTTGCGTGTGCGTGCATGAATAGCGATTGCCGCAGGCTCCTCCGCGAGCAGAGTGGGGAGCCACGTGTCGAGCTCGTCCGTCAGATAGCCGATGCGCGTTTTAAGAGAGATCGGCAGCTGTGGCGCGCCAGCGCGCGCGGCGCGGATAAGGTCACGGGCGAGCGCGGGGTTTTTGATAAGCGCTGCGCCGCAGCCGCCTTTCTCGACCGCCCGATCAGGGCATCCCATGTTGATATCAACGCCGTCAAAGCCAAGCTCCTGTGCAAGCGCCGCGGCTTTTTCCATGTGCGCGGGATGTGCAGTGAAAAATTGTGCAACGATCGGTCGTTCGCCTTCTGTGTACTGCAATTTCTTAAGCAGCTTCTCTCTTCCCTCTTTCGGTGCGAGGGCAAGCCCGTCGGCAGAAGTGAACTCCGTATAGAACACCACGGGCTTCTGCTCTTGTGCGCCCAAGAGCTCACGAAATGCCGCATCGGTAATATCCTCCATCGGTGCGAGCACAAACAAAGGTTTTGAAAGTGTTTCCCAAAAATTCTCCATGTGCACACTCTCCCATGTATTGAATGAGCTTTCAATCTATGTTTTACTTTCTTTTAGAAACAAGAGATCAGGAGAGAAGCGTAATGAGCGTCGCATTGATCAAGTATTCCGCACAACGCGCACCATCAAAGAAACGCCGTACGCCTATCGTCTCACGATGGCTTGGCTTTTATCTGGTGGTCAGTATTGAGGAGGAGCGCCGCCCGATTCGGAAAGTACTTGTCCGCGTCGTGCCTGCACACAACAAGCATGCGCAACCTGAGTCTATGCTCATCGATCAAACCAGCCACCCGTTTCCACTCATCAGTAAAGATCAGATTATTCCGATCACTGAAATTACATTCGGGCAGGCGGTAAGCTATGTGGCAGTACGCGAATGACATCACGTGACTTATTGCCAAACCGCGATCCCTGGATTGGATACTGTTCACACATCCATGAGTACACATACAAGGTCCTGCTCGTTCAGCGAGACTCGTCAATACTGGGTCACCTGCTCTATATCATGCGCGTCGAGGTGCAAAATCCCGCACGTTGGTATAAGGGACCAGTACGCTTCGACATCATAGTCATTAACACGCCAAACGCATCACGGGCTAAAGGTCGGAAAGTGAGACTGCGAAGCATCAGCACTCCGCCAAACGCCTGCATCTATACGATTCAGGAAATTTTACCGGACTGAAACCCTCGGCATGCATGTCGGGGGTTTTTGCTTTACATGCAAAATAAAATACACTAGAGTGTTGCCAGTGTGTCAAATCGCCCCATAAAGGCGATTTGTGCAGAAATCTTAAGGTGACGCAGTCACCGAGAGTTTCCGCCAAAGAAACACTCGCATAAGGAGAACGTGATGGGTACACATGCATGTGATTCATTTTTTGACCGTATGGCAGAGCTTGCGTTGGGGCTGGAATTTAACGATGTGAAATTATGCCCATCGTATAGCGACTTTCTGCCGGCTGATGCGGACACCGCATCTCGCTTTTCGCGGAATGTTCCACTTAAGGTGCCGATTGTGAGCGCGGCAATGGACAATGTTACTGAAGCGCCTATGGCAATTGCTATGGCAAAAGCCGGAGGTCTCGGCATCATTCACCGCAACCTTACTCCCAAAGAGCAGGGCGCGCAGGTGCGCATTGTAAAACGCCATCTGAACGGACTGATCGAGCGACCAATCACTGCGCGCACTACGGAAACAATTGAAGCAGTGCTGAATCGTCGCAGAGCACAGGGCTTCACCTTCCACAAATTTCCCGTCATTAACGAAGAGGGGCGGCTTGCTGGGATTCTCACAAAAGATGATTTCGAATTTTGTGATGATCCCTCGAAAAAAGTCGGCGAGGTGATGACCACCGAGCTCATCACCGCTCCGCCTGACACGCCGCTTAATGAGGCGTATGTGATCATGCTCACCAAGGGCAAAAAAGCACTGCCATTAGTGAGCGCGCACGGAGAGCTGGCAGGAATGTATGATTTTTCCGACGTGAAGCGCTTAGTGTCCGGTGGAAATTCTACCTATAATCTGGATGCAAAAGGTCGCCTTCGCGTCGGCGCTGCAATTGGCGTTGGTGAAAATGCTCTCAAATATATTGAGGCATTCCCCGACGACATTGATGTGGTTGTCATCGATACCGCGCATGGTGATAGCAAGGCTGTGATCGACACCATACGTATGCTTAAGAGCATGTCGCTCTCGTGTGATGTGGTGGCGGGCAATATTTCCCGCGCCGATGCCGCATTGCGACTTGCTGATGCGGGCGCTGACGGTATTAAAGTTGGGCAGGGTCCTGGTTCTATTTGCACCACACAAATTGTCTCTGGTGCAGGACGATGCCAGCTTACCGCCATACACGCATGCGCACGAGCAGTGCGCTCGAGAGATGTACCTGTATGCGGCGATGGTGGCATACGCGAGTCCGGTCAGATCACCAAAGCGATTGGCGCCGGTGCTCACTGCGTAATGTTGGGGAGCTCGTTTGCAGGCTGCGACGAGGCCCCAAGCGAAATGGTCATGGTTAACGGAAATCGCATGCGCAAATATCGCGGTATGGGTTCGCTTGCTGCAATGCATAGCCGATCAAGCCGCGAACGATACGGGCAAGGCAATGTGTCCATTGAAAAAGCGGTCCCCGAAGGTGTTGAAGGAATGGTTGCGTATGCAGGGTCACTTGCCGGTGTCATGCACCAGCTCGTAGGCGGGTTGCAGGCAGGCATGAGATATGTGGGGGCGAAAGATATTCCCGCATTGATGCGATTCGCCGAATTCGAACGCGTCACACAGGCGGGCATACAAGCAGCACACCCGCACGGCATCATGATCACCGCCGACGCGCCAAACTATCGGCGTAGTTGACAGATCTGATTGATATCGCACAAACAAAACCGCGCGCCTTTGTTTTCAACAAGGCGCGCGGTTATTCTTTTTATACCATTGCAGACATTGTGGTCGCGCATACAGTTAAGAAAGAAAAGAGATGGGAGGATGGTCATGGACGCGTGGAACGACCTGACATGGAGCGAACGCAGAAAAAGACGCCGCGAAATTGTTAAGAAGCACCTCGAGCATTTAAATGTGTGCACAATCAAAGACGACTGTATGTGCATTGCACTCAAGGTCGCCATGCTCGCAATAGCATACCCGCGGGATTGCCCTGCGACTGATAAGATACTGCAGAAACTTGCATTACAGCTCGCCACGTCGAAAGACGAACGCGATCTCGAATTCATCCTCAATCTTTTCGCCGACCTTCCGGCAGCATCAGTTGCTGAAAGCCAGCTTCTGGTACTCAAAGGCACTGGTTAAAAAGAGGCATACTGCCTCTTTTTTCTTTTCGAGCCTATGCGTAGGACTTAATTGTCGATGGCTTTGAATTTATAATACGCGCGCCCGTCAAAACGCAGATCAATGTACGCAACTTCGCTCAACCTCTCCGCAAGCACTTCGGAAGTAAGAATGGCATTAAGATTTTCAAAAATGGACTCAGGATCATCTGAAAAACGCACATAGAGCACGGTGCCTTCGGCAAGCGTCAGGTGATACTCCTGATCATTAATGACGCGCACCGCAGTGACACTGCGATGTGCAAGCTCAATACCCTCAACCGTACGCATGACGCGCTTAAAATATGCATCAAGATAGCGCCTACCAACCGGATCCCCGGAGGGCATCCCGCCCGAAAATATTTCATCACGTACCAGCGTCTCACCCGCGTATGGCGCAAAGACATACCCGTCCGTATCAAGCAGATAGCACTCATCGTGAGTGTCACACCAACGCGCAAAAGGATTGCGCTCCTGTATATCGATTGCGACACTTTGACCATCGTACGAATCGACAGACACCACAGCGCTCGCAACGCGCGGAAAATCATTATTGATGCGCTCTTCCATCGCTGCGCGCGGGAAAAATAGCATGCTCTTTTCGGAGAACAAAACGCCCTTGCTGCTCTCGATCGCGGAGTGCGCGGATGCCAAAAGCGCCTGCTCAGAGAGAGCTTGTTCACCCCGCACATCCATATGCGCTATCTGTAAGCGCGGCTGGTATGAAGCAAACGCGACACTCCCAAAAGCCACGAGTGCGAGCAGCGCCCCCGCAGAAAGCGAAATGACGCGTACGCGCCGCAGGCGCGTACGCAAGCGCTCTTCCCCACCCCGCGAAGAAAAACCGTACGTGCGGGCGCGCCAAATGCCATCGGCACTCTTTCGCTTTTTTGCCTGCCCTTTATGCACTTTTATATCGTGATATCTATGAGATTGCATCTTTGCCCATGTAGCCCCGGAGTGCCTCCGGAATCGATATCGAGCCGTCCTTTTGCTGGTAGTTCTCGACAATTTGGCAAAGGACGCGCGGCGTTGCGAGTGCCGTGTTGTTGAGCGAGTGAACGAATTTTAGATTGCCGTCGGTGTCGCGATAACGAATATTGAGTCGGCGCGTCTGGAAGTCATGAAAATACGAAGACGAGTGCGTCTCGCGATATTTTTTCTCAGAAGGCATCCACGCTTCGATGTCGTATTTTTTTACCTGCCCAAGCCCCAAATCCGCGCCGCAGTTGACGACGACATGATACGGGATGTTGAGCTTTTGGAGCAGCTCTTCGGAGTTTGCCGTCAGCTCCTCGTGAAATTTCACCGACTCCTCGTGACTCGCTTCGCACAGAACAACCTGCTCAAATTTTTGGAATTCATGGATGCGGAATACGCCCTTCGTGTCTTTGCCGTGACTTCCCGCCTCGCGGCGAAAGCACGGTGAGAATGCGAAATATTTTATTGGCAGATCCTTTTTATCAACGACTTCGTCCATGTAGTAGCCCATCGTCGCCACTTCGGCAGTGCCGGCAAGATAATCGCCGTCCTGCGTTTTATATAAATCCTCTTCGCTTTGGGGCAAATAGCCGGTGCCCATGAATGGCTCGCGACGCACCATCGAAGGCACGATCATCGGCGTAAAATCTTTTTGTGCAAAATGATCTATAACAAAACGTTCAAGCGCCCAGACGAGACGCGCGCCATCGCCCTTCAGAAAATATCCGCGAAAGCCCGCGACTTTGGCACCGCGCTCGAAATCTGCCATGTCATGCATGAGCATGAGCTCGGAGTGGCTCTTGGGCTCGAAATCAAATTGCGGCAGATCGCCCCATGTGCGCACTTCCTGATTATCAGCATCTGATTCCCCTTCCGGCACCGACATATCGGGCACATTCGGCACGCGCACCATGAGCGCACGCCATTCCTCCATCACCTGCTTCAGTTCCTCATCCTGCTGCTTCATGGAGTCTTTTATTTTCTGCATGTCGGCGATGAGCGTCGCCTTTTCTGCCGCACCGGCGCTTGCTATCTTCTCACTTGCCGCATTTTGCGCAGCGCGCTTTTCATCCAGGCTCGCCTGCAGCGCCTTGCGCTTGTCGTCTATGGCAATAAGCGCATCAAGATCGATATCGATGTGTTTCTTTTTCGCGCCGATCGCGATAATATCTTTATGTTCACGGATGAATTTTATATCGAGCATAGTGAAGTACAGCTTAGCGCCAACTGCATGACGAATTCATGAATATAGTATAACTATAATATTGTGTCATGGAATTTCCTATAGAACAACTCGCTGTTACACAATTTCCCTCTCTATTGAGCGAAATTCCTGATCCGCCCGAAGCGCTCTATCTACGCGGAACGCTTCCACCCGAAGGGCATAAACTGCTTGCGGTGGTTGGTTCGCGCAAATATACACCCTATGGCAAATCAGTGTGCGAGCATCTGATTAACGGTTTGCGCGGCATGCCGATTGCCATCGTCTCTGGTCTGGCGCTTGGTATTGATGCAATCGCGCACCGCGCCGCGCTTGACGCAGGGCTCTATACTATCGCCGTTCCCGGATCGGGGCTCGACTGGCGCGCGCTCTACCCGCGCACCAATCACGGCCTCGCACATACCATTCTGGAAAAAGGTGGTGGACTCATGTCTGAATTCGAGCCGTCGATAACCGCAACACAATATACATTTCCTCAGCGCAATCGCATCATGGCAGGCATGTCGCACGCAACACTTCTTATCGAGGCGACAGAGCGCTCCGGCACACTCATCACCGCACGACTCGCCACAGAATACAATCGTGAACTGCTCGCCGTGCCCGGATCCATTTTTTCTGCGAGTACTGCCGGCACGCATCAATTCATCAAACTCGGCGCGCGCGTCGTAACCAGCGCGCACGATATCCTTGACGCGCTTGGCATCGCGAGCACCGAGCGCACCGAAAATGCGCGCCTTGATTTCACCGAGCATGAGTCGCTCATATACGATGCGCTCAGTGAGCCCGCATCGCGCGATGCGATTGCCTCTCACCTTGCACTCACCGCAACCGACATGGCAATCGCGCTCACCACCCTCGAAATCAAGGGGCTCATTCGGGAAGAACTTGGTCTCTTACGGCGCGCATAGTACACGGGCACCTATTGACACTTTTGCATTATCATGCGAAACATGTACCTTACGTACTATATATAGAGTGCGTCCACGAATACTAAATATATGCAACTAGTTATTGTCGAGTCACCCTCGAAAGCAAAGACGATTGAAAAATACCTCGGCGAGGGGTTTACTGTGCGCGCATCCGTCGGGCACATTCGTGATTTGCCGAAGAGCAACAAAAACGCCATCGACATCGAGGCGGGTTTTGTGCCGCAATACCAGATTGTGCACGGAAAAGAGCGTGTCATCGCGGAGCTGTCCGAATTCGCCGAAAAAGCAAAGTCGGTCATTCTGGCGACCGACCCCGATCGTGAAGGCGAAGCCATAGCATGGCATCTTGCCGAATTGCTCAAACTCAAAAAGCCGCAGCGAATTGTCTTCCACGAAATAACCGAAAATGCAGTGCAGGAAGCGCTCGCCCATCCGCGCACCATTGATCAGAAACTCCGCCAAGCGCAGGAAGCGCGCCGCGTGTTGGATCGCCTCTTTGGCTATGATCTCTCGGGACTCGTCTGGCAAAAGGTGCGCTACGGGCTCTCCGCCGGTCGCGTACAATCGCCAGCGTTACGCATCATCATGGAGCGTGAACGCGAAATCCGCGCGTTTGTGCCGGAGAATTTCTGGGTCATCAGTGCTGATTTGAAAACTGAAAACGGCAAAACCATGACCGCCACCTGTGTCGAGGAACCTTCCACCGAAAAAGAGGCGGAGCGCATATTGGCGGCTGCGCGCACCTCGAAAAATTGGCACGTCGGTGCTGTCGAGGAGAAAGCGCAGAAACGTGCACCACGCGCACCGTTCACCACCTCGACCTTGCAGCAAGTCGCAAGCACGCGCCTCGGCTTCTCTCCTTCGCGCACCATGCGCACGGCACAGAAGCTCTATGAAGCCGGCTACATCACCTATATGCGCACCGACTCCACCACCCTTTCAAAAGACGCGCTCAGCGCCATCGCTCATGTGGTGAAGGAAGAATTTGGTGAGCGCTATGTCGCGACGCAGCAATACAAAACCAAGAGCAAGGTCGCACAGGAGGCGCATGAGGCAATCCGCCCCGCGCACATGCACAAGCGCTCTGCCGGAACAACAGACGATCAGAAGAAATTGTATGCGCTCATACGGGCGCGCACCTTGGCTTCACAAATGACCGATGCCGAGGTGATGCGCACCACCATCATGGCGACTATCGGCGGTGACATTCCTGCGTTTGCCGCACGTGGTGCGCGCATCATGTTTGATGGCTGGCTTGCCGCTGACACCGCTGCGCGCGGGGAAGAATTCGAATTGCCGAAAGTTTCCGAAGGCGACAAACTCTCGCTCATCGAGGCACGCGGCGAAGGCAAGCAAACACAACCGCCGCCGCGCTACACCGAAGCGGGCTTGGTGAAAGAGCTTGAGAAGCGGGGCATCGGACGACCATCAACGTACGCAAGCATCGTCACCACGCTCCAGACACGCGGATATGTCGATCGTGAGGGAAAGACGCTCAAACCGACATACACCGGCGATGTTGTTTCGTCATTCATCGAAGAGCATTTTGGTCCGTACATTAGCGATTCATTTACCGCCGAGATGGAAAACGAGCTCGATGAAATCGCGAACGGCGATCGCGACTACGCAAAAACGCTCGGCGCATTTTATGCCCCGTTCACCAAAGCCATCAAGAGCAAAAAGAAGATCGCGAAAATCACCAACATGGGTGATGCACCTGCCGAATTTCCCTGCCCTACATGCAATGGACCGATGGTGTATAAACTTTCAAAAGGCGGGCGCTTCATGAGCTGTGCAAAATTTCCTGAATGTATCGGGGCACGCAAAGAAGATGGCGGCATCATGGAGCCGCCGAAAGGATTGGGTGAACCGTGCCCGAAATGCGGCAAGGGAGAGCTCATGGAGCGCGAGGGTAGATTTGGCAGATTCATCGCCTGCTCGCTGTATCCAAAATGCAAATTTGTAAAAAGCGACGAGACGCAGGGAAAGACGGGTGTGATGTGCCCCGACTGCGCAAAAGCGGGGCGCGCCAATGGCGAGATGATGGAGCGCCGCGGTCGCTTTGGGCTTTTCTATTCATGTTCAAACTATCCTGATTGCAAACTCGCAATCAAAGCGAAGCCGACCGGCAGCATGTGTAAAGAATGTGGTTCATTGATGATGGAAGGAACGAAAACTATACCCGAGCGCTGCTCGAGCAAAGCGTGCCCCATGCATAACCCGCACAAGCTTGAGAAGAAGTAAAAAGAAGCAGGCGCTACAGAGTAGCGCCCGCCAGAACTTTGGGTACAGTGTGCTTTTTTTCATCACCGCTTCCTTTTACTTGGTGTCAATCAGGGAGTAATTTTCGCACACAGGGCACGCCCCATTGTGATTGCCTTCGTACGTGCAGCCGAGGGTGCAGCAGCGAAACCGAGCGCTGGGCAGTACCGACGTGCCGTTTGCAAAGTTAGGCGCATTGCACGCGCACTCAGGCTCTTGTCTTTCTTTGCGCGCGTCCGGCAACATTTTCGCCTCATTGCATATGGAGCAGATCTCTCCTGGCGCCGCGATAACCATCGTCGTACCTCCTGTTTTTGCTACTCACTGAGCGGTCCTAATAGTGCTATAAACGCAAACCATAACGAGGTGAAGAGTATCAACGTGCCTGTCATTCCAAAAAGGTACAGCACACCGATTATGAGCAGTGTCGCAACCCACAGTAAGACAAAATTGAAAAACCAGATCATTCTGTTCCCCTTGAGTTATTTTCTGCGTTGAGTATGCTACTTACTATGGCTGCTGTCAAATCTCTCAAAGACATCCTCCTCGAGTCAGTTTCGAAAGGCGCTGCCGAACAAAACCTCATCGGCGAAGCGTATGAGTTTGCGAAAACGGCACACGAAAGGCACACACGCTACTCCGGCGAGCCGTATTTCGTCCACTTGGCAGAAGTGGGCTATATGCTCGCACATGTCGGCATGGATGCGCCCACCATTGCAGCCGGGCTTTTGCATGACACCATCGAAGACGCCGGCGCGACAGAAGATGAGATAAAAACCCGCTTCGGCGCCGAGGTGCTGGGTCTTGTAGACGGCGTGACGAAGCTCGGCACGCTGCGCTACCAAGGGCTGGAGCGTCATGCTGAGAGCTTGCGCAAGCTTTTCGCCGCCACCGCAAAAGACATCCGCGTCCTCATCATCAAATTGATGGACCGGCTCCACAACGCACAGACGCTCACGCACGTGCCCGAGCAAAAGCGCAAGCGCATTGCCGTCGAGACACTCGAAATATACGCGCCCATTGCCGACCGTCTCGGTATGAGCGTCGTCAAAAATGATCTTGAGGATGCCGCGTTCCCTTATGCACTCCCCGCTGAATACGAGCGCGTGCGTGCGCTTCTCAAAGAACGCCACGTGGAAACAGAGGATCGCCTTGAAAAAACAGAGCGCAATCTCAAGAAAGCGCTGGCGCAGGCGGGCATGCGCACGTTTCGCATGGAGTCACGCAAGAAAGGTGTGTATAGTTTGTTTAAGAAACTTGAGCGCAAGAGTTGGGATATTACCCAAATTCACGACCTCATCGCACTGCGAGTCATCGTGCAGAGCGTCGCCGATTGCTACACGGTGATGGGCATCGTCCACGGTGAGTGGCGCCCAGTGCCGGGGAAAATCAAAGACTACATCGCCTCTCCGAAACCCAACGGCTATCAAAGCATTCACACCACCATTTACACCGGCGACGGCGGCACGCTTGAAATACAGGTACGCACCGAAGCCATGCACCGCGAAGCGCAATTCGGTATCGCCTCGCACCTTTCATACAAAGAAGCTGCGGGTTACCAGAGCGGCAGTAAGGGCGCGGGTATGGAATGGCTACGCCAGCTCATGCCTCAGCGCGGCGAGCGAAAAGCAGTGCATCGAGAAGCAACCACAGCCCGCTATGGCATCGCTAATATTCCCCGCTGGATTAAAGAGCTTGCGGAAGCGCGCGAAGTTTCAGAAAACTCTGAAGAATATCTCGAAGACATCAAGACCGACTTCTTCTCATATCGCGTCTTTGTGCTCACCCCCAAGGGCGATGTCATTGATCTTCCCGTCGAGGCGACCCCCATTGATTTCGCGTATGCTATCCATTCCGAGGTTGGCGACCGCATGGCGGGAGCAAAGGTGAACGGCAAGCTGGTATCACTCGACACCAAGCTTCACAACGGCGACATCGTCGAGATCACCACAAAAAAGAGCGGTACGCCCAGCAAGAAATGGCTCGACATAGCAAAAACTACCGTGGCAAAAAAGCACATCCGTGCGGCGCTCGACAAGGCACCTACACGGTAAAATTTTTGACGGAGTACAAATCTTCCTCGTCTGACGCTGGAGGGGCATCGTTCATGTCCACCGGCTCTGCGGGGGCAGCTGCTTCAGCCACTTTTTTCTCGGCAAGCACTCCGAGAAGCACCGTCAAATCCTCAGGCGAAAAGAAATCGATGAGCACCTTGCCGCCCTGCTCTTTTTTCTCGATGCGCACGCGCGTGCCAAGTTTTTCGGTGAGCTGCTTTTCGATGGTGAGCAATTCCGGCGGCAAATCAAATTTGCGTGCGCGCTCCACGGCAATGCGTCGCGCAATCTGCTCTGCTTCGCGTACAGTCGTTTTCTTTTGCAAAATCTCTTTGAAGAGCACTTTTTGCTCTTCCGGTCTGTCGATGAGCATGAGAAGCGGGCGTGTATGCCCTTCCATAATGCCGCCGTCCATGAGCGCCTGCTGCATGTCCTCAGGTAGCATCAAAATGCGCAATGTGTTGGTGACATATACGCGGCTCTTCCCCACCTTTTTACCAATTTCTTCGTGCGTGAGCTTGAACTCCTCTGCCAGTTTTTGAAATGCTTTTGCGCGATCGATGGGGTTCAGGTCTTCGCGCTGCAAATTTTCAATAATCGCGAGCTCAAGTTTCATCTTGTCTGAATCCTCGTGCGTGCGGATCACGACCGGCACTTGAGACACACCTGCAAGCTTCGAGGCGCGCAATCGGCGCTCGCCGGCAATGAGTTCGTACTCCACAAAAATACCTTCGCCGGGCTTTTCAATTTCCTTACGCGTCACCGTGAGCGGCTGCAGCACGCCGTATTGGCGTATAGAATCGGCAAGCGAAGCGAGCGCTGCCTCATCAAACGTGCGTCGTGGCTGATACGGATTCGGCTTGATGCGATCCACCTCCACCCAGAAAATGGAATTGCTGTAGTAGTGCTGTGGTTCTTCATTCATGGCATCCAGTATACAACAAAAACCCCCCACGGTGACGGGGTTATGACCTTATGAGAGCAATTCGCGCATTTTGCGCGCGCAATCTTCAAGCGCAATGTTCCAGCTTGCTAAGTTGGGCTGCCTATTTTTGAGCAGAGCGACTAAACGTTCAGCTTCGCGCTGCATTTTGTTGAGATTACGTTCGTTGTGGTCAATGTGTGTGACATTGTTCTTTCCGAGCATAGCGCAATTCCTATTGCTATTCTTACAAAAAACTACCACCTCGATGCGCATCTATCAATCTGTGCCGGAGGTGGGACTTGGTCACAACTCTCGCTTCGCTCGGTCGCGACCCCGCCTCGCCGACAAGTCTCGCTCCTATCGTCGCTCGCTTGTATACCGGCTCCGGCTTTCAAGTCCCACATCCGGCTGCAAAATGACAGTCGCCCGATGCTCCGTATCGTGCTCGTTCATTTTGTGCCGGAGGTGGGACTTGAACCCACACCCCTTGCGAGATACGATTTTGAGTCGTACGCGTCTACCATTCCGCCACTCCGGCAACTCCGTCATAGTACTTCATTTTTGCCAGCGCTTCCACGGCGTGATATGTTCCTGAAAGAACAGTGGAGGGGTGACATGGAGAACATCAGTTGGAAAACAAGACTCCATCGCATCGGCGCGCGCAAGCAGGGTCGTGTGTGGAAAATGGCTTCGGGCAGATATTCGGATGTGGAATACGATGTGTGGCGACTGTATCAGAGACCGGAATTGTATTCCATGGCGTGCCGCGACCTCTTGAAAAAAGCGTGCATAGGAAAGCTCGAACCAGTAACCTGGTTCATCGGTCTTGAGCGCGATGGTATCGCGCTTGCACTCGAACTCGCGCGGCAGACAGGCGCATCGGCTGGGTTCGCTACAAAAAAAGGTGCCAGCGCGGAGCTTGTTGATTTTAGTTTGCCAAAAAATGCTAGCGTGTTTCTTGTTGTTGATGTGCACACCGCAGGCACTACGTTCGTAAAAATACGAGAGGCAATTGAGAAATACAATGGTCACATTGCAAATCCTTTGCTGGCAATTGTAAATCGCAGCGGACACTCTACAGTCTGTCTGTGGCCTAATGAATACCCGCAAGGTTACTTTCACGATCAAAAGATCGTTGCGCTTGTTGAAACAAACGAGCCGGGTTGGCGGAAAGAAGATTGCCCACCACACCTTAAGGATGCAGTAGAAAAATGCATGTAGCAGAGAGCGACTCCGCAGAGTCGCTCTTTTCTTTACGTACCGTGTGGCGTAGGGTAGTAATACCATCGACAATTAAGTCTTCCGCATAAGTCCGCAAAAACTGTGCGCGAGACGAAGCAAAAAACGTGAGGAATATCGGGGATATTTCGATGGTTTTTGCAAAGTCGCAGCCACAGTTTTAAGGACTTGGTGCGGAAAGGTTAAATGGAGATGGTATAACATGCAAAAGATTATTGTCATCGTGGGTCCCACCGCATCGGGAAAAAGTGCCTTTGCTGTTGCATTGGCGCGAAAAATCGGTGGTGAAATAATTTCTGCCGATTCGCGACAGGTATATACAGGGCTTGATATTGGTACGGGCAAAATCACCAAGCGCGAGATGCGTGGCATCCCCCATCACCTGCTCGATATCGCATCACCGCGGCGAATAATCACCGCACATGATTTTGCAATGCGCGGGCACGCGGCGATAGCAGCGATTGCTGCGCGCGACAAGATTCCGATTATCGCCGGCGGCACTGGATTTTATATCGATGCCTTGGTCGGGCGCATCGCGCTCGCCCCCGTACCGATCGATACAAAGCTCCGCGCACACCTCGATACGAAATCAGCGCCACAACTTTTCGCGCTTTTGAAACGACGTGACCCAAAACGCGCTCATGCAATTATCGAACGTAATGAAATGAACAATAAGCATCGCCTCATCCGCGCACTTGAAATCACTTACAGCAGAGTGGCTTCACCCACAGAGCCGCCTGCATACGATGTACGATGGTTCGGCATTCGTCCGGACATGCAGGAGCTAAAGAAGAAAATACGCGTCCGCCTTCTTGCGCGACTACGCCAAGGCATGATCCGTGAGGCAGAGCGCCTGCATGAAAACGGACTTGCATACACACGCATGCATGCGCTTGGTCTTGAATATAGATACATGGCGCTCTACCTGCAGAAGAAAATTACAAAAGATGCACTTGTCGAACAGTTACCTGCAAAAATATGGCAATACGCGCGCCGACAAGTTATCTACTGGAAGCGCAACAAAGATATACAATGGAATACTCTCGCTGCATGGGAAAAAGATTTGGGCGACATCGCGCGCCAGTTGAGTTAGCCAAACATACTCTCGCAGATAGAAGAATATCCCCTCGCAAGGCGGGGGGATATTTTAAGTGAAGTACCTGAGTGCTGCTATCCGTTGTTGTTTTCTTTTTCTTTGGAAGATGCGCAGCTGGTGACCTCGCGCCACAGAAACCACAGGCACAGGAAGCCAAGACTCGCCAAAATGACGCCTCCTGCTATGAATAGCAGATCCGCGACAGTCTCCATAGCACTTCCCTTGCTGCCATACCACCACGCGAAAGCGAACAGTGCGAAAGTGGTAATAACCATCTCCACACGGGTACTTTTCCCGGCAGTTGCGCCTCGCTTATTCTTCTCTTGCATCGCCCGACCCTCCTGTACTGCACGCACTATATTCGATGAGTGCTGCGCACACAAGGTTCAGTTTAAATACTCTCACCGAAGGGGTTGTCCAGGGAATCCCTTGAAGGTGTGTCGCCAAAATTCGCGACATCGTATTGCCTTCCGACCGTATCACGCAGTGAAGTGTATTCAGAATCCGCCTTGATATTTTTTAGCGTGTTCTCTTGCGAAATTTTTTTCAGAAACATAATCCCCCATCCCACCAATAGTATTGCTACGACAAAAACCGCGACACCGCCCGCAATGACTGTTTTGTCATCTTTCGGTTTGCCGCGCAACCTATCAAGTCCTTTACTGCCCGATGCGCCAATCTTCGGATCTGCCATATGCAATTATTCTAGCATGGGTTTCTGCGAACGGCGGACAGACATGAGATCTGTTCACCGCTTAGGACGCAATCACCACCACATCCCCTTCCATCGCCGCAGCTTCTTTTGCTTTAATGGTGAATTTATCCACCGGTTGCACCGCATCCTCGCCGTATTCTTTCAAAAACTTTTTGAGCGCATCCTTCTCGCCCACATCACCCCAGAAAATCGGCACGACAATTTTCGGCTCAAGCGAAACGACAAGCTTTGATGCTTCACTTGGATCAAGCACCCCTTCGCCACCAATCGGCACAAAAAGCACATCAATACTCTCCAAATCCTCCGCAATTTCTGTGGGCAATTTTTCCTCCGCAAGCGCGCCGAGATAGAGCACCGTCATGCTGTCGAAATTAATCACATACATCGTGTTGATGCGATCTTCTTTCCCATAGCGCGATGCCGACGGATACCCCGCCACCGTGACGCCGGAAATTTCATACTCTCCCGGACCGCGAATGATGAATGGCTCTTTGCCTCCGCGTGCCACCTGTTCCACCCCATTCGTATCTGGGTGATTGAGCGGCACCAGCGCAACATCCGCACCAAAAGAAACCGCTTTGAGCTTTGATTCTTTTGAAACCGGCGCGAGCGCGAGCGTCGTCTCCCCCGCCACCAATTTCACACATCCTGCTCCGTGATAGGTAATAATCATGGGGCAAGTATACTCGTTTGTGCTGCTTGAGTAAATTGTCTTGACGTATGCATATTGATCTGGTATAAACCTGACAGGTCATGGGGGGTTCCGTTTGAAAGAAAGAAGAGAGGTTCTCATGCGACAGGTAGCCAGTACACTTCTGTTCGTCTCGGCTGTTGTCACTTATTTCAACGACGGGACTTCAGAAACTCATCGGGAACGAACTGCGCTCGCGCAAGAACCCTGTCACTAGTACGATATGTTGTCGCCCCCCCCTCACCCGTTTCGTGGTGAGGGGGTTTTCGTCTTTCCTTTGACTTTTGGACACTCTATATATAGTATCTATCCATTACCAATTAATAGCAGGGTCGCCCTTTCCTCCCCGCAACGGAACGCCAGCATGCGAGGAAAGACCCCGAAAAAACATGACTACAGCAACAGCATCAAAAAAGGCGGTTGAAGCAGATGTAGATGAAGAACTCGAGCAGGAAGATAAAAAAGGAAAGAAAGACAGCCCGATGGTGAATCTTCTGAAAGATACACCGTCGCTCCCTGCCGCAGGTGATGTTATCGAAGGCCCCGTGGTCGCGATTGGTCGCGCGCGTGTCTTTGTTGATCTCCATCCATTCGGCACAGGCATCATTTATGGTCGCGAATATCTCTCGGCGCGCGAAACGCTCAAAAACGTAAACGTCGGCGACATCGTCGCGGCGACGATCGTTGATCGCGAGAATAAAGACGGCTACATCGAGCTTTCGCTCCGCGAGGCGCGCCAAGCGCTCATTTGGGGCGAGGCAGAAAAGGCCGTTTCCGAAAAGGTAGTGTACGAATTACCCGTCACCGATGCCAACAAGGGCGGTCTCATCATCGTCTGGCAGGGCATCCCGGGATTCCTCCCCGCTTCACAGCTTGCACCAGAACATTACCCGCGCGTACCGGATGGCGATAAGGATAAAATTTTCACTGAGCTTAAGGGGTTCGTCGGCAAAAAGCTCGAAGTCGTCGTTATCACCGCAAATCCGAAAGAGCAGAAGCTCATCTTTGCAGAGAAGGGCGCGGGCGCACCTGAAAAGGCAAACCTCGTCGGCAAATACCATGTGAACGATGTGCTCGACGGCGTTGTCACCGGTGCAACCGACTTCGGTGTCTTCGTGAAGCTCGAACAGGGACTCGAAGGTTTGGTGCACATTTCAGAAATGGATTGGGCACTCGTTGAGGATCCCAAGAATCGCTATCGCGTTGGTGAGAAAGTGAAAGTGAAAGTCATTGAGATTAAGGACGACAAGATTTCCCTCTCCATCAAGGCACTCACTGATGATCCGTGGAAGACGGCATCTGCGAAATATACAAAAGGTCAGTCCGTGGAGGCAGTTGTCATCAAATACAACAAGCATGGCGCGCTCGCTTCTATCGAAGAGGGTGTCGCGGGGCTTGTGCACATCTCTGAATTCGAGAACGAGCAAGCACTCAAAAATTCACTCGAGCTCGGCAAGGTCTATCCGTTCACCATCACACTCTTTGAACCAAAAGACCGTCGCATGACACTGAAGCCGGTGAAGAAGTAGGAAACGACTCTCGTTGCGAAAACACCCTCATTTGTGTAGGATGTTTTCAGGCATGAGAGGAAGGCGCTGCAATGGCAAAAGAAGTAAAGATACTAACTCAGGACGATGTGGGGAAGTATGTCCGCATCCTGCGTTCGTGGTACGATAAGAACGATCGACAGCATCCTGAACTGTACGAGGTTATCGATGCGCAAGGCCCCACCCTGATCGGGGCAATACAAAAAGAATCTCAAAATGTTAGCGTGACGGGAGACGATACGTATTTGGTGCTCACAAAAAAAGAAGCAATGAATTATTTGAATGAGTGCCATGACTGCGCAATGCAGATCAGCAACTTTCTAGTCGAGCAACAACGTGTTGCTTCAATACGAGCTCACGAATGCAGTATGGCGAGTATTCGTATGCTGCAGTAGTCTTGTAGCCCCGACACAGTCGGGGTTTTTTCTTTGCACAACACCCCCATCCGAAATACAAACAGTATGCGTGCCCATCGACCTACGATGCTGTTGTGGAATTTCTGCCCACTTCTGCAAAGCAATCTTCATTCTCATACACGCGCACCGTGTCTGCTTTTCCTACGCGATCGAGAAACCATTGCGCAATGATCTCTGCTGTGGGATTTTCGAGACCAGGGATATCGTTGAGAACCTGATGATCGATCTGCTGTACAAACGGCAACACGAGCCCATCGAGCTCTGCAAAATCCATCACGAAACCTCGCTCATCAAGCTCACCGCGACAGGTGATAATTAATCTGTAATTATGCCCGTGCATATGATGGCACTTGTGTGTCGGGGGCAAGAGCGGCAAGCGATGCGCCGATTCGAAACGATACGTACGCCCGATGGATACCATATTAGTTGAACTCATTCATCGCTTTGACGTGCCCCTCGCTCACGATAGTGGCAAGTGCATCAGAAATACGCTTGAACACTTTCTTGAGTTCGGTTTCCTCGGCAGGCTTGAGCTTGCCAAGAATCAATTTTAAAACCTTCTCCTCTCCCGTGATGACCTTTGCGTTCCCTTTTGCATTTTCAGGCGCGATACCGATGCGTATGCGCACAAATTGATCTGTCTTGAGTGCGCGCATGATGGATTCCACTCCTTTATGCCCTCCGGCAGAGCGCGCAAATGAAATTTTAATGCGCCCGAGCGGCAAATCGAAGTCGTCGTACACAACAACCAATTTTTGCGCTGCCTTAACGCTCTTTACATACTTCACTACGGCGCTTCCCGACTTGTTCATAAAGGTGTCAGGGAGGATACATGTGGCGGAAACGCCCTCGGCGCTTACTTTCGCAACCTGCGCATTTGCTTTTTTGTCAAAACGCCACGCATCGCCCTCATATTTTTTTGCAAAGTGCTCCACCGCCATGCGTCCGGCGTTGTGATGCGTCTTTTCGTACTCCGCTCCCGGATTTCCGAGCCCGACAATGATCCATGACATGCTGTTCATTGTACGCGATGAGAAAAAATGCGCAAAATTTTTCTCAGGCACGCACAGACAACTCGTATGTTTGCATTTAGTCAAGAAAACTTTTACAAACCTGTGGATAGCATGCACGCGCAACGTTTGCGCACTTGGTGTCAAGCAATGCGTACCGTATACTACGCGTCATGGATACCGATCATGTGTCTCAAGAAGCAATGACGCATGATGCTCCGCAGAAAAAAGGTGGCGAAGTTCGCTCACTCATCCTCTACAGCATCATTTCTCTCTCACTCGCGTTCACCATCCGCTTCTTTATCGCCGCTCCATACCTCGTGCAGGGCGCCTCGATGGATCCGACCTTCCACTCCGCTGATTATTTGATCGTAGATCGCGTCACCTATCGATTTGAGGAGCCGGTGCGCGGCGATGTCATCGTGTTTCGCTTCCCGCAAGACCCATCGCGTTCATTCATCAAGCGCGTTATTGGTCTTCCCGGCGAGACGGTGACGATTAAAAGCGAGCAAATCACCATCACAAACGCCGAACACCCAGACGGCTTCCAGATTGACGAGCCCTATGTAGTGCCGGAGAACATGCGCGAGACAGATACGCGCATCACGCTCGGCCAAGACGAGTTTTTTGTCCTCGGCGACAACCGCAAAGCAAGCGCCGATTCACGCACATGGGGTGCATTGCCGCGCGATCACATCATCGGTCGCGCACTATTGCGACTGTACCCTTTCTCGCAAGTTGATATTTTGCCCGGCAATGCCACTTATATTCAGTAGAATACTATGATCACTCTTGAGATCGCGAAGGCGTGTTCAAGTCAGAATGCCATGATGGATCGTGCGCTCAGGGTAGCGGCGTTCTATGGCTTCGTACCATTTGAGGAAGCGCCCATGGGCGAGCGTGCCGCTGTCGCCGGAAAAATAGTTCGTCTCGATCCGAAAGATGTCCATTTTGTGCGCCGCGAGGAGAAGCGACTCATGAGCACTGTGCGTGTGTGTGCCATTCGCGGATTGGGCGACAGGCGCATGCCGGCATTCCTCTGCAAAGTAGTCCCCGGCGATCGCGGCAGCGGGCAGACGATACTCGAGCTCCACGTGCTCGGTATGCGCACCGCTGCGGCAGAGGCACTACTCGTCACCGTCGCCGACGCGATCGCACAAGAGCTTGGCATCGAAGATAGAATCGTACATATAAATAGTATCGGCAGCGGCGAATCAGCCGAGCGCTACCACCGCGAGTTGTCGGGCTTTCTGCGAAAGCAGGTGGAATACCTAACCCCGACCCAGCGTGAGCGCATGCACACGGATCCCATTGCCACACTACTCTCGCTGCGCACGCCCAAGCCGCACCCGATGCTCGCGCGCGCACCGTCGAGCCTCGATTACCTGAGCGAAGATGAGCGCCGCCATTTCTGGGACGTACTCGAATACCTCGAGCTTGCCGGTAAGGTATATGAGCTGACCCCAAGCGTGACTGGCAGCAATGACTGTTGGGCGCACACGATGTTTGAGCTTTCATATCCGCAGGAAACAAGCGAAGGCATTGAGCGCGTACCTTTTGCTCTCGGCGGTCGCTACGATACGCTGCTCACCCGCTCTCTCGGTCAAGGCTCAAGCGGAGCACACATCGCTATCACCTTTGGTCCTAAGCCTATTAATATAGAGCAGCTTAAAAAGCCGCGCTGGAAGCCCGCCGCATATTTCGCGCACTTGAGCGTCGAGGCAAAGCGCCGCAGCATCCCCGTACTTGAAACGCTCCGCCAGGCAGAGATTCCTGTCTACCACTCGCTCGCCTTTGATCAGCTCGCGCCGCAGATGGCGGTGGTGAAGCGGCTCAATTTGCCGTGGCTCATCATCATGGGGCACAAAGAGGCGCTCGCGAATGAAGTCGCTGTGCGCAACATCCGCACCAACGCTCAAGACTCCGTCCCGATCCCCGAGCTTGCCGATTACCTCAAGCGCCGGCATGTGGGGGTGTGAGTTTTAAAAAGCACCTAAGAGATCTGTGTATCATCTGGCGCCCTTGCTCCTATACCAACGTATGATATACTTCCCTCCACATGATAAATGCAGAAGTTTCAAAGGCTGGCAATGAAAACGCACTGAGCTTGCTTCGCAAGTTTAGCCGCCGCGTGCAGGGCACGGGGCTCATGCGCCGTATGCGCGCAGAGCGTTATCACAGCCGCCCGACCTCAAAGACCACCAAGAAAAAGCAGGCTCTCAGCCGCCTCGTAAAGCGCGCGAAAGTCCAGCAGCTCATTAAGGAGGGTAAGATGGCGGAAACGCCGGTTCGCAATGGCGCAGCAAAAAAGGCGCAATAAAGCAAAGGCTCGGGCACTCCCCCGCGTCGAGTACGACCGCATAAAGCGGGCTGTTTTGGGTGCAAAATATGATCTTTCGATTGTCGTCGCTACGCCCGCAGAAGCCCGCGCACTCAACAAAAAGTACCGTAAAAAGTCATATATCCCCGATGTGCTTGCCTTTCCACTTTCCGATCATGAAGGAGAGGTGGTGCTCAATGCCGAGGCGATTGCCCGCGAAGCTGCGCTGCGCAAGGTGAGTGCTGCAGACTATGCTGCCTATATATTCCTGCACGCATGCGTGCATCTCAAGGGATTTGACCATAGTGACGACATGACGGATGCAGAGAGGAAGTACCTGAGGAAACTCGAACTTAAGGACATCTCTGATGTCCTTTAAACCCGTCGATCACGCCAGTTCAAACGCCTAAGATATCCACTGTTTTCAATAGAGCTGCTTAGCGCTTAAGGCGGTACAATGAGTTTATGGACACGGGGGTCAACCCTCAGTTTCTGTCCGTTATATTTTCCACCATATGGCACGCATCTACACCGGCATCGACATCGGCACCTCGCAAGTCAAGGTGCTCATCGCCACATCCGATGCGGGTGGTTTGCGTATTGCCGCAACAGCAACCGCCCCCACGAAAGGCATGCGACAGGGTTACATCATCAACATCCCCGATATCACCAACAGCATCCGCGAAGCAGTGGATCGCGCAGAGAAAGCGGCAAATGTGCGCGTGCGCAGCGCGCGCATCGCTATAGGCGGCGTCGGTATTGATGAACTGCGTTCTACTGGGGAAATATCACTCACCGCATCCGGTGGCGAGGTGACAGACCGCGATGTACAACGCGCCATTCAGGAAAGTGAAAAACGCGCCTCTGCAAAGCTCACCAATCGCAAAGTAATCCACGCCATCCCACTCGCCTATCGTATCGACACCACTGATGTCTTGGGAAGACCAACGGGCATGAAGGGCACGAAGCTCGCTGTAGATACCCTCCTCATCACAGCTTTTGAGCAGCATGTGCACGACCTCATTGCTGCCGTTGAAGCGGCACATATCGAGGTTGAAGATGTCATGGCGTCACCACTCGCCGCAAGCCTCGTCACACTCACCAAGCCGCAAAAAATGATCGGGGTGATGCTCGCAAATATCGGTGCAGAAACTGTCTCGCTCGTCGTGTTTGAAAATGACACACCCATTTCTATTAAAGTGCTCCCGACCGGCTCTTCCGATATCACCGCTGACTTAGCGCTCACATTCAAAATCCCGCTCATCGAGGCAGAGCAAATGAAACGCGGTGCGGTAAGCACCATGGATGTGCCGCGCAAGAAAATTGACGACGTGATTAACAACCGCCTGAAGGAAATCTGCGCGCTCATTGATGCGCACTTAAAAGCAATGGGAAAGCAGCGCTTACTGCCCGCGGGTATCGTGATGGTGGGCGGCGGCTCGGGCGTTGCTGCGGCTGCCGACATCGCGCGCTCTACATTGCGCTTGCCATCAAGCGTCGGATCAATCACGCCTGTTGCGGGGCGCGCCATTGCAGGCGATGCGCTGTGGGCAGTTGCCTACGGTCTGTGCCGCTGGGGCTTCATCACCGACCAAAAAGATCGCGAGCGCGGCATGAGCTACATCACCGAAAATATCAAAGAATACATGGGTAAGATGTTCCGTTCATTCTTGCCGTAAGAGCCCTTCTTCATATTCGCTTAACAGGCAACAAAATCACCTTGTTGCAATATTTCGGTGCATGGTATGATGCTCCAACGTAAGAAACTCTTGCATGAACTATGAACAAAATTAATGAATCACCTGTGGAGCCATTCGCAAAAATACGCGTGATCGGAGTCGGTGGTTCGGGTGGCAATGCCGTCAATCACATGGTGTCCTCGAAGATCAACGGCGTTGATTTCATTGCGATCAACACCGATGCACAAGATCTACAGCGCTCACGAGCACCAAAGAAAATTCACATCGGGCGTTCGCTCACACGCGGTCTCGGCACCGGTATGAACGCAAGCGTCGGCAAACAAGCCGCCGAAGAAACGCGCGAGGAAATTCAGGAAACTCTCAAAGGTTCCGACATGGTCTTCGTCACGTGCGGCATGGGCGGCGGCACGGGCACTGGAGCAGCGCCCGTCGTTGCACACATGGCACGCGAGCTCGGCGCACTCACGGTAGGTGTCGTCACCAAACCATTTTCATTCGAGGGCCAGCAGCGCTCGCGCCTCGCCGAGCAAGGTATCAATGATCTTAAGAAAGCGGTGGATGCGCTTGTGATGATCCCGAATGATAAAATTCTCGCCATCGTCTCGCGCGAGACCGGCATTAAAAATGCCTTTGCGATGTGCGACGACATCTTGAAGCAAGCTGTCGAGGGTATTTCTGATCTCATCACCACGCCGGGCATCATCAACGTCGACTTCGCCGATGTGCGCACCATCATGCAAAATGCTGGCTCTGCACTCATGGGCATCGGTACCGGCATCGGCGAGCATCGCGCTGAGGAAGCCGCGCGCGCCGCAATCAGCTCCCCGCTTCTCGATGTATCCATTCAGGGCGCAAAGGGTGTGCTCTTTTCCGTCGCCGGCGGCGAAGATCTCGGTATGCTCGAAATTCAAGACGCCGCGCAAATCGTCACCGACGCCATCGATCCCGAGGCGAAAGTTATCTTCGGCGCCATCACCGACAACACGCTCAAAAAAGGTCAGATCAAAGTCACTGTTATTGCGACCGGCTTCCCCGAAGCGACTCAGCGCAACATTTTCAGCAGCACCCGCACACCGGCAAAAAGCGATCCCGCCGAGCGCCCGCTCCGCAAGAACGCAATCGAGCACGCACCGCTTCCCGATGAAGGCGCGATCCCCGCAGCCATCGCCGCTGCCGCCGCTGAATCAGCAACGCCCGATGCTGCTCCTGCTATAGCCGAACACAAGCCCGCTGATATGAGCAAAATTTTAGAGGACGACGACTGGGCAAATCTCCCTTCATTCTTTAAGCGGAAGTAGCCAACTTTTGCAGGAAATAGCTGCTGTGCTAAGCTCCCACAAGAAAAAGGGAGGCAGTCAGCATGAGCGCACCCGCGTTGTCAGAACGAATGGTCCTGTATATTAAAGTTGACGACACAATACTAGAAGACATACTCGCCGCCCTTGAGAGCATCGGAAATTTTGAATGGGAGACCCCCTCAACAGAGGCGGAAAAATTAGCATACGTAATCAATACGATCACCGAGCTTGATTTTGGCTCTTACGATGGGGTTTTGTGGACAGAATATGAGGGTGAAATTGATATTTCCCCGATTACTACCTTTTGCGATCAACACGGATTTTCGTGGCACACAGAAAAAGCATAGACCGCCAATTGCGGTCTATTTTTCTACCTTCAAACGGAAGTAGTGGAGACTATTGCAATAATATAAACTTATTGTAGAGTCTAAACTAGGACGAATCCTGCTGGGAGAGGCGAGATGTTGAACTTTTTGGGACTGAAAAAACTGTTCTCTGGAATCAAATCGCGCGATCTTGAAACCCACGTCACAACCGAGGGAAAGGGTGATACTCTACACGAACATCGGTTTGAGGAAGTGCCTTGTGACCGTGACCGATTTGGTCCGAGTACGACCGATTTTGACAAGGATTACGGGACCGCGCTCGAATTCCCCATGTGTACATACAAAACTCTGCTACGCTGCGCGTGCGGAGAGGAGCGTGTCCACTCGATCCGTTCATTGATCTAGGCGACAGAAAAACGAGTTGAAGCGACCCGCTCTACGGGTCGCTTTTTCAATAGTGTATACTGTGCCGTATATGTACGACTTAATTATTGTAGGCGGTGGACCAGCGGGATCGGCAGCGGCAATTTATGCAGCGCGCAAACAATTAAAAACACTGCTCATTACCGACGAATGGGGCGGGCAGAGCACTGTCTCCCCCGATATCCAAAACTGGGTGGGCACGAAATCCATTTCGGGTGCTGATCTGGCAAAGAGTTTGAAAGAGCATGTTGAAGCATACGCGGGCGATATTTTGAAGACGCGCGTTGCCACTGCAACAGCGCTTGCAGTAAAGCCAGACTCCGTTGCCGTCACACTCTCCGACGGCACCACCGAGGAAACAAAAACCCTCCTTGTCGCCTCCGGCTCATCGCGCCGCAAGCTTGATGTCCCCGGTGCAAAAGAATTCGATCAGAAAGGTCTCACCTACTGCGCCACCTGCGACGGTCCGCTCTTTGGCGGCAAGGATGTGGTGGTCGTCGGCGGCGGCAATGCCGCGTTTGAAACAGCCGCGCAGCTCCTCGCGTATGCAAAAAGCGTCACACTACTCAATCGTAGCGACGTATTCAAGGCAGATGAAGTGACAGTCGCCAAAGTACTCGCCAATCCAAAAATGAAGGCGATTAAAAACGCCGAGCCGCTTGAAGTTATTGGTGAAAAGTTTGTCACCGGATTCAAATTCCGTGATGCAAATACCAAAGAGGAGCAGGTGCTCCCTGTGCAGGGAGTGTTCGTCGAGATTGGTCTCTTGCCCAATACGGCATGGCTCGGCGAGGCAGTATCGCTCTCCCCCATCAAGCAGGTCGTCACTGACCCGCGCACGCAGAAAACTTCGCACCCCCGCATCTGGGCTGCCGGCGATTGTACGGATGCCCTCTATCATCAAAACAACATCGCCGCCGGCGACGCCGTGAAAGCCCTTGAGGATATTTACATGTTCCTCCACACGCGTTAAGGAATGGACAAAAATGACCCCCGCGTTAGCGGGGGGGTCGTTTTTTACGCCGTATCAAACCAGCCTGCAATATTAGTGTCGTATTGCACAATGCACTCAAACGCTTTCGCGGCAAGTTCTTTACGCAATGCGAGCGAGATGGTGTTTGTATGTTTCAATGCGCTGATAATCAGATCGTAATCATAATAATCAGACGCCACGCAAACGCGCTTGAAATTCTTTGCTGCTGCGCGCAAGAGCGCATGCCCGCCGATGTCGATCATCTCAAGGCACTCCTCATCAGGTGCGCCATTCGCCACCGCTTTTCCAAATGGATAGAGATTGACGACCACCAGATCAATGAGCGGAATCCGTCGCTGTTTCGCTTCGAGGATGTCTTTCTCGCGCGCAAGAATACCGCCGACAATTTTAGGATGGAGAGTCTTTACGCGCCCGCCAAAAATCGGCTGGGCGTCCGTATACCATTCCACCCGCGCGCAGCGCACACCGCTGTGTTCATGAATATGCGCAGCCGTTCCTTCGGTCGCGATAATGTGCCAGCCCTTTTCACCCAGCGCATCCGCAAGCCGCGCCACGCCTTTCTTGTCAAAAACAGAAATAAATGCCGTGGGCATGATGACCTCCCTATTTTTCGTGCGCCCTATATATTGCCCGCATACACTATCACCCCGCTCGATAAAAAGTGCAACTTATACCATCACTCGCTTTACGTGGAACATTAGCCTCGCGCTTACTCTCATTGCCGTAGGCAAGACGGCTTTTTTCACAATAATATAAGTCGGATCGACGCGCGGAGGGCACCCAAGACATCGAGAGCTTCGGAGAAGAAGCTCTGCTGCAGTATTCCCATACCCTCTCGCAATCCTCGCTCTGCACCTGCGACACAATATACATGTGTAACAGGGTTCGTGGCATATGTACTGCATAAAGCACGCGCATCGTCCATATTTTTTGAGAGCGAGGCGATGGTTATTGATCCCACTCGTTCGGCACACGCGTAATGTTCTTGCACCATACCGCACTCTTCAAAAGCTCCGGCGAGATCGTGTGATGGTCCTGCAAGATACGAATCACCAACGAACACTTCGCAGGCGCGTCGGTGGTCTCCCGAGAATTTTTCACACACATGCTTCATGGAAACGCCTGTGGCGTCAGGACGTGGCGCGTCGGGATGATAGGTGTCCAAATATAAAAATCCATTCTCCATGAACGTGCCGAAATAGCATCCCTGGCGCGCGGTGTCCGCCAGGGTGTCACAGATATCGAGCGTTTTCGTTAACGAATTGTTATGTGCAAACATAAGAGCATGCCCAAGCGTGTGATAGCAGGTAAAGGTATTCGTGGTAACACCCGGAATAACCACCTCGCTCTCACAAATACTTTTAATCATTTCCGGTTGGGGTCTCTCGCTGGCTGCAATATAGGCAGTGATATAGCCATGCGCCAGTCCATCAAAACCGTGCATGAATTCGCCCTCGCGTAATGCGACATCGGTAAAAGGCTGCAGGTATGTGGACAAAGATTCAATATGAGGATTTTCTTGATACGCAAGCTCACCGATGTGGTGGAGCAGGAAATGCACCAGCGAATATCCATGCGCAGGATAAATGACATCACGAACATACCAGAGCGACGCAGCGACGCCTTGCTTGCGCGCAAGCTCATCTATATGTTTTTCATAGCAGTGAAGCGGGATGTGTACTTCCCCCATTTCTTTGAACACTGAACTTGTGTAGTTAATGATGCCG
>CAYWZA010000012.1:0-28938 GCA_964462785.1 uncultured Candidatus Saccharibacteria bacterium | reverse complement strand
ATTTCATGCACTTTGATTATCTCAAAGTGTTGCACTTACTTGTTGAACTAGCTTTGCGGACTATTGACAAATAGCGCGTTAGGGTATATAATATAAACTAGGCAGTTCATTCAGGCTGCCTCAAATTTTGGAGATTTAATAAATGCTGCAAAAAGTTGAGCGGAATGTTCGCAAACCAGGTTCCATCGTCGACTCTCGTGGGCTCACCTACGAAGAATCGAAGGTGGTCCACTGGCTTCGAATGGGCGCGTCGGACGCGGGCTTTAACGCCCGAACGCTCGCCGCCACGACGAAGGCGCGCATGACGGAGCGCGGCGAGGGGGAGTATTTCATCGAGCCGCCCCAGCGGCTCAAGAAGATCGCCTCCGGTCGCTACGCTTCGGCGGTGTAGCACCTCGGCACAACAAATTGTGATGGAGACCCCGCGCGTGCGGGGTCTCTTCTTTTATACGGTGCGCTCATGTACACTGTCGGGGTATGTCATTCGCGCGGGTATATTCCGCCCAGCCGGGGATTCCTAAGGGAAAACTTGTGCATGTGGAAACGGATGTCTCGCGGGGGCTACACGCATTTTCGATCGTCGGGCTTCCCGATAAAGCCGTGGAGGAGGCGCGCGATCGCATGAGCTCGGCGATCAAACACACCAACAAAAAATTCACCCCGCCGAAAGCGACCAACAAAAAAATAATTATCTCTCTCGCGCCCGCCACCATCAAAAAAGAGGGGGCGGTTTTTGATTTGCCGATGGCGATTTCCTATCTCATCGCAGCGGGGGAGCTCAAGGCGAGTACCGAAAAAGTACTTTTTGCAGGCGAGCTCGCACTCGACGGCGCGCTGCGCCCTATCCGCGGTGCGCTTGCGATTGCGCAGATTGCACGCGAGAAAGATTTTGATGCGCTTATCGTGCCTAAAGAAAACGCCGCTGAGGCGGCGCTGATCGAGGGTATTGCCGTGTACGGGGCGGAGACTTTAGGGGAAGTCATCGCGCACATCCGCAAAGAAAAACCGGTTGCGCTGCCCCTCGCGGAGCGACCGCCGCGTGCGCGGACCCAGCACGACGCACTTTTTGATGACATCCGTGGGCAGGAACACGCAAAGCGCGCACTCGCGATAGCGGCGGCCGGTGCACACAACATCGCGCTCTGGGGTCCGCCCGGGACGGGCAAGACCATGCTCGCCCGCGCCTTGCGCGCGATCCTGCCGGCACTTTCGCAAGAAGAGCTGGTGGAAGTAACCACCATTCATTCGTATGCCGGCGCGACTGACAGCATCGTCAGTGATCCGCCGTTTCGCTCGCCGCATCACACTTCCTCATATGCCTCGCTCATCGGCGGGGGAGCCATCCCTCGCCCTGGTGAAGTGACGCTCGCGCACCGCGGCATCCTTTTTCTCGACGAATTCCCTGAATTTCATCGCGACTGCATACAGGCACTTCGCGAGCCGCTTGAGGATAAAGTGGTCTCTGTAGCGCGCGCCAAGGGCTCGCAGACATTCCCCGCAAATTTCATACTGGTCGCCGCGCTCAATCCCTGTCCGTGCGGGCGCTTCGGAGCCACACCAGCTGCAGGCAAACACTGCGAGTGCCCGCCGGTTGCAATCGAGCGCTACAAGCGCAAAATGTCCGGCCCCATTGCCGATCGTATTGATATGTGGGTGATGGTATCGGAAATGCCGCTTGAAGCACTCGCTATACGCACCGAACGATCCAGCCGCGAGACGGACGCACTGCGCGATCGCGTCGCACGGGCGCGCTCAATGCAAGATGCGCGTTTTCACGACTCAAAACAACTCCATACGAATAGCGATATGGGCGCGCGCGAGATAGAATCGCTCGCACACATCACCCCTGCGGCAGAGGAGAGCCTGCGCACCGCCGCGCGCTCGATGCAGCTCTCACCGCGCGGCTACCACCGCACCATCAAGCTCGCCCGCACCATCGCCGACCTCGCCGAATCCGACTACATCGAGCCTGTCCACGTCCTCGAGGCACTGCAATACAGGGAGCGGGGATGGTAAGCTATCTGTATGTTAGAAAAATTTGCACAAAAAACGCCGGAGACGTGGAACACTCACGATTTATTGAAAACCCCCACCGCGGGGGGTAAGATGGCTCGCGCGCTTGATACGCGCTCACGAGAATTGTCTGCGTATCAAAAAGTACGCAACGCAGGTCTCGCCCTGTTTGGCTTGGTGAGCGTTGGGTTTGGTGCTGTAGCGTCTCTGCCTTCACCACAAAAAGGAGTTGCGTCACCAGGACATGCCATGGCGCACGAGATACCAAAATTAAAAATATCTGAAGTGCAGTTCGGTCAGCATTTTCAGCGTTTTTTGACGCTGCATCCAAAATTAAAGCAGTCCTTTTTTGAGAACCTGACCCCCGAACAACGCGCAATACATCTGCAATGTTTCTATCGTGCACTCATCAAACACCGCGTATCGTTTGATGATCAATCCGCCGTACTGCAGGCACTCGCAGATAAAAAAATAATTGAAAGCGCATATTCAGAAGAAAATCTGCGCTCTACTCCCAACGATCTCCTTGCATTGCGTAATCAATATATCAACGCCCTATCAGGTCTCGAAGTGTAATATATGCTTACTCCCACATTGCAACAGAAGATAATCCGCGAGTTTGGCATTGAGCATGAGACCCCCGAGGCTCAGGTGTACCTGCTCGGCAAATTTGCCGAAAATGTATCAAACCGCATCGCGTATGAGGTCAAAAAAATAATCCCGCAGGAAAAGCGAGAAGAATTCGACACGCTCGTCGCCGCTGATGACGAATCCGTACTGAAACAGTTTATTTCCACCCACGTACCCAATTTCGAGGCATTTGTCCAATCGGAAGCTCAAAAAGAGATCGACATAACAAAAGCGTACATGCTCGAAGAGAGCGAGCTGGCAGTGACAGGCGGAGGGCAGTAAGGAAATCTAAGTACATAATCTTGCAATACAAAAGTTTTTAGAACGGATTACGGGCGCCGCGCACTTCAAAGTGGAGATGCGCTCCCGTAGAACGTCCGGTTGAACCAACCGCCCCGATCATCTGCCCTTGGAATACGCTATCACCTGTCTGCACGGTGTTTGCCGAAAGGTGTGCGTAGAGTGTCTGTGTGCCGTTGTCGTGCGCAACGACCACATAGCTGCCGTAGCCTCCGTTCCATCCGCCCGCGCGCGAGATAATGACGGTGCCCGCGGCTGATGCAACAACTGCCGTTCCTACCGGTGCGGCAAGATCGACACCGTTATATCCGTGTATACCCTGCGACCGACGAGCACCTCCCGGCACCGGATGTGCATAGTAGCCCACGTATGATGGCCCTCCTGCGCCACGCACAACACGGCTCGTTGTGCGAATTACCGGCTTCGGCGCCTCCATCTCGCCGTCGGGGACGATGACAACAGTTCCTTCCGCTAGCACCGCATCCGGTTCAATACCGTTGTAGCGAGCTGCCTCCTCCAAATCACCTCCGTATTTTTTGACGATATCGCGCAGTGTGCCACCTTTCTTCACTGTGTAGCGAATGCCGGTGACCGGCAGGATGACCAGTGTCTGACCAGGGCGGATGCCACGGGCGTTTGATATGTCGTTCGCCCACATGATGGTATTCACGGAAACATCAAAGAGTTTAGCAATCGAAGAAAGGTTGTCTCCCTCGCGGACGACATAGGTGCTGATCTGGATGCTTTTCTCACTCTCTTCGATCTCAAGCGCCGTACCAGCCGGACCCTCTTGGGGTACGAGTGCGCCATCAACCACCTCAACGCCTCCACCGCCGATGCCGCTGTAATCATTCCCCGTCATCGATGGGAGGGGGAGATGCATAGTTTGGCTTGTTTCTGTTTTGCCCCCGCCAGTGCCACCGCTAAAAAACGGCCAGAACGCATTGGCTCCTGCAGGCAAGAAAGGGCTAATTACAGCCAAAATAGAGACAACCGAGAGCAATGCCCCCCGAACTGTCGGTTTATATGTCCTCGCCCGAGGAGACGCCACCCTCGTGGGCAAGTCACTATGAATTTGTTTTATAAGCCAAATATTGCTGATTTCTTGGCGTTTTCATCCTATTTTGGCTCTGTTGAGCCAAAATCCAGTCATCCATCCCCCAGCAACCTATTCACTGTACCTTCATGCCTAGTAGGGCGTCAATAGGATATAAACCACTCCGGTGGATTAGCTAAAAGTCAATTTTTAGGTCTTCTGACCGGAGTTGGGTATTAAAGAAGGCGCGGCAAGTGTGCCGCGCCAGAAACCACACTACATCTAGGCTCTACTTCGCCAGCTTTGCTTCGTCGGTAAGATACAGACGCTGGGCAATGATGGCAAAGAAGCCGAGGTTGTCGAGCAGGATGACCGCAAGTGACACCCCTCCGACTAACACTTGGAACTGCGAGACCACTACGAACCCATCCCACCACCGCGCGGCAATAAACACGAGCGCATACATGGGAAATTGCGAAAAGAAATTTTCCTGGGCAACTTCCCACGGCGTCGCCGTATGGGTAGTTATGGTGTCAGCCCACTCAATGGCACCATACAGAATGATGATGACCATACATATACCATACGCCCAGGTCGATTCCGAAACGGTGGCAGGAGTGTATCCTTGCCAACCTAAGAAAAAGAGCAGGAGTACGGCACTGAAGACTACCGACGAGAGCAGTGATATGGCACGCAGGTACTTTTTCATTTCAATCTCCTCCAAAAAGACCGCCTCAAAAGAGCAGCCGAGGCAACTATACTGAAAAATGTACTTAAGTCAAGTTTTTTGGACTTCGTGCTATAGTGGCACACATGCAATACCTCGATGGACTCAATCCGGCGCAAAAAGAGGCAGTGCTGTGCACTAATGGGCCGCTCCTTATCGTCGCTGGAGCAGGGGCGGGCAAGACAAAAACTATCACGCATCGCATTGCGCACCTGATCGCATGCGGCGTACCCTCGGATGCTATCCTCGCCGTCACCTTCACCAACAAAGCAGCGGGGGAGATGCGCGAGCGAGTGGAAAAACTGCTGCACACACTGCCACAGGCGAATATGCCGCTCTCTGCCCATGCTGATCGGCGCATGCCGTTTGTTTCGACCTTTCACTCACTCGGTGTGCGCCTGCTCCGCGAGCATGCGTCGCTGGTGAATCTCCCGCGTTCGTTTTCAATATGGGATCGCGCGGATTCTATGCGTGCTATCAAACGTGCGCTTGAAGAGATCGGCTATGACAAGCGGTACGAACCGCGCACGGTGCTCTCAAAAATATCGCGACTTAAGGGCGACAGCATCACACGCGCCGAATTTGAAGCAAAGGCAAAAAATCCATGGGAGCAGACGGTCGCTTCAGTCTGGCGCAAGTATGAGGAGCAGCTTGCACACGAACACGCTCTCGATTTTGATGACCTCCTGCTCGTATCACTCGATCTTCTGATGAAAAATAAAGCGGTGCTCGAGCGGTGCCGTGCGCGTTGGACGCACATCACCATCGACGAATACCAAGACACCAACCGCGTTCAGTTTGAAATTGCGCGTCTGCTTGCCGGAGAAAAGCAGAACATCTGCGTGGTGGGAGACATCGATCAAAATATTTACAGCTGGCGTGGCGCAGACATTGAACATCTCCTTTCGTTCGAAAAGACATTCATGGGAGCAAAGGTGGTGTTGCTCGAGCAGAATTACCGCTCCACCCAAACCATCCTCGCCGCGGCAGACGATGTGATCAAAAAAAATGCGAAGCGTTTTGAGAAAAAGTTGTTCACTGAAAATGACGCTGGCGATCCGATCTCGGTGTACTACTCCATGTCGGAGCAAGACGAAGCATACTTCGTGGCGGGGAAGTGTGCTGAATACATAGCAAGCGGTACTCCCGCGCAGGAAATAGCCGTGCTGTATCGGGCAAACTTCCAATCACGCGTACTTGAAGAGGCGTTTTTACAGCTCGGCATCTCGTATCGCGTGCTGGGCACAAAATTCTTTGAGCGCAAAGAGGTGAAGGATGTGCTTTCGTATGTGCGCGCAGCGCTCAACCCGCAAAGCGCGGGGGATATCGCGCGCATCATCTCCGTCCCGCCACGCGGCATCGGCAAAGCGACGCTTGCAAAAATTGTAACTGGCGGGCGCGCTTCACTTACGGGAGCAACCCGCACAAAAGTGGAGGATTTTTTTGCACTGCTCGACACCATTCGCACGTATGCTGAAACGCACACGGTGACGGAGACAATAAAGCTGGTGATGAAAAAGAGCGGCATCGAGGATGATCTGCGCACGAGCGGGGAAGAGGGAATGGAGCGCCTGGAAAACCTTCGCGAACTCGTTTCGCTTGCCAGTAAGTATGACGAGCTGGAGCAACCGACCGGCATTGAAAAGCTGCTTGAGGATGCCGCGCTTATGAGTGAGCAGGATGCACTTGAGGAAAAAGTACAAGCGGTATCGCTTATGACCGTGCATGCATCGAAAGGATTGGAGTTTGATGTTGTCTTCATCGTCGGTATGGAGGAGGGTTTGTTCCCGCACGAACGTCATGATGAAAACACTGACAATGAAGAGGAGCGGCGCCTGTTTTATGTCGCCCTCACCCGTGCGCGCAAAAAAGTGTTTCTCTCTCATGCCGCTACGCGCATGATTTTCGGCACGCGCACTATCGGCGTCGCTTCACAGTTCCTTTCCGATATTTCCCCCGAGCATGTCGAGCAACAGAAACCCGGGCTGCTTGACGGCGGATACGCTGAGCGCATTATCAGATAGACATATGAAACACGGCGCACGATTGGGGCAGCATTTTTTGAACGCACAGTGGGCGGCAAAGCTCGTCGCACAGTCGGCGGGTGTCGCCCCCACGGTGCGCGTGCTCGAAATCGGTCCGGGCACCGGTAATCTTACCCACGAGCTGCTTGAATTGGGTGGAAAAGTTGTCGCTATTGAAAAAGATCCAGCGCTCGTAGAGCGGCTTCGCGAACGCTTCGCTGAAGCTATCGATCTTGAAGTCCTTACGCTTGTGCATGACGATATTCGCAATGTTTCACCAGACAAACTCGGACTTGAAGATCGCGGGTATGTGCTCGCCGCAAATATTCCGTATTACATCACCGGAGAGATCGTGCGCATGTTTTTAGAATCAGAGGTACAACCAAAAAACATGGCACTCCTTGTGCAAAAAGAGGTCGCTGAGCGCATCGCGCGCAGCAAAAAAGAGAGCATCCTCTCCCTCTCCGTCAAAGCGTACGGCACACCGAAATACATTAAAACCGTTTCGCGTTCGTGTTTCTCACCGGCGCCTAATGTGGATTCAGCAATTCTTGCCATTACCGATATCTCTCGTGATTTCTTTTCTGATTTTTCGGAAGAGCAGTTTTTCTCAGTGGTGAAAGCCGGATTTGCCGGAAAGAGAAAGATGCTTGCGGGCAACCTCACCAAACTCGCTGCTCGAGAAAAAATAGATGCCGCCCTCGCCGCCTGCGATATTCCGCTGAAAGCCCGCGCAGAAGATGTTTCACTCACGCAGTGGGGGAGGTTGGTGAGGAGGCTGAATATATAGTCGCTCCGTCGCTACATCCTCAATGATCTTGCGTCAGCGAGTCGATAATTGGGATGCAGTGCGCCCAATATTGGCTACCTCACAACTCTCGCGTGCTTCCGCACGCTCGGTCGCGAGCCCGCCTCGCGATTTTTTGCGCCCAATGCGCAAAAAATATCGCTGCGGCAGAGTAGTCAGCCCGCACAGTGCGCAGGCACTGTGCTAACTGCGTATTTCATCGCAGTTACTGACTACTCCCCATCATCGTGATCAAGCTCCCCGGCCAGGTGATAAGAGGTCGCCGGGAAACAATGCAGTAGTAATTAATGGAAGCAAGCCCCAAAAGCCACTGCCCCGCATGGCGAGGTGGACCAAACAGATACGTGCGTGTCGATGGCGCCCAGATATATGGTCCCCCAATAGGTGGTCCCAAAGAAGCATAAATTACCTCGTTGAAGCACGGCTTCACAATTGATGCCTGTCCGCCAAATGGAAAAGCAAAAGCAACAAACGGCGCAAATACCAAGAGCAGCATACACACACTGAGGATTATTTTATGCTGTGCGAGCCTGCCTGCTGTGAACATGTGTACACTATAGCATCACCACCATGCTACGATACTTCTGTGGAGTGGATACGCGCACATCTCGTATTGGTGTATGGCCTCGGACTTGGGGTAGTAGTGCTCACTGGCGCCGTGCTGGTCTCTGATAAATTCGCCACAAGCGGTGAGTCTGATTCATATACCTGGGGTTCATATGGCGGCACTAATCGCTTTGTCCCCAGCGAGCAATTCACCGGCACCTCACGTTCAGCATCCCCGCTTGAGCAACCATTCACCCTCGCTGAAGTATCCCGCAACTTACAAAACAATCCTGATCGCGTGTACGCTTCGCTCTCGCAAGGGGCGCCTACTCGTAGCACAACTGCAACCGGCACCTTCGCGCCGCAAGATGACGCTATTGAAGAACTGTTGCGGTCTATTAAGCCCGATGAATATATCGGCAACCTTACTTCAGGTGAAAAAAACCTCGATGAGATCTATCATTTCATACCTAAAAACATTCTCTCGGGCGTTGTATACGAGGCGCGCACACTGACCCCAGCCCAGCAAGCGCTCTACACCTATGGCAATGAGGCTGGCTCGGTGATCGAAACCTACGATTCTTTATGGGGAGGGACACAGGCCAATATCCATCGCGCATTTATTGAAGATAGGGCAGACCCCACAAAAGCAAATGCTTTGGAGCGGTTGGCGGCCGGTTTATTTGATGTATCGGCAAGTCTTTCATCAATGGAGATTATTCCTGCCGCTATACAAAGTCGACACAATGATCTTATTGCCGCCTATAAAGCGGTGGGGGAGCAAACAGTCGCTCTTTCTAAAACACGTACTGACGACGAAGCGCTCACCGCAATTGAAGCTTATAACGCCTCGGCAGAGCAATTCTTGCGGGCATACCTTGCTATATCCACAGTGTTTACTCTTAACAGTGTGAGTTTTAGCAGTACCGATCCGGGACGGATGTTCGTCTATAGCGAGTCTCAATCTTTATAGAACCTGTCCACTGTGCATAAAAGTACCGTTTTCTGCGGTGATATAATTACGGGGTGGAAACTGGAACTCAATTTTCCGGGAGTATTCGTATTGCGGCGGCGCTATCGGTGGTGATGTTGCTTGTGGTGATCGCCACCATGAGCAGCGCCCCGGCGCCGCAAGCCGCCGTGCCGCAACAGCGTCTCTCACTCGAACAGCTCAAGGCGCGCTCGTTCGTGCAGGAAATAGACACTGACTCTGACGGCGTGCCTGATTGGCAAGAAATTTTGCTCGGCATGAACGTCAACAGTGCTGATAGTGATGGTGACGGTGTGTGGGACGGCGCTGAGGAAAAAGCCCCCGCCATCGCTGATACTTCGATAACAACTGACGTGCTACATCGTCTCTCTGATGGATACGTGGCGCTCAAGAATTCCGGAGCTTTCACACCTGAGCGCGGAAAAGAAATTGCCTCACAAATCACCGGCGACATCCGCGTTGTAACTCCATTTAATCCCCACACGGCGGCAGAGCTGATCGTGCTTCCTGATACATCCGCGATGGCAGTGAGCGTTCATCGCGCGGCACTGCAAGGAGCCTTGAAACCACTGCTTGATATTCACGAACCCGATCTCGCGCGCTACGCTCGCTATCTCGAAACAAACAACGAGAGCGAGCTCACTACCATCATCGATCATGCGGCACTGTATCGGCAAATTGCCAACGAAATAGTTGCTATCCCCGTACCGCGCGATATGCAGGATGATCATCTCGCAGCTGCAAACGCGCTCGCGTTTTATGCATCAGTGCTCGACACCATGATCGAGCGCGCGAATGATCCTATTGCATCACTTGCCACCCTTCCCATATACGATCAATCGGAAAAATACATCGCAACCACCATCACCAAAATTACCGATCACTACATTGCGAAGCTTGCAGACACAACATCATGAAAATATTTCTGAAATATTCGATATATCTTGCGCTGGCGCTCACATACGCTCCCTCTGCTGCGTTCGCACAATCAACCAGCACACCCAGTGTATTTGATTGCCAGGGAAGCGGGCTTGAGGCGGGATTTCGCCAAGCGATTGTTGACGTCTATGTGCCTGTGTCTGATGCGGCAGTGACACGAAACACCGGCAATCTGGTAAACAACAGCAACTCCCTTATTTACAAAGAATGTGTGCTCGATGTCATTCATTCCCGGCAAGCAGAAGCAGTACTCACCAAAGACGTCGGCAGTATCATTGAGAAATCCCTCACTGGTCGCGGCGGAGCACCGGAGTTTGCATCCGATCTTGTCAAAGAGCGCCAAACACGCGCCTCGGAAGCGATGGTTGAATTCATTAAAAAGTACAATTTGCAGGATAATGTGTGCGCCCCATTTGCTGATCAGGCAAAAGTGGCGCTTGCGCGACAGTACATGAAGGGGGTCAATGATCCGAATAGCTCGTTTCGTTGCGCGCTGGGTCTTGCCCCTGAAGATCAGGAGCGGTTTTTGAGAGGTGAGACCACCGTGGGGGGCACGCAGGGTTTGTGGAAACTGTTTAGCAATCCTGCAAACAATCGCTGGGGCTCGCTGAATATCGCTCGCATGGAAGCATCGCGCCAAATTATACTCAAGGACGAAGCGCTCACCACACAGTGGAACTGGGGTAATGGATTTTATCCGCGAGAGGAAATTGTGCGTGACCCGACTGGCAACGGGGAAGAGAAACTGCGCCGTCGCACCACCACCCCCGCCTACATCGTCTCTCGCATCGTAGAGCAAGCTGCCACTTCTGGTTTCCGTCGCCTCGAACAAGCTGATGAGCTGGGCGAGATTGTTGCAGCAGCGTTTTCCGGACTCACCACGGAAATCATGTCCTCCCCTGCGGGTCTAACTGGCTTATCGCAGAGCACTACGGGAGGCGGCCTCTCTTTCCTCGATCGGCTTGCTGACATCACGCTCAACAATCTCCGCGATACGGTGGCAAGCACCGCGCTTTCGCGTGCGCAGAGTGCGATTGCCACCGAGCAGCAATACATTGCAACAAAGAACCAAACTAAGCAGGCATTGCTCTCTGCATCAGATCGCCTGAAAAGCACTGAGGATGCCTGCTGGGCAAAGGTGGTGCCTGCGGTGCAAGCACTCGCCGCAGAGCAATCGTGCACCACAACAGGAGGTGGACCATTTGGCGGTGGGGTGACCACCTGCACAGCGCCGATTACACTCAATATCTCCACATCATCGCGTCGTGTCTCCGGTGGTTCGGCCGACATGCGTATGACCGCCGGAGCGGCACTCCAGAGCGGCACGCCATTCACGCTCCAAGCGGTCGCCCACTCTATGCTTGATAGCGCCACACTCGGTGTCAGTGTGCGCACCTCGACCAGCACGCTCCTGGAGCAAACTATCTCACTCACACTCAATGGCTCCACAAACGCGGTGGACACCGGCGCCGCAGCGTCGCTCAGCACCCGTGCAACGACACTCTTTAATGCGGGCACTTTTGCCTTTGATCTCAAATCCGGGCAAAAACTTCCTGTCGGTAGTATGAATATTCCCCTCGTGGTGTCGTTCCCATTTGTGCAGGCGTCGGTAACACTTGCCGTAGAGGCGGCGCGTCTGTTTGCTGATCCGGTTATAGACCGGGAAATCACCCCGCTCGTCACGCAAACCGATATCGATATTGCTGCTGCTCAGCGTGGCATCGAGTTCCTGCAGGCAGTCGTTGCTGATTTGACGGGAGACACCACCCCCGAGGTGAAACGGCAAGCGATCGAACAACTTGAATCACTCATCTCTTCGCACGCGGTGCATAGCCAGCTCGATGCGCAAAACGCGGAACTCCAGCGTTCGCAGGTAACCGGCGCTACACAGGATCTCACTGATAACACCAAAAAGACTTGGGAGAGTGGCGGTAACTGGTGTGCCACTGATAATCCTAATGTCATTAAGGAATGGCTCAATCGTTGGAAGATATAAACGGTATGGATTTTATATCATCAACAATGAATTTGTTCTCGCAAGGACCGATTGATACCGTCATGGGTATTATCGGCGGTTTCTTTATCTCCATTTCAACAATGGCACTGCAAACCGCGTCTGTCATTTTTGAAATATTACTCACCACCACCGTGATTCAATTTGGTGCAACACTAACCGACTACGGCATTCTCGACGGTATCCGCCTTGTGTGGTCGGCGTTCCGAGACATCGCAAACATTTTGATTATCGGCATGTTTGTGTTTGTTGCTATTTCAATGATTTTAGGAAATGAACACTATGGGACAAAAAAGTTTGTCGCAAAAATCCTCACCGTTGCCGTGCTCATCAATTTCAGTTTACTGTTCACCCAGTTGGTGGTGGACGCATCACATATTGCCACTAATCAATTTTATCGCGGCGTGCGCGCAGCGGCGATGAGCAGCTCGCCGGCGTTTTCTGAAGTGAGTCAGTCGGGCGTATCGCAGGCGATTGATGACATGTGGAACCGGCAGGGAGGTGTCGCGGGCGCATTCATGAACAAGTTGGGGGTCTCGAGCTTCATGGATTCAGCGAATGTGGTCGCAAAAGTGAGTGACAGCGAGAGTAATTGGGTGAGTGCGGTTGGACTTTCGATCTTTTTCTCACTCCTGGTCATGGTTGTTGTTATTGCAACTGCTGCCGTGTTTCTCTACGGAGCATATCTTCTCACCGCGCGCGCCCTCCTTTTGATCGTTCTTCTGGCAACCTCTTCGCTTGCGTTTGCCGCAATGATCATACCGAAATATGGCGAGGGGGAATATGGGTGGGACGGGTGGCTTAAGGCTCTCATTCAAAATGCCGTACTTGCGCCATTCCTTATGATGATGCTCTGGGCATCGCTGGTGATTTTAAGCAAGGCGCCCACGGGCTCAATGGGGGAGTTTCTCAGCAACCCGACTCAGCCGGGGGTGGGCGCAACGATTGTGGTGTATTTGTTCACCATCGGCATGCTCTACCTCTCCTTCAAAATCTCCAGCAGCTTCTCGCAAAAAATCACTGGGTTTAAGCTGGCGGGAGTTGCAGCAAATTGGCCGTTTGGTGCGGCAGGACGTCTTATTTTAGGAGCTCCAGCAAAATCAATGCTTACCGGTCGCCTTAGTAAGGTGGGATACACTCTGCAAACAGCTGGGCAGCAAAAAGTTTCCTCTCTATACACCCCCCGCGGTCTCGCTCAGGCGCTGACAAAATATGGGGCACAAGCCGGCACACAAGCATTGCGCACCGCTCAAACATCTTCATTCAGCCCCGGCAGATTACCACAGGCACTCGATGAAAAATATAAAAACCTTGAAAAACAGTTTGGGAAAGACATGGGTAAGGGTGGTGCAGTGGAGGCCGCCAAACTCACTGACGCAAGAAAGAAAGCGGCAGAGGAACAGAATGTTGCGGAGATTGAGGCGCAGACAGCTAATGCATCCAAAAAACCGAGGGCGGCAGCGGAAGCAGAAGCAAAAACCGCGATTCTTGCTAATGATCGCAAGAAAGAAGGTGATATGGTTGAGGTCTTGAAAAAACAACAATCAGCAGCTACAGCCCTGCAAGCAAAACATGAAGAAGCGCTTACTCAAATCAAAGAGGCGATCGCAAAAGGTCCGACGGGTGGTATGCCAAACTTCGCGCTCGAAGAGCAAAGGAAGCGCGCCGAAAAGGCTCTGGAAACGGTACAGGGTGAAATTAAAGCGGTCGGGGAAAGGTTGGTAGAGGCAGAAAGGAGTCAGTTGAAAGTTAGTCAGGAAGAGGTTGAAACCAAAATGAAGAGCTTGGAGTTGGAAAGAAAGAACAACGAAATCAAGAAGGTTTTCTCTAACAACCCCGAGGCGCTGCGTAAGTTCTTCGAAACCAAGAGTAAGCTCGCAAAATCGAAGGATATACAACAACTGGCAAAGGCGCTTGAGGGGGAAAAGCCGAAATCAGAGAAGCCAGATCCTAAAAAAAGTGAGCCACCCCCATCAAAAGACTCAGGCGACCATCATTAGAATATTTATGACTGAAAATGACGTACATATATTGTTAGAGGAGCGTTTCGCTCAACTCCCCGAGGCTATTCAAGACGCCATTACCAACGCGGATGTTTCTGCACACCTCCGCAAACTCGCCGATTCCAGCCAGCTGCATCTGGATCAATGGCAGGAGCTTGAGACAGAGGTGATGATGACGCTTATGGGTATCAAACCCATCACCCAACTTGAGCAAAACATACAGGCACACGTGAAGGTGGACAGCGCGACAGCTCAGAAACTTGCACAGGACATTTCCACAGTCGTTTTTGCGCCCGTGCGCGAGGAAATGGAGCGTTTTCTCTCCCACCCAAGCGCAAAAGAAAAAGAGGGCGACCCCATCTCAGATATGACGGGGGAGATACTTAAAACTTCCGCTCCGATAAATACCCCCACGCCCGCACCTTCGCCTGCAGCGCCACCGCAACCAACTGCGATTCGTAAAGACGCTCCTGTGTCTTACAAGCCGGGAGAGACCAGCACTGCCCGAAAAGACGTTCACACCGACCCATATCGCATAGTGCCGGAGTGATTGAATTCAAACTGTGAGGAAACCCGCCCGTCGCGCTTCTTGCGCGTTATACTATATGCATGCAGTTTCAGATTCCTCAGTTTATCGAGGTTGAGGATAAAATCTTTGGTCCTCTCACCTTTAAACAATTCATATATTTTGCTGGTGCGGCAGGGTGCGCGTTTGTCGCATGGCGTTTATTACCGCTGTATATAGCTGTTGTTGTTATCATCGGTATTGGCTCATTTGGTGCCGCGCTAGCGCTATTTGAATGGAACGGACGCCCTTTTATTCTCGCCCTTGAGTATGGTTTCTATTACCTCATTAATACCAAGCTCTATATATGGAGCCACGAGCGCAAACAAAAAGCTGTTAAAGCCGCTGTGAAAGAGAATAAGCCACTCACCGAAGTGTATGTGCCGCGCCTATCTGATAGCAAACTGCATGATTTGGCGTGGTCTCTTGATATTAAAGAAAAGGTCCAGCAAATGGGCGTGCGGGACTTTTCTTCTCCGGGGACGACAATAGGGCAGAGTGCTGCATCTGATGCTTTAAGCGCGGTGCGCACCGCAAAAGAAGCGCTTGTTCGATAATATGCCAACTGGTTCACAAAAAGCATCGCAGGATTTCGTCCCCATCAAGGAGGTGCGCGACAGCGTGGTCGTCCTGAAGGATGGCGGCTTACGCGCAATCTTGATGACCTCCTCACTCAACTTTGCTCTTAAATCAGAGGATGAGCAGACTGCTTTCATTATTCAATTCCAAAATTTCCTCAACTCACTGGATTTCTCCGTACAAATATTTGTTGAGTCGCGCATGCTCGACATCCGCCCGTACATCGCCTCGCTCGAGGAGGCATACAAAAATCAACTTGATGATCTTATGCGAATCCAAATCCGCGAGTACATGGAGTTTGTGAAAAATTTCACCGAGGCGGCTAACATCATGACAAAAAGCTTTTTTGTGGTTGTGCCATACAACCCTGCTATTTTAGCGGTGGGGAAGGGTTCTTTACGCCTTCCGTGGCAAGAGAAAAAAACAGACGCCGCTGAAGTGAATCGCACGTTTGAAGAAAACCTTTCACAGCTCGAGCAGCGCATTTCAATTGTGCAGCAGGGTCTCGTGCGCTGCGGTGTGCGCACAGTGCAGCTCGGCACCGAAGAAATCATCGAGCTGCTCTATAAATTATTTAATCCAGGTGAGCGTAGTAAGCCCATCGCCATTCTTGAGGAGGAGGCAGCGAAAAGATAAAGCATATGAAACTATTAGATTCACTGTTCGGTAAAAAACCAGATGCGAAACCGGTGCTTCCTATTCTCCCTGAGGAAATTTACCAGCAGGGGATACTCGATCTGCAAGACGTCATCGCCCCGCATGCCCTTAAAATTGATCCCCGTGAGCTCAATCTGGGTGAAAAAATCGCGCGCACCTTTTTTGTCATCTCCTACCCACGCTTTCTCACTACCGGCTGGTTCTCGCCAATCATCAACATGGATAAGGTGATCGATATTTCCATTTTTATTCACCCCCTCGACACCAATGAAGTGCTCCGCAAGTTCCAGAAAAAAGTTGCTGAGGTACAGAGCCAGATTTCAATGCGCGAGGAGAAAGGTCTGGTCCGAGATCCTATGCTTGATACTGCCTATTCTGATCTTGAGCAGCTGCGCGACTCGCTGCAACAGGCACAGGAAAAAATGTTTGAAGTTGGTTTGTACCTGACGATTTATGGAGACACGCGAGAGCAAATTGATAAAGCTGAGGCGGAAATCCGCTCAGTGCTCGAGTCGCGCCTCGTATACATTCGCCCCGCGCTGTTTCAGCAAGAGCAGGGCTTTAAAAGCATCCTCCCTTTGGGAGCCGATGAGCTGGATGTGCATACGAAACTCAACTCGGCTCCGCTCTCGAGTATTTTTCCTTTTATTTCTTTCGATCTCACCTCTGATCGGGGTATCCTCTACGGCATCAACCGTCACAACTCCTCATTGATTCTCTTTGACCGATTCTCACTCGAAAACTACAACTCGGTAACTTTTGCAAAATCCGGTGCTGGTAAATCGTACACCACCAAGCTCGAGGTGTTGCGCTCGCTCATGTTTGATACCGAGGTCATCATCATCGACCCTGAACGTGAGTATGAATATCTCGCGGAAACCGTCGGTGGTCGTTATTTTAATATTTCGCTCTCCTCTGAGCACCATATTAATCCGTTTGATCTCCCGATACCGCGCGAGGATGAAAATCCATCAGACGTGCTGCGTAACCAGATCATCTCGCTCGTTGGGTTGTTTCGCATTATGCTCGGCGGGCTCACACCGGAAGAGGATGCTATTATCGACAAAGCAATCACTGAAACATACGCACTTAAAGACATCACCACCGACTCCAATTTTTCAAATGCAAACCCTCCGTTGCTTTCCGACTTTGAGCTAGTGCTCTCGGGCATGGAGGGATCAGAATCATTGGTGCAGCGCCTTTCAAAATACACCAAAGGAACGTGGTCGGGCTTTATGAATCGCCCCACCAACGTCGATATGAACAAGCGCCTCGTCGTGTTCTCCGTGCGCGACATGGAAGACGACCTGAAGCCGGTCGCTATGTATATCGTCACTCACCACATTTGGAATGTTGTCCGCAAAGAGCTCCGCAAGCGCCTCCTGGTCATCGATGAGGCGTGGTGGATGATGAAGTCCGAAGATACCGCATCCTTCCTGTTTGGTATCGCTAAGCGCGGACGCAAATACTTCCTCGGTCTTTCCACTATCACGCAGGACGTCGCCGACTTCCTCAATTCGCCGTACGGACGCGCCATGATCACTAACTCGTCTATTCAAATGCTGCTGCGCCAATCGCCCACATCGATCGATTTAGTGCAAGAAACGTTCAAACTTTCCGATGAGGAAAAATATCTCTTGCTCGAATCCGACGTGGGGGAGGGGATCTTTTTTGCGGGATTGAAGCATGTGGCTATAAAAGTCATTGCCTCATACACCGAGGATCAGATCATCACCTCAGACCCGTCTCAAATTCTCGCTATTCGAAAAGCAAAAACAGATCTTGAGTCTTCTACTGAGTCACCGACCCAAGAGGCGCTCCCGCAAAAAGCTGTATGATGCGCACGCCTATACTCATACTCCTGCTGCTTGCCTCCCCATATGTGGGGCACGCTCAACAACCAACACTGCCGGGTATCGGTAACGCACTGACAATCGAAGTGAGTGAGCGCGATGGTATTGAGCCACATTCCTCTGTAACGCTCTCGGCGCGGAGTTTTTTAATTGACCTCAACCGCGCCTCGCTCACGTGGTTGGTAAATGGAAAGCATCTTGAGGAATCAGATGGTAACAAAACCATCACCGTCCCTGTCGGCGCAATTGGCACCGAGACGCGCGTTTCTCTTGTCGCGCAAGGAGCAAATGGGCTTAATGCTCAACCAGAGATCGTCCTGCGACCCACAGAGCTCGAGCTGCAGTGGGAGGGGGATGGTTTCGCACCACCGCTCTATCGCGGTCGCACATTGGTAAGTATCGGTACCAATATTCGCGCACATGCCGAGGTGCGTTTTGTGCGGGCGAACGGTCTGCGCATCCCAGAAGAAAATATTATATACACATGGACACTTGATGGTGTTGCGCTACCGGAAGCATCTGGTCGTGGTCGCTCCTCTCCAACAATTCCTATGCAGGAACTATATGGAGACGCAATTCTTACTGTTGAGGCACGCTCGACAGATACCCTTTTTAGCGCCCGTCGCTCGGTGCGTATACCGCGCCTCGAACCCCTCCTGGTACTCTATCGTGCACACCCACTGCTTGGTATTAATTATGGCGCAGCCATTGCACAAAAAGCCCCTCTGACAGAATCAGAAATCACCGTTGCCGCACTTCCGTTTTTTGGCACTCATCCGACTGACCCTATCACCGCGTATGTATGGAAGGTCGGGAATGTCACCGTCCCTACCGATGTTATACATCCGTTTCTCGTCACCCTTTCGCTCGCTGACAAAACATATGGGTCGACAGCAATAGCGGTGTTTTTAAACAACACGCGTGACGCCCTCCGCTCAGTCGAGCGGGTCTGGTCGGTAGAGTTGAGTACTATCTCTGCCACAGAAGATGTTGGTGTGTTTTTCCCTCAAGAAAAAGAATAAGTCAGTATGAATATACAACGAATAGCGCAGTGGGTTGGTGTTGGAATCTTGGTAGCAACCATTGGCGGCCTGCTCGGTTGGTACGTATTTATCAGTGGTGCGAGCCGCTCCCTCGATACTGCAAATACTGGTCGTGGTTTCTCTGAACCGACACCGACATTCAGCGCACAGGGTGGGAGTATGCGTCAAAATTTTGTCACTTTTTTTGATACAACACTCCGTACCATCATCACCGGACAAACAGCATCATCAACACAGGAAACGACTGCTGTCGCACCGCAGCTGTGGTTGGTGAGTTCTGTCCCTAGTACCGGACCTGCGGTGTTTACAAAAACAATAGGGACGAGTTCCGTTGAAATGTTGCACTTTGTTGAACGTCCGTCTGGAAACGTGTTTGAAGTTCCGCTTTCGGGTGGTACTCCCACACGTGTTACCAACACGCTCATTCCGCGTGTGTATGAGGCGGTGTGGCTCGACAACGACTCGCTGGTAATCAGGCATGCTGACGAGGGAGGTCTTACTGTTCGCAGTCTTCTCGGAAACATCGTCAGCGCAAGCTCATCTGACGATCTCTATGCCATCGCGGGTGCGTATTTGGACGCAGACGTACATGCAGTGGCATCAAACCCCACACATAAGGAGCCGTCGTTGTTGTATCTGCTTTCCGGGAAAAAGGGAACGTTTGCTATTCAATCTACATCGAACGCAAAAGAGCCTAAACGAGTGTGGAGCTCGGCTCTTTCTGATTGGCGCATGTCGTGGCTCACGGGAGACGCGGTGCTGTTATGGCAAAAAGCGGCAGAGGGGATTGTGGGAAGCGCGTACACACTGTCACTGAAATCCGGAGAAACACGCTTGTTGGTTGGCAATAAAAACGGTCTGTCGATCGCAAAGCATCCGACTGAAGATTCGTTTGTGTACAGCACGTCTGTAAACGGAAAAACAACGCTCTATGCGCATACCGCCGGCGTGACCAGAGAGCTTCCTATTGTTACTTTTGGTGAAAAGTGTGTGTGGCCGCAAAAAGACGACTCGGTGGTGTATTGTGCTGTTCCTCGAGTCTTTCCGCGCATTTCTCTACCTGATGCATGGTATCGCGGCGAGGTTTCGTTGAGTGACCGGTGGTTTGCTGTTAACCCTCGAGAGGGGATTGCGACACTGATGGTAGATCCTGCAGACACAAGTCTTGACGTGCTTGATCCGGTTATAAACGCATCAAGTACTCACATCTTCTTTTCTGATTCAAAAAGCGGTACGCTGTGGGTATTACGTATATGAACGGTCTTTTTAAAAAAATACACGCTTGGGTTTTGGGGCAAATCGCTGCGGTGCCTGTTTTCTTTCAAACTGTTGTTGAGGTTCCGTCATTTAAACCAATTACTGAGGGAATTTCTGATGGTCCTCCTCTTTTGGCGCGCGCGTTCGAGGGGCAACAAAACCTTGGTGATTTTTTAACCGCGTTGTTTAACATCGCGATTTCCGTCGGCGCAATCCTTGCTGTGCTTCGTATTGGGTGGGCGGGTTTTAAATATATGACTACCGACGCGGCGGGAGAGAAAAGCACCGCAAAAGAAATTATTCAAAACGCGGTGTTGGGGCTGTTGTTACTGCTTGGTATTGTCCTTATTCTTGAGCGAATCAACCCAAACATTCCTAAGTTTAATCTTGATCTGGGCGCCAGTGGTTCTGCCACACAACCCGCACAAAATACCGGAGGTTTCCCGTTTACAAGATAGTGCTCGTTGTCTACTCAGCACTGTATCGAATCACCACCCTCCTGTCGCGTCCTTCGCCGCGTGATTCTGTTTTTATGTTTGGTGCTCCTGAAAGGGTGGCGTGCACTATAAGCCGCTCGTGGGCACTCATGGGGGTTAATTCAACATCATATCTAAATGATCGTGCTCGCTCGGCCATAATGAGGGCTTTTTGCTCAATCTCTTTTATCTCTTTCACGCGATACCCCTCAACATCAATAATAAAGAGCGTATTTTCAACCCCTTCTTTTTCCGCCATTTTTTTCACTAAATAATCAATGGCTTTTAGGGTCTCGCCGCGCATACCAATAAGATGCCTTGATTCAGGTGATTTGATTTGAAACACTGTTTGCCCCGCCGCTGTTGTTGTCTCCAGTGTGTGCTCGGTAACACCCGCTGCGCGGAGTAGGTTTTTTAATATGTTAGTAACAGTGTTTTCCATATTTATGGGGTGGGGGTTGGTGTGTATCACCTATACCACGAAATCGCCTGCGCACCAAGTAATCCTGCACGAGCGTGAAGATGTTTCCGGTAATCCAGTGGAGTGCCACCGCTGCCGAAAGAATGTATGCAAATACCCCCAACAAAACTGGTAGTGCGTATTTTGTTTGTATATGAAGGCTGCGTATAATGTCCTCTTTAAGAGACTCCCCGGGCTTACTCTCGGTTTTTGGGGTCTCAAACATAAAGTAGCCGACAAAAAACTGCGTGAGAGCAACCCCAAGGGCGAGGGGGATGTTTTTTTCTGCCAGATTAATAACCCCAAGGAAGTCCATATGTACTGTGGTGGGTGTTGGGACAAAGGAGTATAAGGTTTCTATATTAATGACCGGCAACCCTCCTTTTAAAAATACCAGGTATAGACCAATGGCGATGGGGAGTTGAATAAGAATAACAAGCAGTCCTGAGAGGGGGTGTACTTTGTTGTCGCGGTACAACTTAAGCATGTTTGCAACCTGCTCTTGTTGGTTGTCTTTGTATCTTTTCTTTATTTCCTCAAGTTCAGGACCTATTTTTTTGAGTATAAGTTGTGTTTTTGTTGCTTGCCGCGCCAAGGGAAAAAGGAGGATTTTTACCAACACAGTGAGGATAATGATGGCGAGCCCAACACTTCCCCCTGGTAGGATATCGATGAGAAAAATAAGCCCGTTGTAGAGCGGGGTGTATATAACGGCATAGAAGGTGCTTGTTATCACTGTGTTATTCTATTTCAGTTTTTCCTTTCCTCCAATTGACTGTGTTGTTTTGCCGCTGCGTAAACACTTTCTTTAATGTCTGAAAATGTTTCTTTTCCGTGAACGCGTATGGTGGTTGTTGTTTTTGATTGTGTGAGTCCTGCTGCGCGCCACGCCTCCCGACACCAGCGTTTTAGCTTGTTCCTTTGTGTTGCTTTTGGGGTGCTTTTTTTAGGAACAACACAAAAAAGCCTTGTTTTTAGGCTTTTTTTAATGTCTACTCGAACGCCGCCTGCCATTTAGTAATTATACCGCAAGGCTCTTTCGTCCTTTTTGTCGTCTGTTTTTCAAAACACGCTTACCGTTTGCTGTTTTGTTGCGCTTTCTGAACCCATGTGTTCTGGCGCGTTTCCTTTTCTTTGGCTGATATGTTCGTTTCATATGCATAGTGTATACAAATAGGGCTTTTTTGCAACTTTTTTAGCTGTTCTTTTTGGTTGTACACACCTTATACACATGTTCGTGTGGTGTGTTTTTTTTATCGCTGTGTTTGTTTTTGGTTTTTATGTATAATCTTCGTACGTTGTGCGTGCCTCTCTATGTTTTTCTATTCCACACAAGTGAAAACATATGCTTAGTGATAGGGAATTGTGGCAGAACGCTTTGGTGCAGATTGAGCTCGGCACAACCGAGGCGAGTTTTCGTACGTGGTTCAAGGGTACTGATATTTTAAAAAATGACGTGGGGGTTGTTTCTGTCGCGGTGCCAAGTAAAATTGTGAAGGAGTGGTTGCGAGACAAGCATCATAAATTGATTTTGAAAACATTACGCGATATCGATCCTTCTATTCGTGGGGTTGAGTATGTGGTTCATAAAAACATTCGTACCCAACAGCGCCCATACAGCTCTCAAAAGATGCCACAATACAACACAACTCTTGAGATGCAGGATTTGTATGTTGATAAGCGTGATAATCTCAACCCACGCTACACTTTTGAAAATTTCGTTGTTGGTCCGTTTAACCAACTTGCTCACGCTGCTGCGCAGTTTGTGTTGGCGCGCCCCGGTCTTTCGTACAATCCGTTATTTATTTACGGACACACTGGTCGAGGAAAAACACACCTTATTCAGGCAATTGGAAACGCTTTTAAGCGATCTCACTCAAATAAAAAAGTGTTTTATGTGACCGCGGATCGTTTTACTGAGGATTTAGTGAGTGCTATTCGGGCGGGTAGGGGTACTAATTTTAAAGATCAGTACCGGCAGTACGACGTCCTTATCATGGATGATATTCAGTTTATTGCTAACAAAGAAAAGACCCAAGAGGAGTTGTTCCATATTTTTAACTCTTTCCATGACAACAATAAACAAATTATCTTTTCATCTGATACACACCCCGCTCTTATGCCGGGGTTTCAAGATCGGTTACGTGGGCGGTTTAGTGCAGGGATGATTGCTGAGGTTCCTGAGCCGGAACTTGAGTCTCGTATCGCTATTTTACGCGCAAAAGCGGAGCAATATCACTTTTCGGTTACTGATGAGGTTATTCAGTGTATTGCGGCTAATGTGTCTGGAAACATACGTGAACTTGAGGGTGTATTAAATTCGGTGGTGTGTAAGGCACAAGTGAAGGGTGGAAATGTTTCAGTGGGCGAGGTTGTTTCTTTTATAAAAAACTCAACCCGTGCACATAAAGGTGTTTCAGTGGTTGATGTAGTGAAAAAAATATCACAATACTACGGTATAGAGGAACAAAGTATTTACGAGAAAACAAGGAAAAAAGAGGTGGTAAAGCCTCGGCAGGTGATTATGTATATCTTGCGGGAGGAGTTTAACATTTCATATCCTAGTATTGGCGAGCAGTTGGGTGGCCGGGATCACACCACAGTCATCCACTCGTGTGAGAAAATTAAAGGGGAACTCAAAGCGAGTCCTATTTTGGTACAGGAGATTGATCAAATTAAATCAGCACTTGCTGGGTAGTATTGTTTTTATGTGTGTATATCTTTGTACATATGGTGTTGATATGGTGTGTATAAACACTTGGTTTGCCTCTTTTTTTCCACACACTCTTTTCTTGAATCGCCACCTTGTGGGTAGCACCAGTGCGCCAAGGCGTAGAGTGTTGAAAAACGTGTCTATGTTTTTTTGTTTTATCAAAAAGCTTTTCCTATCATTTCCCCTTATACACAGCAGTAATAGGGGTAATAATTTTTAAAATACATTTTATGCGTGCGACTGTGGACAAAAGTAGGTTTTTCTCAGGGGTCTCGGTGATCGGGCGGGTTGTCGGTAAAAAAGAATCACTCCCAGTGCTTTCTTGTATTCTTATAGAGGCTCGAAAGGGTGAGTTGGTGTTACGTGCCACAAACCTCGAATCCGCTCTTGAAATTCATGTTCCGGCGAAAGTTGAGGAAGTGGGTGTGTGTGCAGTTCCTGCAACAATACTGACACAAACCACTCGTCTGTGTCGCGGAGCACAGATATCTTTAGCACATAACGAGAAAAAACTTATTACAACATCAGGAGGAAGCACCACCACCATCCACACAATTCCTCATGAGGAATTTCCGCACATCACACACACAAAAGACAAAAACACATTCACTATTCCACGCACAGCATTTATAAACGGTATCCGCTCAGTTGCATACGCGGCTTCTCCCTCAACTATCCGGCAGGAGTTTGGTTGTATATACATTACCTATAAAAACAACGCGTTGGTGTTTGTTGCGACAGACTCATTTCGGCTAGCCGAGAAAAAAATAAACACACCAACAAAAAAACAACCAGACGATGTGCTTATACCAATCAAAAACGCTCTCGATGCTGCTGCGAGTTTTGAAACACAAACCGAAGAGGAGGTGGAATTTTCAATTGCCGACTCACAACTACAAGCAATATGCGGCGAAACAATATTTGCTTCACGAGTAGTGGATGCTGTGTTTCCAAACTACGAAGCAATTATTCCTAAAAAAACAACCACCGAAGCGGTGGTGTTAAAAGAGGATCTTGCCGCAACACTACAAAAAGCAAACCTATTTTCTGGAGAGCAACGACAAATAGGATTTCACATCTACCCACATAAAAAAATACTCAGCACCACCGCGCAACACGCGGTGGTAGGGGATATGTCGGATGCTGTTGATGCGGCACTGTCAGGGGAAGATATTGATATAAACTTCAATACCAACCTCATAGCTGATTGCATACAAAGCATACATACCGACAGTGTTGCTTTGAAGTTTTCCGGAGCAGGAAAACCTCTGATTATACAAGGAATAGGAGACAACACCTTTACCTATTTAGTGATGCCACTCAATAAATAAACTGTAGTATGAAGAAGGTAGATTCGTTACTGCAGCAATTCTCAACTATCGTAGTAAAAGATCAAGAGGAAAAAAATGCGATTCGCGCGGCAATAAACACTTTTTTTCCCAACAACAAAACAGTGTATGAGATAAAGCAACAAAAAAACATTCTATACATTCAAGGAAGCAACACTCTCAAACACGCGATACAGCTACAAAAAACAGAAATTCTCTCCGCTATACAAAAAAAACTCAAAAATAAAACCATTAAAGACATCAGGTAAGGTGGGAAAAGATAGTTTCCAAACCACCAAAAACTATTGAACTGTGATCGTTGATTCACCAATCACACGCCCAAGTGGGCTCTCAGCAACAGCGGTAATACGCACTAAACCACGCGTATTCGTGAGGGTCGACATTGAAAATGGAGCTCTTGACGATGATCCAATAAACACATCATTAAGGTAAAAAGAAACACGAGAAGTGTTTGCTCCGTACGGGCTGTTTGTGGTTATGGTAAGTGGAGAGTTTACCTGCATCACCGTGCCAGTAAGGGGAAAAGTAATAAGTGTTGAACCTGATGGAAGTGGTATGGGTGTGATTGGTGTTGAAGAGTTGGTGGTAAGAAGAAGATCAGGATTTTTTCCAGCCCACAAAGCAACAGGGTATTCCCAAAACACAAACTGTGGGTCTTTCTCCGGATTGGTTGCAGGGAGCAATGGATTATCTTTGTTTACTGAGAATAAAATGTCGTGTACACCAGAAGCATTCCACACACCACGGAGCGGCGCCGGAGCTGTGGATAGATCTTTTCCTGCAGGTTGTGTAAACGTAGGGTGATCGGAGTGATTGAGTGCAAACTGCATAACCTCATGCCACAACGGCGCCACAATAAAACCAGCAACCTTTTTTTGCATAGGGGTGTTGTCGTTGTTTCCAGCCCACGCACCAATAACAACTCGGGGTGTGTATCCGATAACCCACGCATCGCGGTAGTCATTGGTGGTGCCTGTTTTTGCAGCAACGCTGTATCCAGGGAAGTAGAGTGATGAATTTTCACCAAAAGCCGGCGTCCGCGCAGCGTTATCCGAAAGGACGCTATTTATAGAACGAGCCACCTCTGGATCAAGGGTCGGTGTGGAAACCTCTTTATATTCTTCTAAAAGTTCACCCGACGGGCTTGTTACCGATAAAAGAGGAACTGTTGGGTGGAGAACCCCTTCATTCGCGAATGCGCTATACGCACCAACCATCTCAAGAAGAGTCACTTCACCGCCACCAAGCACCAACGGCAGTCCATAGTGTTCAGGCGGCTCGGTGAGTGTGGTGATTCCAAGACGGCGGGCGGTATCAAGTGTGTTTTGGATACCAACCAAATACAAAACCTTTACCGCGGGAACGTTTACAGACTGTGCCAAAGCATCACGTAATGATATAGGTCCGCGGAACACCCCGTCGTAGTTATCAGGGGAGTAGCATAAATCGTTTGTTTCAAAAGTATCTGGTGCGCATGTGGTTGAAAACTGAGTTTTCAAATCAAACACCACCGTTTCTGGTGTGTATCCACGGGCGAACGCTGTTGCATATACAAACGGTTTAAACAACGATCCCGGCTGCCGCTTCGCCAAGGTAATATTAAACTTCCCATCAATTCCATCATCGAAATATCCACGCGAACCGACCATTGCAAGAATTTGCCCGTTCGTAGGGTCTACCGCCACCAAAGCCGCATTCTCTGCGTTAAATGTACGCTCATTTTCTTTTGCGTATCGCTCCACAACCTCCTCAGCTTTTTTCTGCAGATCGTAATCGAGGGTGGTGACGACATGGAGACCCCCCTCGTTTACTTCCTGAATACCATACTTCTCCTCAAGGTATTCACGCACATAAAACACAAAATGAGGCGCTTTAATACCAGTATCATCGCGCGCCTGAAACTCAACAACAACAACGCGAGCCTCTTCGTACTCAGCTGCAGTAATGAACCCGCTTTCAAACATGCGCTTTAATACCAAATTCTTACGCTCTTCGAGTTTGTCTCGATGATTTCCAAACGGTGAGTAGTACGTTGGAGCCTGCGGTAGCGCAGCAAGATACGCTGCCTCAGGAAGAGTCACATCTTTTGCCGATTTAGCAAAAAAATACTGCGACGCCTCCTCGATGCCATACAGCGTCCCACCATACGGTGTTTCATTAAAATAAATCTCAAGAATTTTATCTTTTGGTAATACCCGCTCAAGTTTGATAGCCAAAACCGCCTCTTTGATTTTTCTAGTGATAGTTTTCTCTCGACTCAAGAGTGTGTTTTTAATTACTTGCTGTGTAATAGTGGAACCACCCTGCCCCCTCGAACCCTCACGGAGGTTGGCGATGAATGCGCGGACGATAGCGTCGATTTTTACACCACGATGCTGGTAGAACTCGGTGTCTTCGATTGCTATTGTTGCGTTTCGGGCATGATGAGACACTTGATCAATGGGGACGAGTGTCCGGCGGATCGAGCCGTGGACATCATACAACAACACCTTGCCGGTGCGGTCATATATTTTTGTTGACTCCGCAACCTTACGTGTATGAAAACCCTCTATACTGGGCACGTTTATCATTGCTGCCCACAACACCGTAGCTCCAACAAAGAAAAAACCAATAGAAAAAACAACCAAAGCGGCAGATTTGAGCATATGCATATTCACCCGTTTCATAGCATGTGCATAGTACGTAATTTCTATACTATAGCAACACCACAACAACTAAACCTTATCGAGAGTGGGCAAGGTGTGTAATACCAACCGCTATAGCATCGAACTCATCATCAGAGGTGATGTTTTTTTCAATACGCACCAATTGAGGGATCATGCGCATGAGCTGCTTTTTATCAGCGCGACCCCAACCCGCAACCGCCGCCTTCACTTGCGGAGGGGTGTATTCAAAAACAGGAACACCCGCAGAGCGCGCAATATATATAAGAGCCCCGCGCACCTCCGCGACACCCATCGCGGTTTTTTGATTCGTATTGAAATACAAGCGCTCGAGCGCGAACGCAGAAGGTGTATGAATATCTAATAGTCGCGAAACCTCTTTCACAACAGCAAGTAGACGGTCGGGGAGAGGCGTTGTTGTTTTAGTGGTGATACATGACGAATATAAAAGTACATTCTTTCCTTTTTGTCGCTCGATTACCGCAACGCCACAACGACCATACCCAGGGTCTATAGCAATAACGCGCATATTGCTATTGTATGACGTCTACAAAAAGAAGCGACGGCTCATGGAGCCGTCGCGGTTGTCGCCTCAAGACTCACCCACAACACCGGGTCTACCCCCGACTGTCTCATGATGAACCTATACGGCACATGACGCGGTAAATACACCGCATCAAATTTATTATCGAGAACAATATCTCCGCCATCGGTGATCACAATAAGTACCAAATGACCATCTCCGTTCTCGTCCACCACCACAGTGAGGCGCAGAGCGGACGGGTTGAAACCTTTTGTAATAAGGACACGTCGCTTCAGTAGCGCGTAATCCTCACAATCACCAATGCCGTCATTTGGTAAGGTCCAATACTCACTGATCCCAAAATGTTCCTGATCGGTCTCAGGTTTAATTTTTTGGTTTACAGTGCTGTTCACATTGTCCAGCAAAGCAAGTAGGGTTGGTGTTGTTTTCACAACCCCCCACAGAGTTGATGGCTGCGCACATTCACGCGGGTTTCTTACACAAAAACCCACAAACCCATATGGTGGAGCAACTACACCAAACTCTGTTAAACTTTGTGCGTGTACTGGCGAACACACAAACAACGCCAGCAATGCGAGAGTCAACACTCGCATGGAAACCTCCTCTCTTGTTTATCTCATATATCTGTCATTTACTAATGCCGGACACTGCTTATATATTAGCACACTAAATTGCATTTGTAAAGACACCCTGACCTGAATTCAACTTCGAAGTGCAACACTCCATGCTTGTAATGGCGTCTTAAAAC
>CAYWZA010000011.1:0-29318 GCA_964462785.1 uncultured Candidatus Saccharibacteria bacterium | reverse complement strand
TTTAAGACGCCATTACAAGCATGGAGTGTTGCACTTCGAAGTTGAATTCAGGTACATGCAACTTGACAAGTGCCCGATGCAATGTATACTAATATTTAGTGGTTGCGCCTCGTTATGAGAGCGCTACACTCGAATAAGGGGTTTTTGAATATTGAGAAGGAGGAAAGCATGATGCGCAAAACATTTACAGGCGCAGTGTTGGCATTTCTCCTGACGTTCGCACCCGCGACGGCTCAGGAGCTTGGCGATGAGCAGATGACCCTCGTCCTCTCCGTGTGCAAGATCAAGGATCTCACGGATTGCAAAGAGATTCATCTGCAATTCATGGTATCTGAGGTCCAGTGCCAAATGGGCCTGGTTGCCAGCGACGCTGAGCAGCACGTTATTAAGTGGTTCGAAGCGAACCCTAAATGGACCAATAACCCGGGTCGCGACCCGACAACTGGTCGCCGGGGCTGGACCTGCCGCACGCCGAAGCAGTTAGCTGCGGAGCGCACGTTCTAATGACGAGCGCCGCAGCAACACAAGAACGAATGTAGCGAGGACCGGAATTAGCATCCGGTCCTCAAAAATTTGATAAAGATGAGCACCTATGTATGTCCCCTCTGGGGATTTTTTTAATGGGGGAGTCAGCATGCCGAGAATCGCTGAAAAATATTGAAATCTCGAAATAAGGGGTGTGCGAGATTACAGGGGGACACAGGCGCAGCCAAAATGAATGTGCGCGGAAAAACTACACCCATGCGAGACAGAGCGCCTAGGAAGCACATGCATGCCGACCATATATACCGGCAGTGGTCATGCCACGCCACGGGCGTTTTTGCCTCAGCACAACGTCGCAAAAGATATATTGTGCGACATGATGTTATCCACAGTATCTCGGCATCCTGAGTTCAAGACCACAGTCCCCCAAAAAAACAAGGAGCACCTTTTTGGTGCTCCTTTTGAAATATTTCTGCGTATTTCTTTTTCTGTTATGCTTCCACATCACATGCGGTGCACAGCAATCGCTTTTGTACTGGAGTAAGATTCAGGTTGAGGTCGATCACATACTTGTAGTGCTCCCCTCCCCCCAGTGGCCTGTAGGATCTTTCACCCGTTTCCTGATTGACCTGCCATGGTACCGCCACTATTTTTGCTTTTCTGACGTACGCATAGTCAACGCCGCGAAACGAAAGTGTCTTTTTTATTGCTGACTCCGGCATCAAAACAATGATGGGTCCGACATCGGGAATCTCGCACGTTGGAATAGTACGCCCATGACTTTTCACTGTGAAAAGTTGCAGCGCTTCCGTTTGTGGCATGCCAATTTCTACGACCACTCGCGTGAGTCTTTCTGCATCCTCGGCGGTATTACAGATCGGTTGCCGCGCGTATTCATACGGCTCTGCATCTCCTGCATACCCGTGCGTGGCTGCCACGAATGGCATGAGCACTGCAGCGAGTTGTGCAATCTTTCGCTGGCGATTCCACATCGGCTGGTTCTCCCTTATAAGCCTCCTCGTTCTAGAGTAGGTGCGGATAGCGTATGCGTCAATGGGTCCGCGCTATCAACGAGTCGGATGCTGCATCGCTTCGATCGCAAGAAATAGCGGAAATTCTTTGCGCGCTACGTCTTCTGCTTGCTTGCGGGGTCCCTGCTCACTGACACGATGTGAAATCCATTCTTCAATTTTAGTAATTACAAAACCGGCAGTGCGCAGCGCTTTAGAATAGTCCTGCAGAGAGCGGTGATACGAGTGCGTATAGGTCTTGCCGGCACGTGCACCCGGGTGCATATCGATTTTTGCAGCATGCGCCGAAAGATATCCATCAAGGCGACGATACTGCATTCCCTTCTCCTGATCAAAGCCCCACGACGAGCGCTGTGGAATGCGAAAAGCGGGATGATTGAGGATGATGAGTATGCGCCCGTCTTTGCTGAGTACGCGCGCGGCTTCCTGCATCACTGGCTCGATACGCTCCATATTTTGAAGCGTAAGCACCGCGAGCATGCCCGCAGCGCTTACGTCTTGTGCAAACGACAGTGTATCTGCCGGTGCAACAACATACCGAATACCATCGTTGTGCTGCTGCGCCTTGTGAATCAACTCTTCAGAAATATCACTCCCCACGATCGTGTGCCCATTCTTTTTTAACAGACGCGTGAAATACCCTTCACCACATCCAATTTCAATTATCGGCTTTCCTTTGATCGGCTCCATCAGGCGCAGTACGTGCGGCGCAATAACTTTTTCATGGTAGGTATCTCCCCCCGCAAGGTGATCTTCGTACCAATCCGCAACCTGCCCCCACGACGTAGGTGCTGTGGATTTTAACGGCGACACCGATCTGTCAGGCTTCTTTTTTCCAGGGGATTTCATAGTGAGAGAATTCGGGCAAGAGCGGCTTGTCATACAAAAGGCGCGCAATCACTTCTGCATGGCACATAGCCCCAGTGAGGGCATTGTGCGGTTCAGGCTCTGCGGGAATGCCTGTATAATTGAGCACCGCATCGAGATTGAGTTTTGAGTGTTGCTTCACCGGGTCAATGGGTGGTTCAATACCGCGCTTCACCATATGCATCCATGCAAGTGTGTGTGTATCAATGGTGCGATGTGCGAGATCGTAATCAATATGCGCGCGCCCAGCGGCCGCCTTCACGAAATCGCGATCGAATGACGGATTCTGCCCCGCGAGCGTCTTCTCCCCCACTCCATTTGCCCACGCTAGAAATGAGCGGACCAATTCCGCCTCGGTTTTCTTTTTTTCATCAATAATTTCGTCGCGGGTAAATCCGTTGACCTCAAGCGCCTCGTCCATTACATGCGCTCCGTCCCACATGCGGCACTCATCATAAAATTGATTGGTCGGGTTTTCGAATTCGATCGCGCCTAGTGAAAGAATTGAGTGGACGTGGTATTCAGTTCCTGAGGATTCAACATCGAGTACGATCATGCACGCATTGTATACTTCCCTACCGATCTTGACAATAGATTACGTTTGGGTTATGTTGTATAACAGGTGCAGCGAGAGAAGGAAAAAAGACGTAATGAAGAAGACTGACAAGAATAAAATTGCCGCACAGAGACGAAAGACGCACAGTGAGCGAACGGGGCGCTCGCTTGCAAAGCGATTCGGGGATGGAAGGGTGTCGTCCACGTTTGATCCAGCTGATCTCGTGGTTACCCCCGGATTGGAGGAAGAGGCAACCCCTGACGCGAGCGCGCCGAGACATCGAAATTTCTTCAGGCGCACCTTAGACATCTTCACTAAAATTAAGGTGAGAAATGTCTAAAGAGGGGGGTTGGCATCAAGCCAACCCCTCTTTCTTTTGCGCTTTTTTACTGAAGCCCCTTGCAATTGCCCGCAGGCAGATATCCCGCCGCACGAGCCTTTTCCTCGCTTGCAAACGTAATCTTGTTTTTTTCACTAATCTGCTGTGTTCCGGCACACCACGGAAAATGGTACTTTTTGCCCGTTTTGGAGGCTATCACAGTACCTCCCTGTGGCATTACCGCCGCTGCCACCTGAGACACGGCTGTGGGCTGTTTTTGAGCTTCCTGTGCCGATAGCCTGCCCAGACCAAAGCTCCCCACACCCACAAAAATGACAAGCAGAGGCATCGCGAAATCATTGACAGGCAGTTGCTTGATTTTCAACCAAGCTTCGGGTATATTCATGGGGCACAGTATACAAATATATGGCAACAAGAAAAGCCGGCGGAACAGCCAAAAACTTAACGTATTCAAACCCCCAGTATCTGGGTGTAAAAATCGCAGACGGCGGCAAGGCGAAAACCGGCATGGTGATCATACGCCAGCGCGGTACACGCGTTATTGCCGGCAAGAATGTGGGCATGGGCAAGGATCATACCCTCTTTGCGCTCACCGATGGCATCGTCAAATTCCGCAGCACGATGAAGACCCGTTTCGACGGTCGCAAGCGCCGCCACGCAGTGGTGGATGTTGCGTAAAGTAAGATCGCTCGATCGTGCTTCTCCCAAGGTACGGACTGTGCCGAAGTTAAGCATGCGCATGTGCGCTCAGCGCTTTTCAACATGCCCTACCAGCAGGTTGCTGTCATAATGATCCTATGAACATTCAACATCGCGTGCATGCAACGACCGCGAGTTTGGTTGTCTACGAATGTATCGTTTTTGCGCTGTTCTTATTTCTAGTGCCACACATAGTATCTGAAACAGTCGTCGACTCAGAACTATTCGGGTATGCATTTTTTGGGGTTTTTGGAGTCATGCCGATTCTGCTCTACGTGCACTATGTGCAAAAATTAGAGAAAAAACTGTGGCAACACCTTGCGCTTCGATATGGTTTTACGTATGCGAGCAAACCGTACTTTCAAGAGTATGCGCTTATGTTTAAGGAGGGACATAGCCGCGCAACAAGCAACGCACTGCTGGGGACCATCCATGATAGGGCGTTTCGCATATTTCAATATCAATATACAATTGGCAGTGGAAAAACCAGACGCACTTACAAATACTGTGTCTCGGAAGTCGTGTTTTCCGGCACTTTTCCGCATATATATTTAAACAACACCCGCAACAGAGATCTTTCGGGTCTTAATGGGTTTTTCTTACCGAAAGTCCCCCTCCCCGCAGCGTTTGATGGAAAATTCAAACTGCATACCCCTGAAGGATATGAGGTAGAGGCTTTGGAAATTTTTACTCCCGATGTGCTGTTGCACATTCTTGAGTCAGATTGGCAACATGATATCGAGCTGGTTGATCAGAAATTATATGTATTTCGTGAAAAACCGATTTATAGCGAAGCGGACCTCGAGGAGGAAATTGAGCATCTACGTCAGTTGGTCGCATTACTCTCACCGACCCTCAATCGGATGAAACTTGCACCCATTGGTGATTTGCCAACCACACTGTGATCCACTGGAGGTATTGTTACTTCTCCCCCGCTACAACGACGAGCGTGCAGGTCGCTTTTGTTGTGCCAAGGTTGAGTGCGAGCGAGTGCTCCCCTACTGTTTTAATTGGGTGTGCGAGATCGAAAACATCGGTGGAAATTTTTGCACCTGCCGCCTTGCTCAACGCTTCAGCGACTGCTTCTGCACCAATTCCTTTATAGAGACTGCCGCTCTCGCTCGCCTTCCCTGCTTTGATCGAGACGGTTGCCCCATCAAGCTTTTTAATTGCACCAGTGAGCGCCTGTTCTCCGATCTCTTGCATGTGCGCGATCTCTGAGCGCTTGGTTTCAAGCGCGGCAACCTTTTCCTTAGTAGCGAGCTCGGCGAGTCCGCGTGGGAACAGAAAATTGAGGGCGAACCCGTCGGCAACTGTTTTTATATCAAACTGCCGACCTACCTTGGCGACGTCTTTTAATAGGATTACTTGCATCGGGGCATTCTACTTCGCTTTGAGTAGAATTTCAACTGCTTTCTCAAATTGTGTGTCCTTCCCCGCTTTTATCTGTTCGTCGGTCGGCTTCACGACCACATTCGGCTCGATACCCTCAATGGGGATCTGTGTACCATCAGGGGTGAGCCAGCGCGCGACGGTGATCTTAAGCGAGGTATCGGGCGTAATAGGGACGAGCTCCTGCACCGATCCTTTGCCGAAGGTGTTGGTGCCGACAAGCTCGGCGATATGATAATGCTTGAGCGCACCTGCAAGAATTTCTGATGCAGATGCGGAGCCACGATCGACGAGAATTACCATATGAAGCTGCGGACTGAATACGTTGTAGCCACGGCTACGGTGCACGACATCGCTCTGTTTGTCTGCGTAATCTTCGGTAACGACAACCTCCCCCGCCGGCAGGAACCAGCTTGCAATTTCGACTGCCGCTTCAAGGTAGCCACCCGGATTGCCACGCAAATCGAGGATAAGCTTGTTTGATCCCGATTCTACGAATTCGCGCAGCGAGGTGCGGAACAGACCGGTGGCGGTAGCGGAAAAATTGTACAGCTCAATCACAAATATGCCGTCTTTGCGCATCTCGGTTTGAATTGTGGGGATGTTGATGACGTCGCGCGTCACTTTAATAGTGAGCGGCTCTGGCACACCGTCGCGCACGAGCAAAAATTCCACCTGCGTCCCCTTGGGACCACGAATGCGATTCACCGCCGCTTCAATGGTAATGCCGCGCGTGTCTGTCTCATCAATTTTCAAAATGCGATCGCCTGCTTTAAGCCCCGCTTTGTATGAAGGGGTGTCTTTGAGTGGCGATACTACCGTGAGGATGTTGTCGCGGATTGCAATTTCCATGCCCACCCCCTCGAAATTACCGCTGATGTCTTCCTGGAAAATTTCTGCCTGCACCGGCGGGAGAAAGACGGTGTACGGATCGTCGAGTGACGACGCGAGCCCTTCTATAAGCCCCCACACGCGCTCCTGCATGTCGGTCGCACCATTCGGAGTGGTGGTTGCGGTGCTCGTTGCGATACGCGCGGGCACATAACGCTCATCTATAATTTGCCACGCCTTCCAAACAGGGGCGAGATCTATATCTGCAGGGACGCCCGTCTCGCCAAAGCCGGTGACGCTCGCAATGGCAGCGGCGGGTGCCGCATGCTTCGAGCCGACTGCCGCGCCTGCGAAAAATGAAATGACAACAACGATAGCAGTACCCGCCGCCACAGCGCGCATACTCATCCCGTTTTCCTGTTCGGAATTAGACGAATTAAACATTGCTTTCAAGTATGCCATATAAATCGCTTTTTAACATTGCACTGTGCAGAACAAATGAAGCAGACCTGAGCGTACTATAATAGATACATATGCTTGCCCGGCGCATACTTGAAAATATCACGTGGATCGACCTTGAATCCCCCACCCAGGCCGAGGTGCGCGGACTAGTAAAAGAATTCGGCATTGCAGCAGCGGTCGCCGAGGAGCTGCTGTTGCCGACCGTGCGCCCCCGTGTGGAGTTGTACGACGACTATATGTACGCCATTCTCTACTTCCCTTCCCTGCGCCACGCACGCGGCACCCATGAGCAGGAGCTTGATTTTGTTGTCGGGAAAAATTTTATCATCACCACGCGGTACGACTCCATCGATCCGCTCCATAAATTCGCCAAGGTGTTTGATGTCAGCACGCTCATTGATTCCGAAACGACTGACATGCACGGTGGGCACATTTTCTATTTTCTGCTGCGCAAGATGTACAAATCAATCGAGCAGGAAATCAACGTCGTGCACGATGCGCTGCGTGATATCGAAAAGCATATTTTCCGCGGGCAGGAACGGGATATGGTGGTGTCGCTCTCCCATGCAGGGCGCGTCCTCCTTGATCTGCGGCAGGTGCTCGAGCCGCACCGCGATATTTTACGCGACATCGAAGCGCGCGCTCCGGCTCTTTTTGGAAATCAGTTCACGCATTTCTTGCGTAATATTTCAAACGAATATTACCGTGTACACAATCACATCATGCGGCAGGTTGAATCCCTCCATGAATTGCGCGAGACAAACAATTCCCTGCTCACCACCAAGCAAAATGATGTCATCCAGCGTCTCACCGTCATGGCATTTCTGACATTCCCGCTTGCGCTCATTGCCGCCGTGTTCGGCATGAATGTGGAGTATCCATTCCTTGCTTCAAACCCCCACAGTTTCTGGGTGGTGCTCAGCCTTATGGTTGCAGTGGCAATCATGATGTTTGCGTACTTTAAACGTAAAGGTTGGTTATAATCCGCCAGAGACTCGGCCGCGATTTTTTGGTACTCTTAGTGCATGTTTGGCTGGTTTACACGAGGCGTTACATCGCAACCCGCTGTGCCATTGCGTTTTCACAACACCAAGGGAAACACGCTCGAACAGTTCACTGCATCGGGTAAGACGGTACGCATGTATAACTGCGGTCCCACGGTGTACGATTTTCAACACATTGGAAATCTTTCCGCGGCGGTTTTTGCGGATACCCTGCGCCGCGTGCTTGAATACAATGGGTATGCAGTAAAGCAGGTCATCAACATCACCGACTTCGGGCACCTCACCTCCGACGCCGACGAAGGCGAGGACAAAATGGCAAAGGCACTGAAACGAGAGCAGATGAAGCCCACGATGGAGAATATGCTTGCCCTCGCAGAACGCTACACGCAAGCATATCTGGCGGATGTCGCCATGCTCGGCGTTTCGACTGCCAAAATAGAATTTCCCCGTGCCTCCGCGTATATTGACGCTCAGATAGCGCTCATTAAAACACTCGACGAAAAAGGCTATGTGTATCGCACGAAAGACGGACTTTATTTCGAGACTTCTCTCTTTAAGGAGTACGGCGCTTTAGGCGGCATCGACATCGAACACCTTGAGGAAGGGGCGCGAGTTGTGGCAAACCCTGAGAAACATCATCCGACTGATTTCGCACTCTGGAAATTTAGTAAAGACTTCGGCTGGGATAGCCCGTGGGGCAAGGGCTCACCCGGGTGGCATATCGAATGCTCCGCGATGGCGCGCTCTCTTTTAGGCGAACAGATCGATATCCACACGGGCGGCATCGAGCACGTCGCCATTCATCACAACAACGAGATTGCTCAGTCGGAAGCAGCAACCGGTAAAACTCCCTTTTCGCGTTTTTGGATGCATCGCGCGCACATTCAGATTGATGGACATAAAATTGCAAAGTCTGAGGGCAACACTGTCTATCTGAAAGATGTGCTCGAACACGGCATGCATCCACTCGCATTGCGATACTGGTTTTTGACCAGTCATTATCGCACGCCAGCCAACTTTACGTGGGGGGCACTCGGCGCGGCAGCGGCAGCGTTTACCCGTTTGCACCGGCATGCATATGAAGTGCGCTCGGCGAGCGGGCGCATTTCTCCTAAATGGCAGAAGCAATTTACCGCACGTATTAATGCTGATCTCGATACTGCCGGCGCAATTGCGATTGTGTGGGACATGCTTAAAGACACTTCCCTTTCCCACGGCGACCTGCGGGCGACACTCTTAGATTTTGATCGGGTACTCGGTCTGGGTCTTACGGCACCCGATGAAAAAATTCTCAGCAAAATTGAAGATGCGACTCTCCCCGCCGAAGATGAGGCGCTCCGCAAGGAGCGCGACGATGCGCGCGCCGCAAAGGATTGGGCGCGCGCCGATGCACTGAGAGAGGAGCTCGAGAAAAAAGGGTACGCTGTGCGCGACACCGATGCGGGCACGGTGATTGTGCGTCGCTAGTACCCCATTCACTTAATTTTGTCCCAAGAAAAGACCGGGATCGCGAGCGAGACGAAGTCGAAAATTCCGCAGCGATGCTAAAAAGCATCGGTAAGGAATTTTGACAAGTCGCAGCCGCGATTACAGGCGTTTACGGGACAAAATTAAGTGAATGGGGTACTAGCCAACGATATTGATCAAACGATTTGGCACGAAAAATATCCGCGGTGTGTTCATCTGCCCTACAATTACTCCAAGTTTTTCATCCTTGCGAATGGCAGCGAGCACAGACTCTTCAGACGAACCAGCGGGAACGCTGACCTCTCCTTTTTTCTTGCTATTCACTTGCACAACAATAGTGATCATCTCTTCCTGCAGTTTCGCCTCATCAGCTTTCGGCCATGGCGCTTGATGCACCGAGCCTTTTTGCTTCATCACAGACCACAGCTCTTCCGCGATATGCGGCGCAAACGGCGCGAGCACGCGTAGAAACGCAATGCACTGCCCTCTGCCGATACCGGTCTTGTCCGCAACATTCAAAAATTTCATCATTTCAGCAATTGCGGTATTGAATTTAAGCTCGGGGATGTCTGTGGTTATTTTCGCAATCATTTTGTGCAGAGCGCGCTCGGTTTCTTCGCTGTTTTCTTTTCCGATGCGCTCCGGCATTTTAGAGATGCGATCCAGGAAGCGCCGCACACCAACGATGGAATCGGTATTCCACGGATAATTGCCGGGCTCATTGTATGGGCCAATAAATGCGAGATAGAGACGCACTGTGTCTGCGCCCAGTTTCGCCACCCATTCATCAGGATCAATGACATTGCCTTTCGATTTGCTCATTTTCTGCCCGTCAGGACCAAGGATGAGCCCGCGGTTCATACGATGCTTGTATGGCTCCTTTTCGCTTACAAATCCAAGATCGAAAAGTGCCTTCTGCCAAAAGCGGCTGTAGAGCAAATGCATCGTGGTATGTTCGGCACCGCCGGAGTAGAAATCGACGGGCATCCACATCTTTTGCTTCTTAGTATCTGCAAAAGTTTTTTTGTTTTTCGGATCCGTATAGCGAAGGAAGTACCATGATGAATCCACAAACGTATCCAGCGTGTCTGTTTCGCGTTTTGCCGAGCCTTTGCATTGCGGGCATTTCACATCGACAAATTTCTTGACCTTGGCGAGCGGTGATTTGCCATCACCGGTGGGCAGATAATCTTTAATCTCAGGGAGTTTTACCGGCAGATCTTTTTCTGGCACCGGCACCGCGCCGCACTTTTCGCAGTGGATGATCGGAATGGGCACGCCCCAATACCGCTGGCGCGAAACTCCCCAATCGCGCAGGCGATAGGTGGTGGTCCACTTGCCGCCGATTTTTTCGGTAATCTTCTTTTTTGCCTGCTCAGAGTCCATGTCGTTGAACTCGCCCGAGTTCACCAAAAGCCCTTGTCCTGAATACACGTGGGAATCTAAAAATTCAAGCAGCTGCAAGTGTGAAGTGGCAGTCAAAAATTGCCTGAGTTCGTTTTTAGAGAGCCAGCGCATTTCATGCTTTGACGCCTCTTCCGCAGAAATCTCTTCGCGCGAATCATCCGCCAGCTCCACGTAAAAAGTAGCGGCGTGTCCGAAGCGATTCACCTTCTTGGGAGCGTGATAGTACTTGCTGTGAATAATACCGAAACTCCCCGCTATCTGTGCGCTTTGGTAGCCCGTCTCTTCGCGTATCTCTTTGAGAACAGTTTCCTGGGGAGTGCTCCCTTCATCAATCCCCCCAGTGAGTAATGTCCCCCAGCCAGCCTCCGGCCAATGGAGCCCCAAGTATTTATCCTCTGCCCAGTGCTTCACAACGGCAATAATGCCGCTGCTGTCCTGCACGGGCTCGTTACCTCTAAATGCAGCGGAGCCTGTGGTCTGCACCAGCACCGGCTCAACGACCTGCTGTATCGGCAAACTGTATTTCTTTGCGAATTCATAATCGCGCTGATCGTGCGCGGGGACAGCCATGATGGCACCAGTACCGACGTCGCCCAGCACATAATTGGCAATCCATACAGGGATCTTCTCATTATGTGCAGGATTGATCGCATAGATACCAGAAAAAATACCGTTCTTTTCTTTAACTCCTGCCACGCCCGCCTCTGCGCGTTCTTTGAGTGCGCTCTTTATGAATGTCTGCACATCATCACCCGCCTTCCAACCTACAGCGAGCCACTTCGCTGCAAGATCCGGCGAGACAGCTATGTACGTTGCGCCAAAGATCGTGTCGGGGCGTGTGGTGAAAATCTGTACGGTATGTTTTCCGTCTTGCTGCCCAACCACATCGATAAGCGGAAAATCAACGAGTGCCCCTTCAGACTTCCCTATCCAGTTGCGCTGAGATTCTTTGATTTGCTCCGGCCAGTCGAGAGCATCAAGATCAGTGAGCAGGCGGTCTGCATAATCGGTAATGCGCAGATTCCATTGCAGCATGAGGCGCTGCTCAACTGCCGTACCACAACGCTCGCATTTTCCTGCGACGACCTGCTCGTTCGCAAGCACCGTTTTGCATGACGGGCACCAGTTCGCCGGAGTTTCTTTCTGATATGCAAGTCCTTTTTTATAAAACTGCGTGAACATCCACTGCGTCCATCTGTAATACGCAGGATCGATCGTCGCCACTTCGCGCGACCAATCGAATGATGCGCCCATAGAAGCGAGCTGCTTTTTCATGTACGCGATGTTTTGCTGTGTCCACTTGCGCGGATTGAGCTTGCGTTTGATGGCAGCATTTTCGGCCGGAAGACCGAACGCATCGAAGCCGATCGGATACAGTACATTGAAACCCTGCGCGCGCATGTAGCGGGCATAGATATCCGGCACCGCAAATGCATACCAATGCCCCACATGCAGATTGCCGGATGGATATGGGAACTCGACGAGAAGGTAGTGGTTCTTTTTACCTTTCACGGCATCCTTCGTAGTGTCAGACTTTTTAGTAGTCCAGTGTTTTTGCCACTTCTTTTCTATTTTTTTATGGTTGTATGTGCCTGCCATGTTAAAAAGATAGCACGAAGTGGGGGCTATAAAAAGAATCGCCGGCAGACCTTTCAGGTCTGCCGGCAACAGCATCCAACTATCGAGCAGCTTGCACCTCAGGTACATCCACGTACCCGATACCTTTTGAACCATCCTTGAGGTACACGCGTTTCTGAATGAAATCCCAATAGCGCATTGCGTGAATATCCGGCGTGCAGTCGCCACTGGGGGTCACCATTTCCATCAGCCACGTCTTGCCGTCGCCGATCGTGCACGTGCGGTATACCTTCGCGGGGATGGCAAAAGCGCGCATCGATTCGAACAGCTCATGCTCGGCGCTGTTCATCGCGGGAAGTGGTGTGCAGGCACGTCCGCCGCCGCGATACGAACATAATGCATTCACCTTTCCATATTCGGCGACACGGATCAAAACAGTGCTCGCACTGTTATTGCATTCCTCTTTTGCCGGAGCAAAAAATTGTTGCACGCGCAAACCATCGAGTGATGGAACCGGCTCACACTCGACGAGCGTAATGTCGCGCAACGAAACAGATCCTTCGGCGAGCGCAGTAGTGCCGCAAAGCGCACATAATGCCAGTAGAAACATTTTTTTCATTTCTTGGTTGCTCCTGTGCTTACCTGCCTTGACCATGCCATACGTATTGATCATTTGCAAATGCGCGCAAAAAAGCCGGTGGAGTTTCCACCGGCTTGCCGCATCACTTGGGCGAAAGAACAGCAATCGCAACGGCAATCGCCTCATCGAGTGTCGGCACAATGAATCCAGCGGCTTCCCGCAGTATGGGATGCTCGTGGATGTTGTCTTTCTCCATGGCAATCACGATGGGCTTTCTCCACGCATCCGCCCATGCGATTTCCATGACCGTGCCGATCGAGACGCGTTTGGCGCCAATCAGGTTTACCAGAATGGCATCTGCCCGCATCACATCGTAGCGATCGCGTGCAGTGATTCCTTTCGCACAGCTCATCGGCGACCACTCATACGAATGGTTTATGCTCGCCTCGCCTGCAAGATATGGCTTTGCGCGCATGGGTGAGACCGCGTGGATATGCGCGGGCGTTTTCTCTTCCACGTAGGCGCGCCAATCGGTGCAAGTGGCATACGACTCCCCCGTGATGGGACCCGCACAGTACAGCAGAAATTCTCGCATCAGACTTTCCTCCGCTCGTCTGATGCGAAGTATAGTCTGCCCACGTCTGTCAGCGGAAGTTGACGGGCTTCAGAATGTGCTCTAGAAAACTGGTTTGACGTACGGTGGGTAGCGCTCTGGGTCGATGGTGCGTGGGAAGCAGACGCGCCCTGCTGCATGCTCCCAATATTCGTTTTCGGGGTTGTAGTAATCCGTATATACCGGCTTGGGGCGTGCTATATCACTCGTGCTGCCAACGCTTGCATGATTGAATACCGCGCAGATCTCAAATGCCATATCGCCCGTCATGCGATATTCGTACTTGTACATCTCCCCTTCCGCAGTCTGCGGATCAACGGGGATGACAAAGCCGCTGAGCGGATCCTTAAGATCATCAACTGATGCAGGGAGACGCTGCTTTTGCTGCCAATATGTGGTCACTTGTGATTGGATGTTCTGCAGCGCGTACACCTTTTCCTGATCGTAGCGCAAGAGGCGCAAATCGCGCGGCGTCCCGATGATATAAAATGCGGAAACCACCGAGGTGAGCACAATGAGCGAGACGATCATGCCGATCATCTGCGAGGTCCACGCCTGCTCCGGCTTATCCCAAGTACCTTTCGCCTCGTGCAGGTAATACCAAAACGCTCCGCCGACAACCACAAGCACACTCAATACCTTGAGCAGGAATGCCATGGTGAGCTCCTCGCCACCGAGAAAGGTGTTGAGCAGCACGATGAGATCAATCACCATCACCACTCCAGCGCCAAAAAGTGTGAGCATTAAGAGCCAGCGGCGAATCCAGAGCTCTTTTTTAGCGGCATTGGCGCGGATTTCCTGATGCAATATGCGCGTAAAGAAAATATAGAGCGGGAAAATGATAACGAGCGAGGCAACAGCAATGCGCATGCCCGTCGAAAACGGATCCATATACTGATCCACTGTGCCAATCAGGCGATCAATATACGAAAACCACAGCACCAATAAACTCACCGTGCTTACATATAATGCCGCAATCGCGGCTACCCATAGGAAGAAATCCTTTGGGGTTACTTTGTTAGTATTTTCCATATAGCAAAATTATACCAGAATCTTCATGAAAAAACAGAGAGACCCGCAGCTGCGCTGCGGGTTTTTGACCAATTACATCATGCATCCTGATAGACGTCCTTTTTCCGAAGATTTTCAAAAGCGAGCCTGCACATGAGAAAAAGCGGTTCGGGTAGATTATTGAGATCATACCAACCCCACCCCTCATTCTTATCCGGCTCCATCACGCGCGGCTTTCCTGCTTTCCAAGCGGCGATAAGACCGATATGCACATAGTGCTTGGGTGCATACTGCTTCACGTTTGCAACGTAGTTAAATTTAATGTTCTCGATTTCAATACCAGCTTCCTCGAGCACCTCGCGACGGGCGCATTCTTCAAAGGACTCCATGTACTCGAGATGACCGCCGGGGAAAGAATATTCACCGCTGCCATGCGAGCCCTTGCGTTTTCCGAGGAGGACTTTGCCATTCTTGAAGATCATGACACCAACGCCAACGCGCGGTCGATCTTCCTTTTGCCGCTTCGCTTTTGCCATCAAATTTTAAACTCCATCACATCACCGTCCTGCACTATATACTCCTTTCCCTCGGTGCGCACGAGACCTTTTTCACGCGCTGCGCTCCACGAGCCTGCTCCAAGCAGTTTCTCCCAATTGATCACATCTGCGCGAATGAACTTCTTTTGAAAATCAGTGTGGATAGCTGCGGCTGCCTCCGGCGCAGTCGAGTTGCGCTTCACTGTCCACGCGCGCGTTTCGTCCTCGCCGGTCGTAAAATATGAAATCAGATCGAGTAATTCATAACCCGCACGAATGAGCGCATTAATGCCGCTCTCCGTAATACCCATTTCGCGGCGAAACTGATCGCGCTCATCGTCGTGCACATCGTTGAGCTCATGCTCCGTCCCTGCATCGACGAGCACATATTGCGCGTTGTTGTCTTTTAAAAATTGCTGGAGCTCGCGCCAGCGCTCGCCGCCCTCAGCGTCAATATTGATTGCCCCATTCTTTTTGTTGAGCACATACAAGATGGGCTTCATCGTCAGGAGGTGCATGCCTTTGATGATTACCTTCTCTTCGGGCGTGTAGGTGATGCTCTGTGCGAGCTTGCCATTTTCAAGCACCGGCAGAATTTTCTTTAGCAGTTCCGTCTCAGCAATTGCCGCCTTATCCCCCGAGCGTGCGTCACGCTCAACGCGCTCAAGCCGCTTTCGCACCGATTCCATGTCGGCAAAAATAAGCTCGAGATTAATGACTTCAATATCGCGCAGCGGGTCGATAGAATTACTGACGTGCGTGATGTCATCGTCTTCAAACATCCGCACCACTTCGGCAATGGCATCTACCTCGCGAATGTGCGAAAGAAATTTATTACCCAGCCCCTCCCCTTCCGCCGCACCCTTCACCAGACCCGCGATATCGACAAACTCCACTGCCGCCGGCACTGTCTTTGCCGAATGGCTCATCTCTGTGAGGCGCTCGAGGCGCACATCGGGCACTGCGACGACTCCCACCGAGGGATCAATGGTAGCAAACGGATAATTGGCGATGAGAACACTCTTTTTCGTTAACGCACTAAAAAGCGTCGATTTCCCGACGTTTGGCAGACCAACAATACCGATTGAAAGGGACACATCGCATAGATTGACACAAAACATTACGCATCGCAAACTTACGAAAGCTGTTGGGAGTGCGCAAATGTTTGATTATGACTTTAATACAGTGCCGAGCCGAAAGAAGTATGCATATTGGGCTGGGCTCAACATTTCAATAGGCAGTATCGTGACCAGTCTAACCAACGGCATTATATTTCTTTTGTATGGGGATCCGCTGTTGGCGATTGGATGTGGCATCGCTGCTGGCATTGTCGTTGCCATTTTGTTGCCACTATTTGTGTATCCGCGGAATCTGAAGTAGCTACAGGTCCCACCCTTGAGGCGGGACCTGTTACTTTTTGCAATTCCGTTTTGCCATATCGCTTATTTGTCACTATACTGTGTTCCCCTGCGATCTGTGGAGTAATCCATAATCGCTCCGTTCACCGAGTCTGTCTTGAATCTCGTGCAAGGCAAATTTGACATTAGCTTAATAATAGTATATAATGTACTTTATATGAAGTTTAGTTTTACAGTGCCTCCACAGGCGAGGAAAGCCTGGTCAGCCTTTATAGCCCATAAAGTTTCAGCCGGAATCGGCATTTTTATTGTTCTCGCATTGCTCATAATTAGCCTCTTGGCCATTATCCGCGGCGGAGCAGAGGTAGAAGTTCCATCGGAAAGCGACAGAAGGATTTCTCTGATACATGTCGGAGATTTTTCGCGCGGAGTCAGCTCTATCTCTGTCGTCGGACAAGTGACATCCGAGTCGCATGCGGACATGTACACCCAGAAGAGTGGTCAAGTGACCCGCGTTAACAAACGCCTTGGCGACAGAGTCGCTGCGGGCGAAGCTATCGCTGAAATCGAAAACGCCGCAGAGCGCGCTGCGCTCCTTTCCGCACAAGGCGGGTACGAAGCCGCAAAGGCCAGCCAATCTATCTCTGCCACGAGCGCCGCAGGCGCGGAGACTTCGCTTGCATCCGCAGAAGCAGCTGCGCGCAACACGCTCGCCTCTGCATACGCATCAGTAGATAACGCGGTACGAACGACCGCAGATTCTATGATATCCAATCCGGAGTCGGCACGCCCTGTTTTCAATATCCAGTCAAAGAATTCTCAGCTCCCCGTCAATATCGTAAACAAGCGCATTGCACTCTCGCCCGTACTCAACCGGGAAGCGAACGCGCCGCGTAATCTTGCCGGGACCGCGCTCCGCGAGGAAATACAGCGCACGCAAGCTGAAGTTCGCACAGCGCTCTCTTTGTTGGATGATCTCGTTGGCGCACTGAATCTGGGCATCGCTACCTACGACACGACTGATGCCGAGATTGCCGCGTTCCTGACCAGCGCCACGGGCGCACGCACAACGCTTTTGGCAACAGCAAGCGGCTTGACCAGCGCGCTTGACTCGCTCGATGCGAAAACAACGGCAGTGGAGATTGCACAAAAAAGTTCAGAGTCGGGTGGATCTACGGAAGTAACCACGTCACAGGCTGCGGTGAAGCAGGCCGAAGGAGCACTCGCTGCTGCGCGCGCCAATTATGAAAAGAGCATTATCCGCTCCCCTATTTCAGGAACCTTGAACGCGCTCCACATCAGCCGCGGCGATTTCGTACAGATGAATGTGCCGGCGGCAGAAGTCGCCAATAACGGCGCGCTTGAAGTCGTCACGCAGGTGACCGAGGCAGACGCGCGTGAAATAATCGTCGGCACGAAAGTATCGCTTGATAAGAATGCTGTAGGCGTCGTTACCCGCGTGGCTCCGGCTATCAGCTCGATAACCAGAAAGATAGAGGTGCGCATCGGCATCACCGAGAAAGGAGAGCTCACCAGCGGCGACAGCGTTTCCGTCACCTTTGAGCGCGGGGGCGTTGCCGGAGGCAATACAGCGCCGCTCTCACGCATCGTCATACCTATCACCTCACTCAAGGTGAGTGGTGAAGGAATGAGCGTCCTCATGCCGGGAGAAAACAATGTGCTCATTTCGCGCACCGTGATCATCGGCACGCTCCTCGGCGACAAAGTGCAAATTCTTGATGGCATCCTCCCGACTGAGAGCATCATTGAAGACGCCCGCGGTCTTCGCGCAGGCGACACTGTAGAGATCAACTAACATGCTTCCCATCTGGAACTTCTTTCTGCAGAAACGACAATTCACCATCCTGGTGATGATTGGTCTTCTTATTGCCGGCACGGTGTCAGTGATGTCCATCACGAAAGAATCCTCGCCGGAGGTTCAGATACCGGTGGGCATTGTCTCGGTCGCGCTTGCGGGCGCACGACCTGAGGAAGTGGAACGGCTCGTAACAAATAAAATAGAATCACGTCTCGCCAACATTGCAGATTTGAACAAGCTCACTTCGACCTCGCGCGAGGGATTTTCTACGGTCGTTGTTGAATTCAGCGCAAATGCAAATCTTGAGAAATCCATCCAGAAACTCAAAGACGAAGTGGATAAAGTGCAGTCTGAACTACCCGAGGATGCCACCGACCCGACGGTTACCGATGTGAACTTTGCCGACCAGCCGATACAAATCATTTCTGTCTCCGCAGACCGTCCGCTTGCGGCGCTGGGAGCCTTGGGCGAGGAACTTAAGAACGAGCTTCAGACCGTCCGCGGAGTCTCGCGGGTAGATGTCTCGGGCGCGCGCGACCGCGAAATCTCAATCGTGGTAAAGAAAGAAGAACTGGCGCGCTTTAATCTTTCGCTCGGGCAGGTTGTCGCTGCCGTGGGCGCGTCACACGCGACCCTTCCAGTGGGATCTATCACCACTGACAATATTGCATACAACATCGCTTTTGAAGGCGGGTTGGACGAAATCAAAGACCTTGAAAATCTTCCCGTCCTCAATCGGAACGGACAGCCGATCTATCTGCGGGATATTGCAACCGTTTCGGACGGCGTAACAAAAGCCACTGCGTATACGCGCATTTCGAAAGACGGCTCGCCTTCCGAGCAAGCGCTTACACTCTCGGTCTTCAAAGTTCGCGGCATTGACGTCGCCGACACGACCACGGCTGTCCGCGCAAAGCTTGCAGAACTCAATGATGGCATACTCGCCGGAAGCGCAGTCGTCATCACCAACGATGCCGGTGAACTGATCCAGAAAGACTTGGGTCAGCTCACGAGGACCGGTCTTGAAACGATCGCGCTGGTGATGCTCTGCCTTTTCCTCACCATCGGCTGGCGCGAATCAGTCATCGCGGGTCTTTCCATACCGCTTTCCTTCCTCATCGCATTCGTCGCCCTTTTCTATACAAACAACACTATCAACTTCATCTCGCTCTTCTCTCTCATCCTTGCGATCGGCATCCTTGTGGATTCCGGCATCGTGGTGGTGGAAGCAATACATACGCGACTCAGGCTGTATGGCGACAAGAACAAAGCCGCATACGAAGCACTGCGCGAATACAGCTGGCCTTTGATCGGAGGCACACTGGCAACTGTCGCTTTCTTCGTGCCACTCTTCTTTATCTCCGGCATCGTCGGCAAATTCATCGCGACCATCCCGTTCACCATCATCTTTGTGCTCATGGCATCTATCGTGGTGGCGCTCGGGTTGGTGCCGACGCTCGTCTTGATGTTCACCAGGAACGCGGGAGATCACACGTGGCTTGAAGAAAAACAGGACGAATACGCCGAGAAGGCGCGCATGTGGTACCGGGAACACCTTTCTGCGTTTCTCAACTCACGTCCGGACCAAAACCGCTTCCTTGTAGGAATTATCGTCGGCTTCGTCGTGATGCTCACCCTTCCGATTGCCGGAGTGATTCCGACGGCGTTCTTCCCACAAGAGGATTTGGACTTCATCTATGTAGACATAGAAATGCCGGCCGGCACCGTGCTGGAACATACCGACCTTGCGGCGCGCGCTGTAGAGGAAACACTCTACAATGTGCCCGGCATCGCTTCGTTCACCACGACGGTGGGAAGCACGAATGTCTTCAGCAACAGCCCGCAATCAGAGGCTCGCTACGCCAACATCACGATAAACCTTCCGAAAGAACGCGCACTCAACAGCACTGAAGTCTTGAAGCTCGTGCAGGAAGCGGTGAAGCCGATGACTCTCGGCGAGATTCGTCCTGGGCAGCCGACAGGCGGCCCGCCCGTAGGCGCGGCGCTCCTTGTGCGATTCACCGGCAAGGACCGCGACCAGCTGGATACATTTGCCACACAGGCGCGGGACATCCTTGAAAAAACACCGGGTGCGATAAGTGTATCGTCTTCCAACAAAGATTCGGGTGTGGAATTCACCCTTGAGCTTGACCGCGCACAGCTTGCAACTTACGGCATCACGCCATCGCAGGTCGCGCAGACGCTCCGCTCGTCGGTCTCCGGCGTCACCGCGACCAAGCTCACCGGCGGGACAAAAGACGTGGACGTCGTCGTCTCGCTCAATCTCAATGAGAACGCGACGGACCCGCATGAAGCGACGCATACGACACTCGACTCGCTCCGCCGCATCCCTATTGCGACTCCGGATGGCAGGACAGTGCTCATCGGCTCGGTTACAAAAGAAGGCATCCGCCGCGGCTCGGCATCAATCGCACACGAAAATCGCGAACGCCTCGTCACCGTGACGGGCGATGTCGACGCCGAGCACACGCTCGCAGAGGTCACCGCTGCATTTGAAGCAGCTGTAAAAGAAGCAGGTCTTCCCGAAGGCATCACGATGACCATCGGCGGCGAGAACGAAGAAATCAACCGCTCTTTCATGGAGATGGGATTCTCGCTCATTGCTGGTCTCGCACTCACCTTCGTCATCCTCGTGCTTTCCTTCAATTCGTACCGCTTTGCGACATATCTCCTGCTCACCGTACCCCTCTCGCTCATCGGAGTATTTGCAGGATTGGGTATCACCGGACAAGCAGTTTCCTTCCCGTCGGTCCTCGGCGTCATAGCACTCGCGGGTGTCATCATCAATCACGCAATCATTCTCATGGACTCCATCATTCAGCGCCTGAAGACAGGAGCGGGGCGTGAACTTGCCGACATCATCGTTGAAGCTTCAACGACCCGTTTGCGCCCCATTTTCCTTACGACGATTACCACGGTCTTGGGTATGATTCCGCTTACCTATGCCGGTGGCCTTTGGGCGCCACTCGCTTGGGCAATTCTGTTTGGACTTTCATTTGCGATGATTCTGACACTCGTCTTTATTCCCCTGCTTGTGTATCGTTGGCCAGGAAAAAATCTGCCTGAGGGAATCATGCACACTGAGTAGATGCACTGGAGAACAGTGAGTCGACCACTCGGAGGTGGTATTACGTCGCTGATTTCCCCAATACTTTCACCAGTTGAATCCACGATTCACGCTCACTCGGCGCGCAATGATCGCAGGGCCCGAATGTCGAAACGGCAACACTCATACCGGCAAAACCAAGAATGCCGCGCGATATTTCATTTGTGTAATCGCCAAATTTCCACCATGTCCAAAACGGGCTATGCGTACCTGCCGTGACAATTACACGCGCGGTCTTGCCGGTAAGGCGCTGAATCACCTCATGTGTTTTTTTATCAAAATTGAATGCAAAGCCAGGAAGCCACGCTCTATCAAAAAGCCCTTTGAGTTTTGCAGGCATCGTGCACCACCAATTCGGATAGATCACCACGAGATGGTCTGCCCACCTCACAAACTCTTGAAAATCTTTTAGATCGCTTTCGAGCTCTTGGATTGCCTTGTAGCCTTTGTACAGCACGGGATCAAATTTCATGTCACCGATGCTCATGTGGCGCACATCATGCCCCGCCGCACGCGCTGCCTCTCCATAGATATGTGCAAGTTCTCCGGTGAAAGATCCACCATCAGGATTACCGAGGAGCACCAGCACTTTTTTCTTCGCCTGCATACCTGCAGTATGGCATGCGAATTTTCAGCGCCATGAATAATCCACAGCGGGCGCAGAAAAACAAAAATCGCCTTCCGGCGATTTTTGTTAAGTATCAAAATTCTACTTTGATATCTGCTTCCAGAGCCACACGCCAAGAAGCACCATATCAACAAACACCACGATTCCAAATAGTGAACCGAGGCCGCCACCTCCCATCATGCCAAATTCCATCATATGTAGTATGTATTACCCACTGGTAAAACGACCTCAGAGCATGTCCGAAAACCTCTCCCTATCTACGCAGGTCGTGGTCTGCCTGCGAAACGCGAGTCTCGGATTCACTGTATCCCCGATACAGCTCATCCTCCGACTCGGTTTCTCGGCGACGACCGCGACCTGCTCGATGTGGGAACCCGGGTTTCCGAACAAGCTCTTCTTGTAAGTATATACGCTTTAAGAGACTGTCTCATGAACAGCTAGATTTCCACGAGTGTGGTCGTTTGTATGCTACCGTCCTTTGCAGACTCGTCGTAGCGCTCTATGTAGAATCGGTCCTTTTGAGAGAATGCGGCGAATTTAGTGCCCATGAGAGCGTAATAGCAATCCACGGTGCCTCGCATAAACTTTCCGTCCACAAGTTCGCTCTTTGTGTTACTGGCGCATCCGTATGCGGTGCCGAGATCGTACCGCTTTGTCGTGCCGTCAAAAGTTGTCACGCCAGCAGCGATCTTTTGTTCATAGAAGCGGTAATCGTCCTCACTCGTGATAGCCCGATCTGCTTTCTCAATGCTCCAGCTGATTCTGTCCACTGTCGTAGCATCGCGGTTCCAAAGCGGCATGAGAGACCCGCCGGTCAGGAACCAGCCGAGCTTTCCTGCGCCGACAAAGGGCGGCGGGCAATCGTCTCCGCCTTCCACGTTCTCGAGCGGCACATGAGCGCAGCCATAGCGGACTGTCGTGCTGATGTAGCGAACTCCGAGAAAGAGTCCGAGTACTATAATAATGAGCGTGCCGCTTTTTAGAATGTGGTTCATGGTTTACTGTAACGATGTGATGCCGAGAGCGCCCGCAACGAGTGCGGTGATAATGACTATTACCGTAGCTGCAGCGAACGTGCCCACTGTACGAAAAAAGAATGTGAGCGCCTCCTCACGCCGGCCATCCATAAACAGGATGACGGGCTGGTAGAAGAACAGATACGCCATGAGCGCGGCAGAGAGCACGAATGTGGCGAGAAATCCCATGGGGAGGAAAATGGTTTCTTCCAACACGCCCTCAAATAGATTGGACCCGTAGAAGACTCCCGTCACGAGCAGTGCGATATATGCGATGGCAAAGAGGGCGTTGTAATGAGGATTGGTGGTCATATTGTGTGTATTACTTTTTATGGTCATACGACCACTGCTCGGCTACGCACGGTTGCACTCTAATAAATCCCCGGGCTGACAATCCAAAGCTTTGCAGATCGCCTCCAGAGTTGAGAATCGAATGGCTCTCGCCCTTCCATTTTTTAGAATGGATACATTTGCCATGGTGATGCCCACCTTCTCGGCGAGCTCAGTTACGCTCATTTTTCTCTTCGCGAGCATCACGTCGACGTTGATGATGATTGCCATACAGTTTTAGACCGTGAAGTCATTCTCTGATTTAATATCTATGGCATTTTGAAGAAGCTTCTGAAGCACTGCAGCAAATACGCCGGTGATGAGCGGCGCAAAGATACATACCAATCCGATCATCACAGCACCAGGCGCATCGTCCTTCTCTGCCACCGTAATTATGAGCGGCATCGCAGCGGCATAGATCGCGCTGATTGTGAATGCACAGTATTTAATGTTCTTAATCGCTTTTACCGACAGATCCGAGAACGCACTGTTGCTTTCTATATAGCCAAGGAGGAGCAGCCCCTGATAGAGCGCGTAGAAAAATGGTACTGCCGCTACCAGCATGACAAGCGTCACCGTAAGATACATCCCCGCATTTCCCGAGGTGATTACGCCGCCGATGATCACGCACAACGCAAGCACGGCGAGCCCGATGAGGTAAATCACCGACTTCAAGAAAAACGTTGACCCTTGCTTCATGTGCTTAAGCTTAGTCAGGATTTACCGTTTGTCAATATGTTCTTATCGTCTTTCGTGTGGATAGTGTGAACTTGTTACGGCAAATTTGCTCAGATCGCAGATAAAATCTTCTGTAGGTTGACCACGCTGACTGGCTTGGTGAGATGATCATCGAAACCTGCATCTTTCGAACTCTCTATGAATTCTTTCCCAAAGCCGCTTAATGCGATAAATCTCGTTTCGGTGAGCGAGGAGTCTTTTCTAAGCGCTTGCACGAGGTCATACCCGCTCATGTGAGGCATGACTATGTCTATGAAGATAACCTCCGGCTTGAAGTCATGAACCATCGCGAGGGCAGAAGCCCCATCGTACGCCACCCGTACTTCTTGACCAAGATTAGTAAGCAATCTCCCAAACACATCCGCAAGCGCTTTATTGTCATCCACCAGCATGATGCGCTTCTTAGGTAATGCTACATCTGTAGCAATGGATCCTCCCGCAGGCGCCCCGCTCGTTTCCGCGCTTTCATTGAACGGCAGCCTCAAGACGAACTCGCTTCCTTTGTCCGGTCCCTCGCTCGAGACGGTGAGAGACCCATCGTGGAGCTCTGCAATCGTCTTCGCAAGCATCAGACCAACACCGAGTCCGCCCTTGAAGTCGGTCAGTGCTTGATTTTCTTGCGAGAAAAGGTCGAAAACCTTCGGAAGCATTTCCTTGGAAATGCCCATCCCATTATCTTTGACGCAGAGTACGATCATTCCGTCTTCCCGGGTGACGGAAAGGCTGATCTTGCCGTCTGGCGCGGTGTATTTGATAGCGTTGGTCAGGAGGTTTACGATGACCTGTTCGATACGCAGCGGATCGAGGAGAATGCGCGTGGGCGAATCCAAAAGCTGCAATTCGATGGTGCGTGTGCTGTGTTCTAAGTGCGGCTGTACGGTTTCGATGGCGTGATGAATGAGCGTATTGAAATCCACCGGCTCTGTCTTTATATCGATCTTCCTGCTCTGCGCTCGCGCCGCATCAAGTAGGCTTTCAATGACCTCGCTCATCAGCTTTGCCTGCCGCCCGACGACATCCATCATGTGTTTGACTTCGGGGTCTTTGATACCGTGGAGCCGCGCAAGCTCCGCCATGTGCACAATGGGCGCAAGTGGGTTCCGCAATTCATGTCCGAGAATAGAGATGAACTCGTCTTTGCGGTGCAGCTCCTCTCCGCGCAGCTTGAATTGCGGCACCATCTTTTGATGAGACGTTTCTATGCTCTTCAGATGGGCATTGCGATTCTGGAGTTCCGCATTCGGCGTCATCAGCTCTTCGTTCGTCGACTGCAGCTCTTCTTTCGTGGTCTCCAACTCCTCATTGGTGCTTTGGAGCTCTTCGTTAGCCGACATGACTTCTTCATGTGCGGATCGCAATTCCTCGTTCGTTATATCACGAGCCTCTATTACGGATTGCAACTGATCAATAGTAGTCGACAACTCCTCCTCTGCCTCGATACCCCCTCGCACAGCCCTGCCCTTTTTCCCGGCTGCCGCACTGCGCGACTTCCTAGTAGCAGCTGCATCTTCGAATAAAATGAGAAATCGCTTTTCTGACGCCGATGGTTCGTCGAGGGGGATGACCTCCAGATTCACCTGTAGGCCGGTGTGTGTGCCCCTGATGGTCGCCCCGCTCTTTCGCGCCCGTTCGATCATGCTCAGTAACGTCGCGAGCAGTGTCCGATGAGCCATTTTGACGAGATCGAGCGTCGCGCGTCCTGGTGCGTGCTTGAGGTAAGGGCTTACATCGCCGCGGAATTGGATGATGGCAAGGTCGTCGTTGATGATGATTCCTGCGGGGGCATGCCGCAAAAGCACGATCTTGTCTGCCCGTTTTCCAATATCCATCAATTCTTTTTCAGGCTGCTTGAGCGCCTTTGGCAGCGGAGGGTTGGGAGCGGTAAAATCCATCCTCACCGGGGAGGGCATTTGCTTCCTTGTATACACTTTCTGATTTTTGTCTGCCGCTGCGAAAAGATCCTGGAAACTCGTCGCCGTCTCGGCAGTGCCCAGGAGGAGGAAACCTTTTGGTTTCAGCGCATAGTGGAAGATGGGAAACGCCTTCTTCTGAAGCATTGAATCGAGATAGATCAACACGTTCCGGCAACTCACTATGTCCATCTTGGTGAACGGAACGTCCTTGACGATATTGTGTTTGGCAAAGATGCACATCGCCCTGATAGTCGCATTGATCTCATATCCGTTTGTCGTCTCGATAAAATACTTACTGAGAAACTTTTGGGGTACATTCGTCTCAATGCTCTGCGGGTATTTTGCAGCGCGAGCTGTATTCAGAGCCACCTCGCTAATATCCGTTCCAAAAATCTGTATGGGAATATGCTTCTTCTGCTTATCCATGAATGCCGCGAGCGTAATCGCCAGCGAATATACCTCTTCTCCCGTCGCGCAGCCAGGTACCCAGACCCTGATAGACGCGGGTTTCTGCTTGAGCAGCTGGGGGAGGATGGATTTTTGCAAGAAGTCGAAAAGGCTCTGGTCGCGAAAGAAGTGCGTCACCTTTATGAGGATATCTTGGTACAGCGAATCCACTTCCTTTGGGTTTTTCTGCAGATATTCGGCATATTCGCTGAAGCTCCTTAAATTCTTCAGGATCATACGCCGCGTAATGCGCCGTTTGAGTGTTCCTGGTTTGTAGTAGGTAAAATCAACGTCACTCGAGGCGAGCAAAAGCGCCAGTATTTTGCGAAAATCCTTCGTTTCCGCATCTGATACTATTGAATTCTTATCTGACTCTTCTTCGTCGCTCGCATTTCGTGGAGCGCTGCTAGCGATTTGCACGAGCTTTTTGGCAATCTCCGAGGGGCTGAGTATGAAGTCTGCGAGGCCAGCCGCTATCACGCTCTCTGGCATGGCAGAAAATGCAGCGCCCTTGCCTTGGACGAACGTGATGCCTCCCACTTCCCGTATCGCTTGCATGCCACGGGTGCCGTCCGAGCCGGTGCCCGAGAGCACCACGCCGATGGCGTTCTGCTTTTTGCCGTTCGCCAAAGAAACAAGGAATTCATCAATCGAAAGGTTCAGTCCGTCTTTTTTCCGTGGCGAAAGCCTCAGCTCATTGTCCGCAAGGACGATATTTTTATGCGAAGGAATGACATAGACATGATTTGGTTCGATGCGTGTATCCTTGCTGACTTCTTTGACGACAAGCTCCGTCTTGCCTGCAAGGATCTCGCTTAAATTACTCTTGGAGCCGGCGAGTAGATGCTGAACTATGACAAACGCAAGACCCGAATTTTTGGGGATATTACTCAATAGCTCACTGAAGGCGACGAGAGCCCCTGCAGATCCTCCTACGCCGACGATGTACAAATCCGCACCAGTCTTGTGGCGCTTCATACGAGCAACTTTTTAAGTCGCCGCGATGTATGTATAATAGAACGAGGCACACGTCAGTGTAGCACGTCTTCATGAAGGTTTAATGCAGGTAGCTAAATCCCACATTCACGACACCCTCACGAGCATCCTGTAGAGTGCAAGGAGTCGGTAATAACTAAGCACCAGTGGCTGAATCTCCCAATAGACGGGGTCGGATTCAGGGTCGCTACTAGCCTCCCATTCATTAGTTCCGCCATGGTTCGTCTGTTGGTTTGGAACACAATCTTCTCATAATAAAAACTATGTCTCGAATTACTACGTGGCTTCAGACTAACGGTCTGATGCTTGCGACCATTATTATCCTCGCGATTCTCGCGGTCGCGTTCATCCTGCCGCCTTTCGCTCAAGCGGCTATGCTTTCGCAACAGCTCGACTTCGGCATGAGCGGCTCTGATGTGACTTCACTCCAGTCATTCCTCGCTGGAAACAGCTCGATCTACCCCGAAGGAATCATCAGCGGCTACTTCGGCTCGTTGACCCAAGCTGCTGTATCGCGTTTCCAGACAGCAAACAACCTTCCTGCAGTCGGGCGCGTCGGTCCACTCACACTCGCCATGATCAACGCGCAAATGGGCGGAGGCGTATCGAGTGGCGCCGATCTATCGGCACCGATCATGAATCCCGAAACCATCTCGTCTACCTCAAATTCAGCCACGGTGAGCTGGACAACCAGCGAGTCGGCAAAGAGCCGCGTGATGTACGGCACAACTTGGCCGTTCCTCTATTCGACAGCTCCGAGCGTGAGCACGAATGGATACGGTGCAACGGCAAGCCTTACCATTGCAGGACTGCAGCCAAACACGACGTATTACTACGTCCGTGAATCGATTGACGGTCCGGGCAATATCATGTGGACAGTCGCCAAGTCTCTCGCGACGAAATAGTTTTCAGTCGCAGGCACCAAGAATCCGCCCGAGAGGGCGGGTTCTTGTTTAAGAAACTTGCGCACAAATATCTTTCGGTGCCCATACGAGTGGGGGTATCGGGGCGTGACCTCTGCTGGGATCGACCTGACGGTCACTAAGTTTTCTCATCGCGCCTTGCGCTCAAGAAAACTAAGTGCCGCGGGTCACGCCTCGCGGTTTTTGCTACCGCAAAAACATCGCTCCGGCGTTCGATTCCCGACGCAATGCGCGCAGGCGCATTGCTGTAGAGTCACAGCTTTTTCACTACGTTCAAAACCTGTGACTCTACCGGGAATCGAACCCGGATTACAGCCTTGAGAAGGCCGTGTCCTAACCGTTAGACGATAGAGCCGTTTCGTTTGTCGGGGCATACCTCTTTGAGATGCCCGTTCAAAAAACTATACCTCACTCTCCCTTCTTGATCAATTTAACCCTTCCTCCCCTTGCTCATTTTTCCCGAAAAATAGTTCCTGCGGGCGAAACCAAAAGCCGTGGTTGTATGGCCAAAGATGCTCGTAGAGAACTCCTATTTCGAGTGTTTCAGAATGGTTTACATCACGCTTCAACAAACGATACACTCCACCTTTGTAATGGTGATATATCTCGCCTTCTGCCGCGAGAGCTCCTTCTTTTGTGGGATACAACGGTTTTTCCATATTATTTTTCTGCAGTTATTACCATGTAGCGCCAATATCCTCGTTCAAAAGTTTCTATTTGCGCAGCGCTACCTTTGATATTCCCAAAATGCTCGAGACTGAAAATTTTGAGAGCTGTGAGTATTCGTCCTACTGGAAGTCCCAGAAAAAGAAGGCGTTTCAAATTTCCGAGCGACGGAAGTACCTGTGCAGTAATATCGTGGAATTCTATATTTTTAAATCCAGCAGTCGTAAGTATTTCTTTATAACTACTCTCAGTCTCGAGTTCAGGCATCGCCCAGCCATGAAGCCATGGCCGTAAGTGTGATGATTCATCTTCCGTGAGTGGTGGCGATGCGCGAAGCAAGTATTCCGCAATGACCAACCTCCCATTAGGACGTAGGAGTCGATATGCCTCTTGTGCGAGTGCTAATTTATTTTCAGCATGTACGACACTTTCCAACCCCCAGAATAAGCTAGTTCAACAAGTAAGTGCAACACTTTGAGATAATCAAAGTGCATGAAATA
>CAYWZA010000010.1:0-30046 GCA_964462785.1 uncultured Candidatus Saccharibacteria bacterium | reverse complement strand
TGGTCAGGCTTTCGCCCATTGCCAAATATTCTCGACTGCGGCCTCCCGTAGGAGTGTGGTCCGTATCTCAGTACCACCGGTGGGGGTCAGCCTCTCAGCTCCCCTAAGCGTCATAGCCTTGGTAAGCCATTACCTTACCAACTAGCTGATGCTGCGCAGGCCGCTCCGGAAGCGAAATTCTTTACTCTTGCGAGACCATCGGGAATTATCCAATCTTTCGACTGATTATGCCCGACTTCCGGGTACGTTCCTACGTGTTACTACCTCGTCTGCCGTGGGTCTAAACCCACTCGACTTGCATGCCTTATCCACGCCGCTAGCGTTCACCCTGAGCTAGGATCAAACTCTAAGTTTAAACAAATGGCAGAGCCATTTGTTCGATTGTGGACGGAACAAAAGAATGTACATTGCGTGCATCTTTATATTCCGGCGAGAATCCCCGTGAAAGGATCCTCGACTTTTTGTGTTGTGTGCATTTGAACATTGGAGTTCATCCCAATGTTCAGTACTATTCAGTTTTCAAAGGTCAGATCAAATTAAAACCGCCGAAGCGGAGTAGAGAGAGTCTACTCGCCTGCAGCGGGTATGTCAAGCGTCAGCACTGTGCCCGAGTCTAATACTCGCGAATTGATGTCTGTGCGTCTATTTTCTTTACGAGATCGAGAATCACCGATACGGCGATGAGGAGTGCAGTGCCGCCGATGGTGAGCGTAGTGATGCCAGAAAGACCCTGCACGATAATCGGCATCACCGCAATCAAGCCGAGAAAGAGCGCGCCGAAGAGCGTGATACGTGTGATGATGTCGCCAAGATATTCGGCAGTATTCTCGCCAGGGCGAACGCCGGGGATAAAGGCGCCATTCTTTTGGAGATTCTTTGCCATCTGATTCGGCTCGAAAGTGACTGCTGTATAGAAGTACGTAAACACCACTACCAAGAAGAAGTAGAGCGGGCCGTAGATCCATTGATTCGCGAGACCATTCACCACCGCGTGCCCGATGCTTGCAAGTGTGGCGTTATCCACCGTGGAAAGATAGCTCGCGATCATCTGCGGGAAAAGCAAAATGGAGAGCGCAAAGATAATCGGCATCACACCCGCCTGATTCACGCGCAACGGCAAATACGTCGAGATGCCGCCGAGCACTTTCATGCCGCGCACGCGACGCGAATACGTCACAGGAATGGGGCGCTCCGCTTCGGTGATGAAGACCACGCCAGCGGTGATAAGAAATGCTGCGGCAATAAAACCGATGTACGTCGGAATCTGCGCAGTATCAAAGGTGAAGATGAATTGAGAAATAGCAGGCGGAAGCGCCGCAACGATACCCGCAAAAATGAGAAGCGAGACGCCATTGCCCACACCGAATTCGGAAACCAGCTCTCCAATCCACATAAGGAGGAATGAGCCGGCAGAAATGACCAGGACGCTCGTCAGTGTGTTAATGAAATCGAGCTCCGTGACAATGCCGTTTTGGCGCAGCAGCATGAGAAATGCAAACGACTGCAATATCGCAAGCGGCACCGTGAGATAGCGGCTGTACATCATAAAACGCTGTCTGCCCGCATCGCCCTCTTCCTGATAGATGGCTTTGAGCTTCGGCGAGAGCACGGTCGCGAGCTGCATAATGATCGACGCGGTGATGTACGGACCAACACCGAGCATCACGATAGAAAGGTTCGAAAGCCCGCCACCTGAGAAAATATTCAAGAGACCGAGAAATTGATTGTTGCTCAAGAATGCATCGAGTCGCGTTGCGTCGATGCTCGGGATCGGGATGGTGGCGAGTATACGAAACACTACAAGCGCTCCGAGCACAAAGAGAATGCGCATGCGCAACGTCTCGTCGCGAATAACGATTTCAATCTTCCGCAAAAATGTTGCAAACATATATTTACGCTACCGATCCCCCCGCTTTCTCCACTGCAGCTTTCGCCCCGGCTGAAATCTTGCACCCGGAAATGGAGAGTTTTTTGGTAAGCTCACCAGTGGCAATAATTTTAACAACCGCTGTTGCACCCACCGCGCGAATCACACGCTTCTCCGAAAGTGTTTTTGGGCTCACAGCCTCACCTGCAGCAAACGCTCGTTCAAGATCGCGGAGAGTCACTTCGACAGGGCGTGGGCGTGCTCCCCAGACGGTGCGGGAACGATTCTTGCCATAGCCACGGCGCTTCGGAAGCTTTTTGATGATGTCGCGCAGTTCAGGACGCTTTTTATGACCAGCGCGTGCATTCTGCCCCTTGGTGCCGCGACCGGATGTCTTGCCGCGCTTGCCACCACGCCCCACCGATGCTTTCGCACGTGGCACGTATCGTTTCAGTGTGTTGAGTCCGGTTGTCATATTATTTTGCTATCTGCTTAAGCGCTTTAATGGCAACGCGTGCGTTGTTGATAGGATTCTTGCTGCGCGAATGCAGCTTGGCGGTCACATCGGTCACACCCGCGAGCTCGAGGACTACACGCACGGCGCTTCCTGCCACCAACCCCTTTCCAGGAGATGGGCGGATAGCAACCACCGATGCCGCATATTTTGCGGATACATCGTGCGGCAGGCTGTTGCTCTTGGTGAGATTGAGCGTGATCATGTGCTTCTTTGCGTCATTGGTTGCCTTGTCGATTGCAAGCGCGGTGTCCAAGCCCTTGCCCAATCCGAATCCAACGCGCCCCTTTTTATCACCGAGCACGATTGCAACACTGAAGTTGAAACGTCGTCCGCCTGCCATCACACGCGCAACGCGGCGCATACCGATGATTTTCTGACCGAACTCCGAGCGACGTGCGTCGCCCTTGCCGCCACGTGGACCTCCGCGTGATCGACGGTCATCACGACCGCGTGATGCACGACGATGCCCGCTCCCTGCCTGCTGCGTTTCTTCGGGAGCGACAACTGCCGTCTCGTCGACGACCGTCTCTGTTACCGCATCTGCTGTTTTTAGTGATTCATCTGACATACATTAAAATTCCAAACCCGCTGCGCGCGCCGCATCGGCGAACGCCTTGATAGCACCTGTGTATTCGAACCCGCCGCGGTCAAACACGACTCGCGTAACCCCTTTCGCCTGCGCGCTCTTTGCAAGCGCACGTGCCGCCTCTTCGGCGCGCTCACGCGGAGTCTTCCCTTTTGCGGCGCGGGATGCTATTGCTGCGACCGTCTTTCCTGATTCATCGTCGATAATCTGCGCGATGATTTGGGTGTTTGATTTGTACACTGAAAGACGCGGGCGCGCTTCGGTGCCTGTAACCTTTGCGCGCACGCGCGCGTGGCGACGTTCACGACGCATTGCTTTTGAAGAAGTTTTTTTCATATTGATTTAGCCAACCACCTTCTTACCCTGCTTACGGCGAACGACCTCGGTGCTGTAGCGAATGCCCTTGCCTTTATATGGCTCCGGCACCTTCTTTGCACGCACATTTGCCGAAAACTGCCCAACCAAATCTTTATCGATGCCGGTGATGGTCATAACGCCCTTCTCTGAGGTGACGGTAATGCCCGCAGGAATCTCGAGTTCCACAGGATGTGAGAGCCCGATATTGAAAACAATCTTGTTGCCCTGCACGTTTGCCTTGTAACCAACGCCCTCAATGAGGAGCTGCTTGGTGAACGGCTTCGTGACTCCATGCATCATGTTGCGCAAGTGCGCGGCATACGTGCCCCAGAGCGCCTTTGCGAGACGGGATTCCGATGCGGGTGTGAGGGTGATGGTCTTTGCATCGCTCGTGATATTGATGAGCGGGCGAAATGTGCGCTTGAGCTCCCCACCCTTGCCTTTCACCGTCACGGTGGAATCAGCAATAGCGACGGTGACGCCTGCAGGAATTTCTATTGGTTTTTTTGCAATACGACTCATAAATATTTACCAAATGTGGAAAAGCATCTCGCCGCCGAGCTTCGCCTTGCGCGCTTCCTCGCCGGTGAGAATTCCTTTGGGAGTGCTCAAAAGCGATGTGCCATGACCATACTTAATCGGCACGATGTCGCGCACTTTTGCATACAAGCGCCGACCGGGCTTGGAGATGCGCTTTACGCCGCGGATGCGAGGTGTGCCGTCGTTGTATGCGAGCGTAATCTCGAGTGTTTTCTTTACCTTGCGCCCGCGCTTTTCAACTGCTGCCACATATCCATGCTCCTTGAGCTTTTCTGCGATCGCGAGCTTGAGCATCGAGTGAGGCACGTCAACAGACGGCTTCTTAGCCATTCCCGCATTTTTGATGCGAATGATCATGTCTCCCACTGGATCGTTAACGACTGACATAGAAATTACCAAGATGATTTCTTAACTCCGGGAATATTGCCCTCGAGCGCTTGCTCGCGGAAACAAATACGGCACAATCCGAAATCGCGCATAAAGCCGCGCGGACGACCACACTTAAAGCAACGACGAACTACCCGACTTTTAAATTTCGGAGTCTTCTTCGACTTTGCGATCATGCTCTTTTTTGCCATAGGTAATGGTTTTTTGTGCCGTAGGAGAAATTGAGATTCCGGCACCCCGCCTTTCGGCTTGGGTTATAGAATCCCGGTTTCGTTGTCCGGATTCTCGCAGTCAGCCCTAGGTTAACTAGAGGCTCTTGCTAAGAATCAGACCCCCTCCGAGGCTTGGCAACTATATGCGATCGGGTGTAAAAAGTCAATTACATTACATTTCTCTTCATGTATAAAAAGAGTCCGCGGGATGCGGACTCTTGAAGATCGGACGCCGACTCGTTATTGCTCAACGTAAGCAAACCAGATGGTGGCGCAATCATGAGACACAAAGATTCGAAGAATTTGCAGAATAATGCGCTCCCCAGGTCTGTTTTCCATAAGATTGGAAAAGACTTCACCAAAGGACTTATTGGTCTTGTTTTCCTCTTTGTGAAAGTTACATCTGCCGTAGTCAGTGGAAACCATTCGCACACTCAATGGGTCTACCTTCTTGAGTGTTTCTTCGCCGGCCGAATATATAATGGTGCCCTTTCCATCACCGCGAGCATCACCGTGAGCATCGCCGCCGAAGAGCAGCCCTCCGACAACAATTCCTGTCGCAAAGGAGGAAAGGGAGCCCCGCGCACTCGCTGCAGCTGGTACTGCTACAAGGGCAGAACACGTGACGAGAGCCAGTATCAGTTTGCGCATCTCAAGTTCTCCTACTGAAGCCAATTTTCTACCTAAAAAGTATTATATTTGTTATACATACAATTGTCAACAACAGTGGTCAGGGCATTCTATTTCAGGGTCGAGCCTTGAGGTGGCAACATCCCGTCTGAAGCGTTCGAACGCTTATGCTCTCTCCCTCAGGGGCAAACCAAGGTGGCGGAGGAGTGCCTCTGCTTCCTCTTTTGTTTTTGCGGTGGTGGTGATGGTAACGGCGAGTCCGAAGATATCCTTCACATCCTCATCCGCTGTCTCGGGGAAGACGGTGTGCTCTTTGATGCCGATCGTGATGTTGCCCATCTCGTCGATCGCCTCGGTCTTGATGCCGCGGAAGTCGCGTGTGCGCGGGAGTACGATGTGAATGAGCTTGTCGAGGAATGTCCACATCGCTGCATTCCGGAGTGTTACCTGAAAGCCCACGATATCGCCTGCGCGTGATTTGAATGCTGCGATAGATTTCTTTGCACCGCGCGGAGCCGCTTTCTGCCCGGTGATGCGAGCGAGGCGATCAGCGATTTGCTCGCGACGCTTTTTGTCAGTTACCTTGCCTACGCCGGTTGAAATAACCACCTTGAGCACTTTCGGTGCCTGCATGACATTCTTGTAGCCGAAAGTCGTCTTGAGCGCACCGAGGGTGGTCTTCTGTTTTTCTTGTGTAAGTGAAGTCATAGTATTTATGAAAGTCTTGAGCCGCTCTTTTGTGCAACCCGTGCATATGTGCCCTTTTCGCGCGCAATACGGATACGGGTCGGCTTGCCACTCTTGGGATCAAGTATCTGCACATTTGAAACATGGATGGGCATTGCCTTTTCAACGATTTGCCCCTTCTGGCTGTTCTTGGTGCGGCGCGAATGGCGCTTTACCACATTCACTCCCTCAATGATGACCTGGCTATGCTTGGGAAGTGCGCGGAAAATAGTCCCCGTCTTGCCACGATCCTTTCCGGCGATCACCATCACTTTGTCTCCTTTCTTGATTTTCATATGTTTACAGAACTTCCGGAGCAAGCGAGCCGATTTTCTGATAGCCGCGCTCGACTACCTCGCGCGGAATCGGACCAAACACGCGATTGGCAATAGGCTCTTTCTTACCCGCCTTATCGACAATCACCACGGCGTTCTCATCGAAGCGAATGTACGAGCCGTCTTTGCGGCGGAACGGTTTTTTCTGACGCACAATCACCGCGCGCAGCACATCCTTACGCTTGACCGACTTGCGCGGCTCAGCAATGCGCACCGAAACGACGATCTCATCACCAAGCTCTGCGTAGCGGCGCTTGCTACCGCCGAGAATTTTGAACACAAATGCGACTTTCGCACCTGAGTTGTCAGCAACGCGGACGATGGTATTTGGCTGAATCATATGCTTATTCTGTGGCTGCGGCGGTCGTGACAGTTTCGAGCAGCTCGAAGTGCTTGTTTTTTGAAATCGGGCGGGTCTCGCGGATCAAGACCACATCCCCCACCTTTGCGGTGTTACCCACATCATGCACAAGAAACTTCTTTGAGCGGTTCAGATATTTCTTGTACTTCGGATGCTGCACGTAGCGCGCCACCACAACCGTCGCTGTGTCTTTCATGGCGGCCTTTACTACGGTGCCCTTAAACACACGCGGACCGGTCTGCGTGGATTTCTTTTCAGGTTGTACTTTTTTTGCTGTCATACAGGTTTTGGCATCCTACGATTATTTCTGCTTTGAGGCAAGGCTTCGCTCAGTGAGCTCGGTTTCGATGCGTGCGATATCGCGGCGCATACTCTTCCCTGCTTTCACATCACGCACGCGACTGCCGGCTCCGCCAAAGCGGAACGCGCGCAACGATTCGCGCAATTCATTTGCGAGTACTGCCAAGCTTTCGGTATCTTTCTTTTTTATTTCAGAAATTTCCATATAGTTTATCGGGCAACAACGCGCACTTTAATCGGCAGCTTCTTCCCGGCTTTGATAAGTGCTTCCTGCGCAATCGTTGCCGGTACACCGTCGATTTCAAAAAGGATTCTTCCCGGGCGCACTTCGAATACATAATCTTTGAGATCTCCCTTTCCCGATCCCATACCCACCTCAGCTGCTTTTGCGGTGCGCGGCATGTCGGGAAATACCCGCGTCCACATCTTTCCATTCTTGCCGAGCGAACGAGTGATCACTTTACGCGCCGATTCAATCTGATTCGAGCTGATGCGATGCCCGCTCATTGCCTTGAGCCCGTGAGAGCCGAACGAGATGCTCGTCCCACGCGCATCAGGGAGGTTGAGCTTAGTCGCATGCGAGCGATTCGTTTGCCACTTTCTGTATTTTGGCTTTTTGGGAAACAACATAGTATTTATTTGGATGCCTGACGAGCTTTTTCTTTCTCATCAAAGATCTCTCCGCGATATATCCATACTTTTACACCGATGACTCCGTACGGCAGATACGCCTCTTCGCGAGCAAAATCGACGTCCGCCCGCAGCGTTTGGAGCGGCACGCGACCCCTTTTGATCTCTTCAGCACGCGACATTTCCGCCCCGCCCAAGCGACCGGAGATCGCAATGCGCACGCCCTGCACATCCCGATTCGCCATCACTTTTTCAACAGTCTGCTTCAGCACGCGACGGAACGGCATGCGCTTTTCGAGACCCTCAGCGACCATATATGCCACCACCGGTGACTGCGACTCTGGGGAGCGCACCTCTTCAATATCAATTTTGACCGCCGGCACTTCTTTGATGCCGAGTTCGCGGATAACCTTTTCAATATCCTTGGCAAGCTTAACGCTTCCCTCGCCACCACGACCGATGACCATGCCCGGGCGAGATGTTTTGATCAAAATGCGCAATACTTTTTGCCCGCGCTCTATTTCTATTGATGTCACATAGAAGCCGCGCATGCGCTTCTTCAAATACTGGCGTACCATCGTATCGATTTTGATGTTCTGACGGTATTGCGCAGGTGTCTTTGCAAACCAGCGCGACTTCCAATCACGCAAGATGCCGAGACGATGTGCAAATGGATGAACAGTGTGAGTCATACAAATTATGCTTTTTTCTTACCGGCTTTCTTTGCCGCTTTTTTAGCCGCTTTCGGCTGTGCGCTCTGCTGTTTGGCAGCAAGCATCAGCGTGATGCTTGAGCGGCGGTGGCGAAAGCGATGTGCCTGCCCGCGCGCCATCGGCATGAAGCGCTTCATGGAAAGTCCTTGATTCACCTGAATGTCTTTTACTACAAGCTGCTCTGCCATTGCACCCGCTGCGCGTGCATTGGCAACGGCGGATTCAAGCAATGTGAGCACCGCAGGAGCAGATTTCTTGTCGGCAAATGCGAGCAACATGCGTGCGCGCACAACACTCTTGCCGCGAATCAAATTAGCAACAAGGCGCACTTTGCGCGGTGATTGCTGGTAGTTTTTAAGTGTTGCTTGCATAGGTTATTTCTTTGCGGGTGCTGCAGCAGTATCAGCAGCGCCACGCGCCGCTTTTGCCGCTGCGATTTCAGCTTCTTTCTTTTGTGCTTCGATTTCTTTCTGCATCTTACCGCCGTGCTTGCCGAAACGGGTGGTCGGAGAGAATTCACCGAGGCGATGCCCCACCATTTCATCGGTCACCAAGACGTCGATATGCTGCTTGCCGTTGTAGACACCAAAGGTAAACCCGACGAATTCGGGAGCAATTTGGCTGCGGCGCGCCCATGTCTTAATAACCCCCTGCGTTGGCTTGCGGGAAGCAACTTTTTTCATGAGAACGGGATCCACGTAGGGACCCTTCTTGAGTGAACGTGTCATATATAGTATGAAATAGCGCCCGCATAGGGCTTCGCAATAATAGGCGAAACCCTTGCGATTGTCAATGAAAATGGCTAGAGTCAAAGCAGTAGCAAAACGGAGACTCAGGATGCTGTATCGGAAGCAATCGCTCGGTCGCCCGGCCTCATTCCTCATTCCATCTCTAAAACTTAAGCAAGAATGGTCTGATGAAAAAAATGTTGAGCGCGTAATCGAAGAATATCTCCTAGCAAACTTCGACGGATACACAGCCGCCGCAGGAAATATCTTTGGTGAGTGGCGCGACCCGATCACGAGAAAGGTCTTCTACGGCGAACACCGTGAATATTCAGTGGCGTTTCTGGGCAAAGAACGGATACCCGAGCTGGAAAAATTTCTAGCTACCGTGGCTCACATTATTGATGAGGAGTGCCTGTACTTCACGACCGGTGAGGATGCGTGGCTCATCTATCCGCAGCACACATCTCAATGTGGACATGCCCACGGGAACAAAGATTGACGGCGAGCTGAAATGTGGACTCTGTGCGTGAGCCCATGTAGCAAAACCGACCCCGGGATTAATCCCGGGGTCTAGTATTATCTAATCGGCTTGAGGGAGCTCTCCTATATGCTTGATAAGGGCGTCGACGCCACACTCAGTAAGTGTCAGCCTGCTTTTATCAGTGTATCCCCACTGGGGAGTGCCGATAACATACTGGTTACGAACACACTCATCCACCACTGCTGTTGAAACAGGGAAATCGTAATCGCGCGTCCAGCAGTCTTTAGTGTACCCGCTAGAGAAGACAGCAACCCGCACGACAGAAATTCCATGCTCATTTTCAGGCGAATTCGCTTTCAAGATACAACGTTCGCTGTTGTCATTACGCCCCTGCACCAACAACGCGAGCGCATCCCACACATCTGTTATCGATTCGGGTGTGTGATCTTTTGTGATGTGTTTTCGCTTCAAATAATGCCGCTCGCGCAGGAATGGAATTTGATTCCCCCACAGCGCCAGCGCCAGCGAATTTGAAATGGTCACCATCTGTTGTTTTCTCCATTTTTCTTCTCGGGGTAACATATCATGAGCTGATATCGTGAGACAAATGACCTTCCCGTAGCGAAGCACATTGAAAACCGACCCCGGGATTAATCCCGAGGTCGTTCTTACATGTGCTAGGACATATATTTGATCATTCGCCACGCATCTGACGCGAGCGCGAGCGCGATGAGAGACAGAAATCCTGTCCAAGAAACGCGGTGATGCAGAGCATGCCATCGTTCAGAAAGCATTGCCCGCAAGATGTGCCCGCCATCGAATGGCAGAAACGGGAGTAGATTGCTCAACCCGATAATAATTGAGACCACCCCAACCATATGCATCGCGTTCCATAGAGACAGATATTCGATACCGACTCTACTCGCGCTCTCCATCATGGCTGCCGAGGGTGTTGCATTCAACCTGATGATATCAACGAGCCCAACAGGTCCCGCCATGCTCTCAAACGGATTCGCCCGAACTATCGACCAGATCGCTATCCCAAGTACGATAATGGTCAGCACCGGAAATATCCATCGAGCCAGCCAATCGCGGAATACCCACAAGAGGTATGTTGCTCCGCACACGCCAACACTTATACCGACCGCGGGCAGAGAAAGTGCGCCCGCATCGATGTGCATGCTGAGACGGGCAATCGCAACCAGTGGGACACCGATCACAATATTCATGATCGGTCCCATCGCGCTTATGTATATTACGTCACGCGCGGACGCCCGCTGTAGCGCATCTGCATCAGGCTTCACATATGCGCCAATAATGATCGGGTGCATCACCCATTTCGTCCCCGGAAACCATGTACTGCGAATGGGCAGATGCCATGTTGCAAGCCCTGGTATTCCCAGCAGGGAAATAATCTCGATAGGTATACCGCGCTCGCGCATCGCTATCGCGTGCCCCAGCTCGTGCGCTGAAATAGTCAGCATCACAAAAAAGACGACGAGTAGTGTGAGCATTGCTGCTTCTCCCTAATACATACTTCTTCGAGACTACCACATGCATCGTCATGCAAAAAGCGCCCCGAAGGGGCGCTTTTTGCAGGCGCACATTATTGTGCTTTGCGTTTCTTGCCGACTCTGCGACGAGAAAGGATAAACAAATTTGAATACTTCTTTGGCGTGCGGCTCTTTTGACCCTTGCCGGTCGGCTTGCCCCAGAGCGAGCGAGCGCGGCGATGTCCGCGACCCATGCGCCCTTCACCACCACCGTGCGGGTGATCCACGGGGTTCATTGCCGATCCGCGCACCGTCGGGCGGATGCCCATCTTACGTGCGCGACCCGCCTTGCCGATATTGACCAATCGATGTTCATCATTTGAGGCAATACCAACAGATGCCCAGCAGGTGTCGAGCACCTTGCGCACTTCCGTTGAAGGCATTTTGAGATGCGTCCAGCCGGCGTCTTGTGCAATCACTTCAGCAAAATTGCCTGCCGCACGAGCGATTTTCGCCCCTCCTTCCGGCTTAAGCTCGATTCCATATACGAACGTACCGATTGGAATATTTTTGAGCGGCAAGCGATTGCCCGGCTTGATGGGCGCGTTGTCAGCTATGAGAATGGTGTCCCCCGCTGCCACGCCATGCGGCATGAGTGCGTAGCGGCGTTCGCCGTCTGCATAATTCAAAAGCCCGATGAATGCGGAACGGTTGGGATCGTATTCAATGGATGCCACGCGCGCCGGTACGCCGCGCTTGTTCAAAAGGAAATCGACATCGCGAAAGAGGCGCTTCACGCCGCCGCCCTTATGACGCACCGTGATGCGGCCGAATGCGTTGCGCCCTACTGCGCGCTTGCCTCCCCAGGTGAGTGCTTTGACTGGGCGCTCTTTGCTGAGGTGTTTCTCATACGAGATGCGGGACATCTGACGGCGGCTCGGGGTGTGTGGTTTGAAATGCTTCATATAATTTATGCGGTAGTTATTGAATCGCCTTCTTTGAGATAGACATACGCCTTCTTGCCGCTCGGTGTCGAACCCTCTTTCCCCGTGCGTGCATTGCGGATGGATTTGCTCTTGATCGCGGTCATGCGTACCTTGCGCGGCGTCACTTTGTAGACCTGCTGCACTGCGTGTGCCACCTGCCGCTTGTTTGCTTTCGGAGAAACATTGAAAACATATGCGCGCACCGCGCTCACATCGGTCGCCTTTTCGGTGATGCGTGGTTTTACCAAGACCCATGAAAGATCTTGCTTGCGTGCGGATGTCGCTGCCGCTTGTGCCGGAGCCGCGGTGTCTTCTTTTTTCTTTGTGCGTGAAAAGAGTGCCATATATTTTATGCGCGGGCGCTCAGAGCTGCTAAAGTCTCATCCGGATTGACGACGATGGTGTGCGTATGCCCAAGCACGGCAACCGGATTCAGATCCTTCGCCTCAACAACCGTGACATTGCCGAAATTGCGGAAACTCTTCGCGGCAATCATGTCTTTATGCCCGAGCACAATGAGCGCGGTGTTTTTGTTCTTGGTTTCCATCTTTTCAAAGCCCTTAATAGCGGCGAGCGCCATCATGACTTTCTTTGCCTCTGCCGTCTTCGGTGCCGTAAACCCGAGCGTGTCAACAAACAGCATACCGCCGTCGCGCATTTTCTGTGCGAGGGTCATGTAGAGTGCCTTCACTCGCATTTTTCGATTTATTTTCTTGGAATAATCCTTGTCGTTGCGGGGACCGTGCGTGATACCACCACCAACCCAAATTGGAGAGCGGATGGAGCCGTGACGTGCGCGACCAGTGCCCTTTTGCTTCCATGGTTTCCTGCCACCGCCGCGCACTTCGCCGCGCGTTTTGGTGTGAGCGACCGGCGTGCGCGCATTTGCCTGCATGCCGACGACCACCTGCTGCACCAACGGACCATTCCACACAAGCCCGAAGATGCTCTCGGGAAGATTGATTGAGCCCGCCTTCTTACCCGCTGCGCTGTATACATCGGCAGCGAATGTGCCAGCGGCGGGAGCAGTTTTCTTAACCGCCTTCTTTGCCGCTTTCTTTGGCGCCTTTTTAGTTGTTTTAGTAGTTGTCATAAAAAATAATTAGCCACGGATCTCCACGGTCGAGCCGGGAACACCCGGCACTGCACCTGATATCACGATGGTGTGCTCCGCGGGATTGACCTGCAGCACGCGCAAATTCTTAACTGTCACGCGTACGCCGCCCATTCTGCCACCCATGCGCATACCCTTAACCACGCGTCCACCCGAGCGTCCGCCGCCGCCGATTGATCCAGGAGCGCGCTCCGTGTGCTTTCGTCCGTGTGTGCGCATATCACCATGGAAGCCGTGTCGCTTCACAACACCCTGAAATCCTTTTGATTTTGAAATCGCGGAAACTGATACTTCATCACCCACTGCAAATATTGAAAGATTAATGGCTGCCCCGCGCTCCACACCCTCCATCCCGCGGATCTCACGCGTAACCTTTGGCACTGCAAGATCTTTAAAATGCCCGAGCTCCGGCTTGCTTGCGTTCTTAGGCTTTTTTGCTCCCATGCCCACCTGCGCCGCAACATAACCATCTTTCTCAATGGTGCGCACGTGAGTGACCGTGAGCGGAGCGGCTGTGATGACGGTTGCAGGATGCACGCGACCTTCCGCATCGAAGACCTGCGTCATGCGCCCTTTTGTACCGAGTATGTATTTCATGTTTAAAAATTTGACCGCGCCAGCAGCGCGGTTTCCCGTCTGCCAGTGGTCCCTATAGGGACATGGTCGCCTCATCCGAGGTGTGGGCACTATACACGGCGTTTTAAATAAAAGCAAGCGCGGAGGGTATCCGCGCCTGTTGTATTTATTGTGGCTAGCGAGGGGCAAAATGATACCCTGTGGTCTCTGCCACAGGGACCTTCATTTCACTGGCTTCAATTCGGATGTCCAGAAAAGCAGATCTTCCATATATTCAGGGTCCTCGCTTTCCCGCTTCAGCTTGTACATGTATACATGAGCGCCTGTAAATGGAATGCGCACGTGATCCCGCGCTCGATTTCCGACAACTGGACCTACTACCTCCACGATAGTCCTTAGTTTTTCAATGCCGGCTTGCCATGCACGTACCCGATCGCCGACGTTAAAAACGGGCTGCTCGATTTCGTATGTACCGCACTTTAGTTCCGCATCACGGCGCTGTGCATATTCTCTTTTGCACACTGCACATTGGTACACCGTTTTTTGAATCGGTACGATTTTAGCGCCCATGTCCCCACTCCTTTTTTCTAGAATGAACTTATCACGTTTTCAATCAATGCCAAATACAGGGTGTTCACCCCAGAGCAAGCTCTGGACTCATTTTGAATGTTCATCGCCGATGAAAATACTATTGATGTGCTAGGGCTCCACCTTGGTGCATACGCCGGTAGTAGCGACCGATGATAAGGATGAGGAGCAGGAGCGCGACAGTGCCCCAGAGCACGCCGACGTTGGGCTCACGCACTGCGTTTTTCTGGACTGGCTCTGCATCAAAGCCTCCGACGGCGCTCACCAAAGACTCCACCTGCACTTGGGTGAGATCTGCGCCGGTGACATTTGCGTTGTATGCTTCAAGCGATAGCGCATCGACAAAATGCTCAAATTCTTGTTCATCCACATCCGAGCCAATGGTGCCGGCAAGAAGAACAGCGCGAATTTCCTCGCGGTACTGCTCGGGGACTGTCTGCGCATATGCGGCTACCGGTACAAGAAGCAGCATGCCTGAAAAACACAGAGATATAACACTTCGCATACTTTCAGTATAGCGATAAATCGCTTGCTGGTTGTGGATATCAACACAAAAGCCTCGGCGAGTGCCGAGGCTTTTGTCGTCTACGATCTGTCTGTTAGTTCATTTTCACATCAATCGATACTCCCGAAGGAAGATCGATATTGGTGAGCGCTTCAATGACCTTAGGGGTTGGATTCATGATATCAATCACGCGCTTGTGCACGCGCATCTCGAACTGTTCTCGCGCGTCCTTGTGGACGAATGTCGAACGGTTCACGGTGTATTTCTTGATATCGGTAGGGAGTGGCACAGGACCAACTACTGAGGCATTGTGGCGCGCGGCAGTATCAATGATCTGCTTCATTGCGCCATCGAGCACGCGGTGCTCGTATGCCTGCACGCGAATCCGTAAACGCGCACTTGTAGCGGCTTCTTTTTTCGCTTTCTTTGTAGCTGTTTTTGTTGCCATAATTCAATGTTCGGTTTCGTTAACCTACCAGAATCACCTCCTAAGTCAATGCGCACCGCTTATTACGCGTTGATCTTTGTCACAACGCCCGCGCCCACAGTCTTTCCACCCTCGCGGATAGCAAAGCGTTGCTGGTCTTCGAGCGCGATCGGGCCAACGAGCTTCACCTTGAATTTCACAGTGTCGCCCGGCATGACCATCTCGACGCCTTCAGCAAGGGTAACCTCGCCGGTGACATCGGTCGTGCGCATGTAGAACTGCGGCTTGTATCCGGTAAAGAACGGTGTGTGACGACCTCCTTCTTCCTTTGAGAGCACGTACACTTCCGCATCAAAATCGGTGTGCGGGGTGATAGAGCCCGGTGCGCAGAGCACCTGCCCGCGATGCACGTCTTCTTTCTTTGTGCCGCGAAGAAGAATACCTGCGTTGTCGCCTGCCTCGCCGTGATCGAGTGATTTGTTGAACATTTCAATGCCAGTGACAGTGGTCTTTGCTGTCGGCTTGATACCGACAATTTCGATTTCTGCACCTGTCTTGATTTCACCGCGCTCAATACGACCGGTCACCACTGTACCGCGACCTTCGATTGAGAAGATGTCTTCGATTGGCATGAGGAACGGCTTGTCCTTCTCACGCTTCGGCATCGGGATGTATTCGTCGAGTGTCTTTGCGAGCTCGAGCACTTTCTGTGCCCATTCGTCAGAGACTGATGTCGCCTCGAGTGCCTTCAAGCCCGAACCGCGGATAACCGGCGTGTTCTTACCGTCAAATTCGTATTTCGTGAGCAATTCGCGCACCTCTTCCTCGACGAGATCGATGAGATCTTTGTCGTCCACCATGTCGCATTTGTTGAGCCACACGATGATCTTCGGCACGCCCACTTGGCGCGCGAGCAGGATGTGTTCGCGCGTCTGCGGCATGACGCCGTCAGTCGCTGCAACCACGAGGATAGCGCCGTCCATCTGCGCGGCACCCGTGATCATGTTCTTGATATAGTCGGCGTGTCCCGGCGCATCGATGTGCGCATAGTGCCTATTCGGCGTCCAATACTCCGAGTGGTGGAGTGAGATGGTAATACCGCGTGCCTTCTCTTCTGGTGCGGAGTCAATTTTGTCCACACCCTCAACGCGCGCGCCGTACCCCTGATCCTTCGACATGTCGAGGACTTTGAGAATAGCTGCGGTTGACGTCGTCTTACCGTGGTCGACGTGACCAATGGTTCCCACATTCAAGTGAGGCTTCGAACGATCGAAATCTGCCATATACTTTTTCTATTTAAAACTAATAATTGTTAAAGCCAACGCAATTTTGTAAACCAGGTGCAACAAAAAGGTCGCCCATGCGTGCGATATATACTAACAAAACCTTACGGGGAGTCAACGTATAGAGGCTTTTGTGTGTAAAACTTGGTCGGCTGGTTATATGGTGTATTCGTAAATGACAACGCCTCCGGATCCGCCAACACCGCCAACACCACAGCCGCCTCCGCCCCCGCCGCCAAAGACCCCTCCCGCTTCAGCAGTAAGACCATTGCATCCGGATGTACTCCCTCCACCTCCACCTCCACGCGGCGCGGAGCCACCCATACCTCCGATCGGTACGGCACTTGCATCACCGTCACCACCTTTAAGATTCAAGTCTCCGCCCGAGCCAACACCTCCAATTCCACCCAGTGTGTTTCCTCCGCTACGAGCACCGCCTGTCCCGCCGGTTGCTGAAAGATGTGTACCAAAGCTTGTTGTACCTCCAGGGCCACCTGCTGCACTTGCAGTGACTATCCCGCCAGCTCCAACGGTTATGGTTTCAGTGGCACCCAGCGAAGCGGCTGATATTCTTTTCAATGAATAGCCTCCCGCACCTCCGCCGCCAGTGCCATCGCCGGAATTGTCGCCATCACCTCCCGCACCTCCACCTCCCCACACCTCCACTACGATGTAGCTCACATTTGTTGGTTTGCTCCAGGTGGCGCTACTGGTATACGAGCGAACAGCACTCAGTGTGCCGCCCGATCCTATGGAAGACCATCCTGCTGCACCGCTGTTTTTGAATTCCATGCTCCCGCTGTTATTGCGGATACCATAACCAGCTGAGCCTGCTGTACTGCCGAAATTGAGGTAGCGCGTAGCGCCAGACATCAGTGTATCGCCGGCAATGGTGACTATTGAATTCAGGAGCGTGGATCCATTGACTTCAAAATCAAACACGAGAGGGCTGACACTCTTAATACCGAAAGCGCCCGCTTTGATCTGTGCAGTTGATCCTGTATTGATCGGTGGGGATACGTTTCCTCCTGGCGCTGTCTGTGTCGGACCAGTCCACGCAAGCAGAATACTTGCTGCACCAAAAATAATTGCACCGAGTGCAAAAGTGGTGATGAGCGAAATCGAGTGTTTCATATCTGCAGTATACGAATGTTTCTAATAATAACCAACCTATCGTTGTGAGTAATTATATTTCACGGAATCGAGGGGCGGCTTTCACAGTCACGCTTTGATTCAATGAGGTGCCGCCTTCTCCCTCGCACGCGAGCGTAAAGGTGGTTGTCTTAACAATAGGTGAGCTGGTCTGGGTGCCCGATGTGGTATTCCACGGCGCTGCTGGTCCATCACCATTGGTGCCGGTTACCGTGCACGATACGGTGTTGTCTGTTCCCCAGGCTACTTGCACCGTACCGCCCGATCGGATCAGAGGAGGAGTGACGGTAATTGCTGCCCCGTTTCCAAGTGTCCCCGTCGGATTTGGCGGAGGAACGCAGGCGCCTGACGAACAGAGGTAGGAGCATGTTTCGGGTACTCCGACCACGGTGTCTACAGCGCAGTATAGCGTCCGATGATGTCGGACATCGCCCGAACAGTAGTAGCCCGAAGTTTCTGCGCAGGAGTAATTTGCGGAGAAATCTATCCACCCTACATGAGCATCACCCCATGCCCATCCCAAGAGCGCCCCGTCATTCACCGTAAGTCCGTACGTGAATGGAAGACCTGTTACGACATCCGTGCCTGAGCCGCTCAAACTAATCCATCCGTCCCACCCACCTGCCTGTGCATCGCTGTACGCAGTCGCGCGCGCCCATCCTACAACATTGCTTCCCGATATTATGGCGTTGCTTGCGACCGTGCTGCCACCCGTAGGAAATCCTGAGAGACCGCCGAATTGAATCCAGCCAATATGTTCACTCCATGCATAGCCAGTGACTGCCGAGCCGGAGATAGTGAGACCGTAGGTCTGTGAAGTGCATGTGCCCGTATCGGAGCCACTCAGGGAAATCCAGCCGATAGTGTCGCTCCAAGCCCATCCTGATACGGTGCCAGTGCTACTACCATCAGTGCAGGCAACCGTCGCGCTGTCTTCGTTTGAATACGCGCTATCACCAATCGCGTTCGTTGCCTTCACGCGATAGTAATAGGTGGTGCCCTGCACGACGCCGCTGTCGGTGTAGGTGTTTACCACTCCAACGCTGGTGTAGAGCGTCGTGGGGCTGGGGCCGGTGCCGCGATATATTTTGTATCCTGTAATAGCCGAGCCGCCATTGCTTGCGGGAGTTGACCAGGTGAGGTCGATACCGGAAATATTTGCAGTAGCGTTTAATGCTGTTGGTGCACCTGGTACATCTCGCACCACAGCGCTATCTTCATTTGAATACGCGCTGTCTCCCACTGCATTCGTTGCCTTCACGCGATAGTAATAGGTGGTGCCCTGCACGACGCCGCTGTCGGTGTAGGTGTTTACCACTCCAACGCTGGTGTAGAGCGTCGTGGGGCTGGGGCCGGTGCCGCGATATATTTTGTATCCTGTAATAGCCGAGCCGCCATTGCTTGCGGGAGTTGACCACGTGAGCACAATCTGGGTAGTGCCATCAGCGGCAACGAGGGATGTAGGGGCAGTGGGGACAGTGATGTAACTTCCTTGAGAATAGTAGCTACCTTGAGAATAATAACTGCCTTGGGAATAATAGCTGCCTTGAGAGTACCCATACTTTCCTTGTGAATATCCACCGAATGCGATGCTGGGCATGCACACACCCAATAGAAATAACAGCCCCCATGCTATTACACCTGTATTCCCCTTTCCGCTCGTTACTGCAAGCATACATTTATTGCGCTTGCTGCAGGCTCATTAATATTTTTTCTTTTTCATCGACGGTAGCAATTCCCTGCTCACCTGCATCAATGCGTTCCGCCAGGGATTTGATTGCTGCGCGCTTCTCGTTTTCAGTGAGCGGCTCGGCGGTTCCATCCTCAAGTGCGGCACGCAATGCTTGCTTGTATTTAATTTCGCGCGTCTCCGCCAATTCGACTTCAATGACGCGCGGTATAAAACGAGTGAGTATATTCTGCCCCTGGGTAGTCGTCAGAAGCCAGAACACTGCGACAAAACTGATCACGCCAATGATGCCCAGCGCTGATGCTGGGATTATCTTCTCACCCTCATCAAGTAGCTGAGTGAGCCATGACTTATTCGGTTGACCGTCACCATTCATCCATTCAATTTAACACGGTGCGTGCATTAGAACTAAAAACTCTGTGGATTGCCCCTTAATCTCGAATTATAGTTGTCACGACACATTGTCCATCAGCACCAGCTCCTGCATTTGGTTGATATGTGGGAGATCCACCACCCCCACCGCCACCGGGGAAAGTTCCCGGCTGGCTTGTATCTCCGCCATCGCCACTAAATTGCGAGTCTGCCCCTTGATGAACGCTATTCGATGGAACTGCGCACGCCCCACCTCCAGCAGACTCATGCCATCCACCCGGAGGAGCACTGCAATTACCCGAATTGGGAACGGTGCCGCCCGCGCCTCCTGGCTCTCGTGTAACATCATAGACGACATTATCGGTCGACGGCGCCCCACCAGCGCCGCCAACACAATCACTTGCTGCCTGCCCGTTGGAATTGATATAGACCCCACGCGCGCCGCCACCTGCCCCGCCAGTGCTAACAAAGTACGCACCAAATGCGCTGGAACCTCCTGCGGAGCCACTACCGTTCGAGCTTCTCCCCGGACCGCCGCTTCCAACAACCACAGAAACCGTATCAGTTAATTCCCCGGCAAGTATCCACCCCGATACATATGCTCCACCGCCGCCCCCGCAGCCACTCGTATTTCTGCCGCCACCACCGCCTGCGCCCACACACTGCACATGCACCATTTCTGCGTTTGCAGGCTTCGTCCATGTGTACGTGCCTGATGTTGAGTATGTGAGCGTTTCTCTCGAAATCGTGCCGAATGCACCTCCCGTTGTCGTCGCAATCATTGCCCACGCACCACTTTCATTTTTCACTTCCATCATCCCCGCATTGTCCCGGAAGCCGTATCCTGCAGAGCCGGCACTCGCATTGAAATTAATGTAGCGATTGGCTCCCGACATGAGAGCATTGCCGGCAACAGCAAGGGAGTTCACAAGAGCAGAGCCATTCACCTCAAAATCAAAGACGAGCGCGGGAATACTCTTGATGCCAAGTCTGCCGTCTTTCACTTGGTCTGTGGTGCCGACATTAATAGGTACGTCGATATTGTTTTCTGGTGCGACGCCCGCAGGTCCACTCCACGCAAGTAGGATACTTGCTGCGCCAAAAATGATTGCGCCAAGCACAAATGTGATTATGAGTGAAATTGAATGTTTCATATCTGCATGTTTACAAGATTTTTCTAGTAATAATCAAAGTGCCGGTGTGAGTAATTATCGTTCACGAAATTTTGGAGCAACGCGCACAGTCACACTCTGATTAAGTGCTGCGCCCTCACTACCAACGCAGGAGAGTGTGTATGTAGTGGTCTTCTGAATCGGTGAACTTGATTGCGTGCCGGATGTATCGGGATACCACGTATCACCATTGGTGCCTGTGACGGTGCAAGAAGTAGTGTACTGCGTCCCCCATGTAATGTGCGCAATACCATCCGATCGAATAAACGTTGGTGTCGCAGTGATTGCAACGCCATTACCGAGAGTGCCACTCGGATCAGGTGGCGGAATGCACGCACCTGGTGAACAGAGATAGGAGCAAGTTTCAGGTACGCCAGGAACGGTGTCAATATCGCAGGATACATTCTTATAGTGGCGCACGTCGCCATCGCAGTAGTATCCTTCGCTAACCGCGCAGGCATAGTTTGCAGAGAAATCAATCCATCCTACGTTCGTATCTCCCCATGCGTAGCCGAGGAGCCCTGACCCGTTTGCGGTTACACCATAGCCCGTGCCGGAAAGACTAATCCAACCGTCCCAGCCATCGGTACGAGAAGTCATGGACGAACAGTCTCCTGGTACAGTACCTGCGCATGCGCGCGCCCAACCAAAAACGGTACTTCCCTGCACACGAGCGTTGCTGGCGACAGTACCGGATCCTGAAGGGAAACTTGAAAGACCTCCAAATTTAATCCAACCGATATTTTCACTCCACGCGTAGCCGGTGATGTTGTCGCTGCTGTCTATGGAAAGACCGTAGGTGTAGCTGGAGCAGGTGTCTGCATCGCCACTGTTGAGCGATATCCAGCCGATGGTGTCACTCCATGCCCAGCCGGTGACATTACCTCCGTTGCTCCCTCCAGGACATGAGGAAGTGAGGACTGCACTGTCTTCGTTTGAATATACGCTATCACCAATGGCGTTCGTTGCCTTCACGCGATAGTAATAGGTGGTGCCCTGCACGGCAGCGCTGTCGGTGTAGGTGTTTACCACCCCAACGCTGGTGTAGAGCGTGGTCGGACTTGGGCTGGTGCCGCGATATATTTTGTATCCCGTGATAGCCGAACCACCATCGCTTGAGGGAGTTGACCACGTGAGCACAATTTCGGTAGTGCCGTCAGCAGCATCGATAATGGGAGCAAACGGCACACCAGCTATAGGAAAATACATAATCACAATTACTCCTGGTGCGCCCAATGCACTGCCTCCACCCCCACCTCCACCCCCATACAAACCACCATTTCCACCTTTTGCACTTGGAGTGCAGGATGATTTTCCACCACCCCCGCCACCACTACCAACTGTAGAGATGATGTCAACTCCATCGCCGCCGCTACCTGGCGATCCCGCGTTTTTTCCTCCACCTCCACCTCCTCCTTCCGTACCTGCTGTCCCACTACTACCACCACCGTTGCCAAAGAAATTGCTACCACCACGTCCGCCGGCTGTTATACTTCCGTTCCCCCCTTGCGAACCACCACCACTTGCGCCTCCGCCACCCCCAGTAATAACCGCCGTGTTAATGTCAGAAAACGCATTCCCTCCGCGCGCACCATTCCCATGCGGACCACCAGCACCACCCCCGCCCCCATATCCACAGTCAAAATACGTTTCCCTGCCGCCTCTAGATCCGCCACTGTACCTTATTGTGCCTACGGAATCAGATGCAGCTCCACCCGCACTGCCAAGACCTCCTTTTGCGCCCACCTTAACCGCACTGTCGATGATGGAATTACAGTTGGATGCAGAATTGCAAAAATAGGAGTCCTGGCTCGGTCCACCGACGACATACCCCACTGTTTCCCCTGGGTTGAGTATCACGTTGGATACATGCGCGTATGCACCGCCACCACCTCCTCCACTACCGCCACCTATAACATCTACGGTGTTACCCGAATTATTCCAATCTGTCGGAACCAACCAAGCGGTGCCTGTATGTAAAACAATGGTTGTTGGCGTCTCTTGAGAAGAGACTGGTGCCAATGTAAAAAATACAATTGCTATAGCACACAGGAACGCACATAGATGCAATGCTGGATGCACTGCGACAGCAAACTGCCGCATATGGTGCCTAGCCGCGCGTATAACTTTCATAATTGTGCATGTTGCAAATCCCCACCTCGCCTGCGCCATAGACGGGAAATCTCGGTTTTTCAACAAGCTCCAGAGAATATAGTTTCGAAGTTTCGAAACTATGCAACTAGTATACAACGACTATACCTCGGTCAATCGAGGGGTGTGTGCAAAACGGGTTTAAAATTGCTCCAGGGTCTGCCGAAGGTGCGTGTCCTCTATTTCCTGCTCGCCACAACTTCATCTGCTACGTTTCGTGGGACAACTGCGTAATGATCAAATTCCATTGTGGAGTTGGCGCGGCCTTCGGTCATGGAGCGGAGTGTCGTCGTATAACCGAACATTTCAGAAAGTGGCACGTGTGCAGTGATGACCTTGAGTCCACCCGTACGATCATCTATAGATTGCACTTGTCCACGCTTGCCATTTAAGTTACCCGTAACATCTCCCATAAATTTATCAGGCGTGACCACCTCAAGCTTCATAATTGGCTCAAGAAGAGCGAGTTTCGCTAGGCGAGCTGCCTCTTGGAATGCTTGAGACGCACAGATCTTGAAAGCAATTTCGGACGAGTCCACATCGTGATACGAACCATCATAGAGCTCGACTGCAATATCGACGAGCGGATATCCGGCCAAGACTCCCCTATCCATCGCTTCGCGGATACCTTTTTCAACTGCTGGGATGAACTCATTTGGAATGACGCCGCCCTTGATGTTGTTGATGAATCGAAAGTGATCTTCGTCGGTGACGTTTGCGGGCATTTTCTTGCCTTCTGGCCACGGCTCAAGCGGTTGCACACGGATTTTCACGTGACCATACTGACCCTTGCCGCCAGTCTGCTTGATGTATTTATTTTCAACATCGGCGCTGCCTTGAATCGTTTCGCGATACGCAACTTGCGGCTTACCCAGCGTCGCTTCCACATTGAATTCGCGACGCATGCGATCGACGATAATGTCGAGATGGAGCTCGCCCATACCCGATACGATGGTGTCGCCTGTTTCTTGATCGGTCGAGACGCGGAATGTCGGGTCTTCATCGCCAAGCTTCGCGAGCGCCATGCCCATACGCTCTTGATCGCCTTTGGTTTTGGGTTCGATGCGCGCGGAAAGCACCGGCTGGCGGAATTTAATTTCTTCGAGAATGATGGGGTTCTTTTCGTCGCAGATAGTGTGCCCGATTTTCGCTTCTTTTGCACCAACGAGTGCTGCAATTTCTCCCGTAAATACCTGTTTGATTTCCTCACGCTTATCCGCCTGCAGTCGCACCATGCGACCAACGCGCTCGCGGCTACCGTTTGATGCGTTGTATACATAGCTTCCTGTCTCAAGCGTGCCTGAATAGACGCGGAAAAACGAAAGTTGGCCCACAAAGGGGTCGGTCTGCAATTTGAAAATGAGTGCAGCAAAAGGCTCGCTATCTGATGGCTTGCGTTCAATCTCTAATCCAGTGTTCGGATCCTTCCCCTTTGCAGGAACAAGGTCGAGCGGGTGCGGCAGGTAATCAACGACCGCATCAAGCACAAGCTGCACGCCTTTGTTTTTGAGTGCCGAGCCACAGTAGGTGGGGAAAATTTTGTTTGCAATGACTGCCTTACGCAAGGTGGTTTTGAGCTCAGCTTCAGTCGGCTGTTTGCCCTCAAGATATGCATTCATCATTGCTTCGTCGTGTTCGACAATGGCTTCGACAAGCTCTCCGCGGTATTTTTCCGCATCTGCCTTGAACGCATCAGGAATCGGCCCCATTACAATTTGGCGACCCATTTCGCCCTCAAATTTGTATGCCTTCATGTCGAGAAGATTAATGACACCCTCCATTGCGTCTTCTTCCCCCATCGGTATCTGCATGCGCACTGCATTTTTGGAAAGACGATCGCGAATCATACTGAAACAACGTTCGAATGATGCGCCGGTGCGATCGAGTTTATTTACGAAACAAAGACGCGGGACTTGTGCATCTTCGGCATAACGCCAGTTAGTTTCAGTCTGCGGCTCTACGCCCGCAACGCCGTCAAAGACGACAATCGCGCCGTCCAAAACGCGCATGGAGCGCTGCACTTCGGAGGTGAAGTCGATATGGCCCGGAGTATCGATAATATTGAAACGCACTTTTTGCGAAAGGTCGGTCCCCATGTATGAAGGATTCCAAAAGCATGTGATGGCGGCCGCGGTGATCGTGATGCCGCGCTCGCGCTCTTGCTCCATCCAATCGGTCACTGTATTGCCATCATGCACCTCGCCGATTTTGTGGGATTCTCCTGTGTAATACAAAATGCGTTCGGACGTAGTAGTTTTCCCCGCATCAATGTGTGCGATGATGCCAAAATTTCTAACTTTCTCGAGCGGGTAGTCTCTGTTCATAATTGTATGAATTTGCAGATAAAAAAGAAGCGCCGAGGCGCTTCAATACAGTAATCTAAACCCGAGAAAGTGCAAGTATTCGATCATTTCACGCACTGCTCATGCGGATGTGTTTAACTATTGTTGCATTATCAGCCGTAATAACTACACATGTATGTCTACATATATCGTTGAGTGTACGTGCGGTCATGACTTGCAGGTGGAGGCGCCTGTGCGAGAATCAGCCGTGCAGCAGATGAAAAAAATGATGGATGAAAAAGGCATCGAGGATCATTACGCCAAATACCATCTCGGCGAGCGCATTCCTCCTGTCGAAGAAGTGCATGCGCACATCGAGCATGACATCAAGGAAGCCGTCACCGTGTAATATCACGGAGATGCGCCACTTTTAAGACCGCGTGTGCGCGGTCTTTGTGGTGTTTGGAAAATCTGCAAGTCACATCTGTATCCAGCTGATGGTAGGCGAGTAAATGATGCAACTGCATCATTTACTCGCCACCCCGCGCAAACTGCGCCTGCCCCAGCAAGAGCTAGCGCAGGTGTAATATCTCTCCCGAGATAGAACTTTGGGAGTTAGAAAAGGCTGTTTAAGTTACGGAGCACCCCTACTACAGGAATGGCTGTAAGAAGCGTCGCCAAGAGTAGTTGTCCTGTATGTTCTTTGTGGAATACCCAATACAACCAAGACGCGGAAACCGCGGTGAACGCCAGTCCTGTGAGAATCCACTCGGCTAGAATGAAAAGAGTCGCTCCACCCAGTCCACCCACGTTATTTGCTACACCGAAAATTTCCAGAACCCAAAATATCGTGGCGAAAATCGCAAGCGTAAGTGATACCGAAATTTTGAAAGACACTCTTTAATCCTACCACGCGAAGTGTGTGACCACTACAAGTGGATGATGTGCTGCCACAATTGTGATGGAAAATGATACAATAAAAATCCGAAATATGTTTTCTGGGTCATTTTACAAGTTACATAGACCCCAGTGGGGCTAATACAATCACCCGCCCTGCTATGAGAAATCTTTTGTTGAACATCCCACGCAAGAAATGCTAGCCCCACATAACCAATGACCATCAGAAACAAAAAGGTCAGGATGGTTCTCCTGAATGCAGTACTCATTGTATAAATTTACCACGCGAAGTGGGCGAAGGCTTTGTTGGCTTCTGCCATCTTGTGCATGTTGTCGCGCTTGGCGACTGCTTCCCCTTCCCCTTTCTTTGCATTCAAAATTTCCGCGGCGAGTTTTTGCGCCATCGGGACTCCTTTCTTATTACGCGCGGCATCGCGTATCCAGCGGAGCGAGAGCGCGAGCTGGCGCTCAGGGCGCACCGGCATTGGTACCTGGTAGTTGGCGCCACCCACACGGCGAGAGCGCACTTCCATGTTTGGTTCGATATTTTTTACCGCAGCCTCGAGCACAACGACCGGATCGCCTTCTTTTTTGAGTTGCTCCATCACTTCGTAGATCACACGGCGTGCGGTGTCTTTCTTGCCTCCCTCCATGATGTAGTGCGTGAGCTTGGTCACCAACACCGAGCCGTAGACCGGATCAGGAGTGAGTACGTGCTTTTTCTTTGTAGGTCGTCTCATGATATTTATTTAGGCTTTTTCGCACCGTAACGTGAACGCCCGCGGCGGCGCCCGTCGACAGCTGCAGCATCAAATTTGCCACGCACGATCGTGTAGCGAAGACCAACGTCCTTTACGCGACCAGAGCGTACGAGTACGACCGAGTGCTCTTGGAGCGTATGCTTTTCGCCAGGGATATATGCGGTGATTTCCATGCCGTTGGTGAGACGCACGCGAGCGATCTTACGGATAGCGGAGTTAGGCTTGCGGGGAGTCTTGGTGGTTACTTTCGTGCACACGCCGCGCTTAAAGGGCGACGGATAGAACGATGGACGATTCTTGAGTGTATTAAAGCCGCGCCCAAGCGCGATAACTTTCGAACGACGAGTGGCGCTTTTGCGGCTCTTTCGTACCAATTGATTGATGGTTGACATGATTCTTTAAGAAAACTCGCCCTCTTCAGGGCTTTGCAAATGTACTATAAGTGATGGCGAGATGCAAGGATGCTTCTTGAGAGATGCATTACTCCTACACCCCCACCAGCGCTGCCGCTACCCACTGCACGAACGTACCAAGCGCGCCACCGACGAGCATGATGAAGAGGATGACTGCGCCGAAACCAAGTAGCGGATTGTATTCGAGCTGCTCGCGCAGACGCTCCCAGTGCCCCAAGAGAGGCTGCGGCAAAATAACCGAGAGAATTTTTGATCCGTCGAGCGGTGGGATCGGGAGTAAATTGAAGAACGCAAGCATCACATTGATGAGAATGATGTAGAACGCGAGCGCGGCGACTGACGCGGGGATGGCTTCAGCTCCTGCGCGCACGAAAAGAGCGAGCGCAATGGCGATACCTATATTTGCTGCTGGTCCCGCACCGGCAACAAGCGCCTCTGCCCACCTACCCCCGCGCTTTAGATTGTATGGATTGTATGGCACCGGGCGCGCCCAACCAAAAAGAATCGGTGAGTGCGTGAGGATGAGAATGACCGGCAAGAACACCGAGCCGAATGGATCGATGTGCTTGAGCGGATTGAGGGTGAGGCGCCCCTGGAAACGCGCCGTCGGATCGCCCAGAAAGTTTGCCATATAGCCATGCGACACTTCATGGAGCACTACGGAAAACACGAGCGCTACGATGCCGAATATTATTTCCGGTTGCATACAATGTGTCTTAATGATAGCATACCGAAACTATGGCACGAGTATGTGAAATAACAGGAAAGCGCTCCCGCGTCGGCGGTGGGTATTCAAACCGCACCCGCGCAACACAATTTAACCCCACCGGCAAGCGCCGCCGACAAGTGAATTTCCAGAAGCGCGCTATTTTCATCCCCGAGCTCAACAAGAGCATCACACTCACCATTTCCACCAAAGGGCTCAAGACCATCCGCAAGCGCGGCGCATATGCGACACTCAAGAAAGCGGGGTTGATTTAAATTTCTGACGTGAGAAAAGGGGCGCTGGAGGCGCCCCTTTTTTTAATTTTTACTTTCTCAAAGATGCTTCGCTATAACCATTTTTTGGATGTTGTTCGCTCCCTCATACACACAGGTGATGAGGACATCGAGCACGCGCGCATATGCTTCGCATTCAAGCGTCGCGCCCATGCCACCAAAATACTTAGCAAGATCCACGGCTACTTTCAAGCTCGTCTCAGTCGCAACAAGTTTTGCTTGCGACGCGATGGAGGTAACAGACTCCTGGCGGTCCCGCATCATAGACACATCAACTACCAATTGCCACGCGGCATTGAGTCGCGCGTGCGCGTCAGCAAAATCAAATTGCACCGCTTGATTCTCGAATACCGTTTTGCCGAATTGCTTGCGCAAACGAGCATAAGCAAGCGCGTCATCAAACATACGCATTGCCATGCCGATTGCCTGCGCTGCAATATTAATGCGTCCGCCATCGAGTGTCTGCATCGCAATCTCAAACCCCTGCCCTTCACTTCCTAGCAAAGCATCAGAGGGCAAGATGACATCGTCGAACCTGATTTCACAGAATTCAGCACTCTTTTGCAAGCACTTGGGAATTTGTTTGACTGTGACACCGGGGTAGTCGAGCCCCAGTCGGGTTGACTCGAGTATGAATGCTGATATTTTCTTCGCGCTCGTACGCGCAAACACAATGGCGACATTCGCATGCGCTGCATTCGTAATGAAGACTTTCGAGCCCTGAAGTGCCCACCACCCATCCAGCGTACGCTTCGCCTGCGTGCGCAGCGACTGTGCATCCGAACCGGCTTCCGTCTCCGTCAATGCAAAGCAACCCAGTGCCTCACCTGAAGCAAATTTCGGTAAGAGCCGCTGTTTTTGTTCAGGTGAACCTGCATACATAATGGGAAACGCGGCGAGTGAGCTGTTTGCAGTCCAGATCAAATGAAGCGACGGCCACGTATACGCCAATCTGCGTGCGACATACGAAGCTGCAACAGTGCCCATGCCCGAGCCGCCATACTCTTCAGGAATGGTGAGGCCAAAGAATCCGCGCTCGCCCATGTGCTCCACAAGCTTCTTGGGGAAGAGTGAGTTCACTTCACTATGGAAACGCACTGGTTCGGCTTCTTCTTTGCAAAACCTGTCGACCACGTCGACAATCGCGCTCACCGATTCATCACGTGGGGTGTCCCAACGCATGTTTTTTCTCCCTTTATTACTTCCTACTCTCTACCACACAAATTATAGGCCGACAAAAGAAAAACCCCCGACTCATGTGGTCGAGGGGTTTAGGACTACCGATGCCGATGCCGATGATGCCTGCGCTGGGGATAGTACGAGCGACCGTAATAGTCATCGCAGCGCCAATCGTCGGGGTTGTAGTAGCAGAACTCGTGAAGATTACGGTTCCGATAATATCGGTCTTCTCGCCATCGGTTTCTTTCGCGTTTTTGATAGCAACCTACGCCATCAATGCAAACGCTGAATCCGCTTCCGGCCACTGCAGCATTCGGCGCAAGTGGCAGGAACAAAAAGAATGCTGGGAGTAGTGACAACAAGAGGAATTTCCGCATGGGACTTCTCCTTTTCCTTGCGATTACTCGGGTCATATGTGGCAAGCCGAAGCCCACCCCGCCAATCAGGGTAGCACAAAGCTTCATGAAAAGCACAAGACCCTCTGGATAATCCCGAGGGTCTATTTCACTTCATCGTTGAGGTTCTTTTTCTTCGAGTTGCATCCAGTCATACCGATCATACTGGTAATCTTCTTGATGCATTGACCCTCCCCCATATTTTTGAACACCAACCTTGTACATTACCAGCCTAGTGTAC
>CAYWZA010000009.1:0-33566 GCA_964462785.1 uncultured Candidatus Saccharibacteria bacterium | reverse complement strand
AACGGCATCATTAACTACACAAGTTCAGTGTTCAAAGAAATGGGGGAAGTACACTTTTATCAATCTAAGTATGTCGTTGCGACATTTTCTCGCTCAGCCCGCATTGTGGCTTCAGATATCACTTATTTTAAGCGCAGGAATATTCCTAAGCATTGATATCAATCGACCGCTAGTCGACTACGATGAGGCTACGTATGCGAAAGTAATTGTCGATACACTCGAGAGTGGCAATCTGATGACTCTTACGAAGGGCGGTAGCAACTGGTTTGAAAAGCCGCCGCTGTACCTCTGGTTATCAATGGGCAGTGTCAGTATCTTTGGTGAGCGTGAGTTCTCCTTTCGCATACCATCGATCTTGGCCTCGGTGCTGTGCTGCTGGCTCGTCTACCTGATTGCACGTGAGCTTGCGGCTAGCCAGGCAGCCTCCGCTCTTGGTTTTTTGGTGCTCCTTTTTTCAAATTCGTTCTACGTTTTTGCAAAGGAGGCACGGTTGGACTCAGCAGTCGTTCTCTGTATTTTGACCGCCTTATTTTTCTATCTTAAATCCAGAAAGGATGAGCGTTGCCTACTCTGGATCCTTCCTTTCATTGCCATCGGCTTCTTGTTCAAGAGTGTCATCGCTTTGCTCGCGATTCCCATTATACTTCTCTATGGTTTCTACTACTCTAACTGGGGACAAATATGGAGCCGTTATCTTTGGTGGGGTGCGGGCCTCGCGGCGCTCATTGTCGTTCCGTGGCACCTATATGAGACCGTGCGCTTCGGGATGGCGTTCTGGAGTGACTACCTCGGCCGACAAGTTCTCACGCGCGCCATCTCGCCACTTACCGGCACCTCGAACATCACTGACTACGCGGTAATGTTTTTTCCATGGTATGCGCCTTGGAACGTAGTGCTTGCTGTGCAAGTTGGTATACTCACACTTTTCACTCGTGCAAAGAAGGTGAATAGGAACGAAACGCTCCTAGACGCACTGGTTCCGCTCGCAGTGGCTGCAGGCATTTTTATACTCTTTACGCTAGCGCGTACACATCTCGGGCCGTATGTCATGCCTGCCTTTCCGTTCTTTGCGCTGAGCATTGCGCTGTCCTTCCATCATCTTTTCGAGTTTTTCCGCGAGCAGAGGGAAGTGAAAGATTTCGTGGAGTTTCTGATGTTCTTATGCGTGATCGGGGCAGCAACCTTCTGTCTTTCACTGATGTCGTCAAAAGTACCCCCATATACATTCGACGAGCAAGCAGCTGGCCAGATATATAAAACCCATCGCGACAGCGCAGAAGTCCCGCTGTACGTTTTAGATTCGCTGGTGGTCGAGTCACTCAACTACTATGGCGATACTGGGGCACAATCGATTGATCCGGCGGTTGTGGGCGGCACGACACTCACGGGACCGTTCTACCTTATCGCAAGCCCTGAAGGAATGTCTTACTTTTTCTATAATCCGGAGAAGCCCGTATACCCAGGGCTAGAGTTACTATACCTGGGGAAGTTTTTTGCTCTCATGTATTCACCGAGTGATCTGCAATTGCCAACATTCAACTACGTCCCTCGACCATGACCGCTCACGATCTCTCCATAATCATCCCCGCGTTCAATGAAGCCAAACGTATTGGCAAGACACTTTCCTCAATTCAGGTGAATGTGAAAAGTAAACGACTTTCGTGCGAGGTCATTGTTGTTGACGACGGATCAACGGATGGCACAAGTGCGTTCGCAAAAGAACTTACGGATGCCATGTCATACATGCGGGTGTTGCGACTCGGAAAGAACGAAGGCAAGGGTGCCGCAGTCAGGGCCGGAATGCTCTCCGCAACCGGACGGATGCGCCTTTTTATGGATGCCGATGGCTCGACCGATATTCAAGAGCTGGACAAGCTGGCCCCGTATTTAGGACAAGGATTTGATGTCGTGATCGGCTCCCGGCACATTGCCGGTGCCGTCATCCAGACAAAGCAGGGTGTGCTACGTGAAGTGCTGGGAAGTGCGTTTCGCCTGATGACGCATCTACTGATTCCTCTCCAAGTTCGCGACACGCAGGTCGGATTCAAGTTGTTTTCAGATAAGGCAGCTCGTAACATTTTTAGTGCCGCGCACGTCAATGGATGGATGTTCGATGTCGAGGTGTTATCTCTGGCTCAGCAATATGGTTATCGGATCAAGGAGGTTCCGGTCAAGTGGGAGAATGACGCGGGAAGCAGGATGACATGGACGCATATGCTGCGCATGGCAATCGATGCAGTGCGTCTGAGTCCAATAATCAGTCGATTCTCAAAGTTTTGCATGGTAGGCATCCTTAACACCCTAGTTGACCTCTCCATCTATTATCTCCTTACGCGGGAACTTTGGACCTTTCAGGACTCGTTCTCTATCGCCAAACTGTTGTCATATCTCGCGGCAACGGCATGCAGCTTTGCGGTGAACAGGTACTGGACATTCGAGAAACGAGGGGGGGACGTATCTGGCGAATTGCTGCGCTTTTACTCGACCGTCGGACTTGGCATCTTTATCAATGTGGGTCTTCAGTACGTGGGGGTGAGCATTTTCGGCATGAATGACTTCACGGCTGCCATTGTGTCGGGGGGCATCACTGCGGTCTGGGGGTTTGCGCTTGCGAAGTGGTTCGTCTTCCAATAATCACGATGCTGAGGCCGAACGGAAGCGGAAATAACTGGATTACTTGGGTTTCGAGAAATATGATGAAATACAGAAAAGAATCTATCGGCTTCGGTAGGCCGATGGCACCTTCGCCCGATCTGCCCAAAATGCGCATGAGTGCTGCGGGAATGAATAGCGCCGTGTTCCAGTAGCTTGCGCACACGACCTCGAATCCGACATCTCGAAAACGAGCCATGATCTGACGGCGGGTGTAGCGACGATAATGACGATGCGACTCATCATGGGCACTCCACAACCATGTATATGCAGGTACCGTTACGACTAGCAATCCGCCAGACACAAGCGAGCCATACAACCGTCGGAGAGTTTCTGCATCATTCTCGATATGCTCAAGGACATCACACAGAGCTATGACCTTATATCGCATGCTCAATGCTGCGTGCTCGGTGGCAAACACCTCTTGGTAATCTTGCGTTGACGCTCGTGCCCGAGCGGCTTCGTCTGGCTCATATCCATAAATATGTTTCCCAAACTTTTTCCAGCACGGTAGCATGCCGCCGTTGCCTGCGCCGTAATCTAAAATATCCCCAGTTTTATCAGCGAGAAGCGGGTCGAGCAGAGTTTGCACAACTCGAGCTCTCCCGCAGTACCACCACGATTTTTGGATGGCAGACAGCAACTCGAATGCAGGTTGTTCCACAACGCAAATGGTACCCCAAATTCGCGGCCCCGCACGCCTCTTTCAGAACAGAAGAGCCCGTACACCCCACCCTTTGCATCATTTCGATTTTGGGGGCGAAAATAAGTGAATATGAGGAAAAGGGATGGGGTGTCGGGCTCCTCTGCTGAAATAGAGGAGGCGGCGGGGCGTGGTCGCGCGTGTACGGGGGTCCTAGCTTCTCCTGGGGTGGCGCGTGCGTCAGTTGGCCGTCTGCTTCTCGAAGTGGGTTCGCGCGGCGGATATAATCTCACCGCAAAATGTAACTTCGACGGCAGATAACGGCGCGTCGCGAAGCGACGCGCCAAGATGCGGCGACAAAAAGTGGCGTCGCTGCGCGACGAATTGATAGGGTGAGGGAAAAGAAAGGTGGGGTGTTTTGTTTCGTGTAGAATGCGGGTATGCTCAAACCAAAATATTTTCTATACGCGCGCAAATCTACAGAGGACGACGACCGCCAAGTGATGAGCATCGAAGCACAGCTTTTTGAGCTTCGAGAGTATGCGCGCAAAGAAAATCTTGAAATCCTAGCGGAGTTTCAAGAGTCGAAAAGCGCAAAGACCCCAGGGCGAGAGATTTTTGGTGAACTGATGGCTCAGGTTGAGCGAAGTGAAGGTGTAGGTATCTTGGCGTGGCATCCCGACCGATTGGCTCGTAACTCCATCGACGGCGGCCGCATCGTGTATGGCGTGGACACCCGAAAGATTGTGTCTTTGCGTTTTCCGACATTTTGGTTTGAGCCTACCCCGCAGGGTCTATTCATGTTGCAAGTGGCGTTTGGGCAATCTAAATATTATTCAGACAATCTATCGGAAAACATCAAGCGCGGCGTCCGCCAGAAACTGCGTCGAGGCGAATGGTTGAATCGTGCTCCCTTTGGCTACCAAAACAACCCCCGTATTCGCAATATCGAGCCACATCCTACAAACGCACGGATTGTGAAAATAGCGTACGAAGAATACGCCAAAGGGACGCATGCGCTCGTCTCTCTGGCGCAGTTTCTGGCGGACTTGGGCGTGTTTACGAAAAACGGGACGCCACTTGCCAAAATTTCCATCAAAAGGATGCTCACGCACCGGGTATATCTCGGATTCGTGAAGCATGGGACGGAATGGTTTGATGGAAATTTTGAACCGATCCTTTCTCCCGCTTTGTTTGAAGCCGTGCAGAGCATTGTCAGTGGCAAGGCGCGGCCTCGCCATCGCAAAATCAAGCACGATTTTCCGCTCACCGACCTCTTCCGCTGTGCTGAGTGCAGCGGCATGATTTCCGCCCAATGGGCAACTGGAAAGAGTGGTGGACGATATCGCTACTATCGTTGCTCCAAAAAGCGCGGCCGCTGCACCCAACCGTATGTGCAGGAGTCGGAGCTTGCAGACAAAATACGGGCACGGCTTCAAACAATCTCGCTTTCCGATCGCTACACCGACCACATGCTCAAAATGGTGGATGAGTCGGAGAAAACAGACAAAACAGCGTCGCAAAGCGAGATTCACCATCTTTCTTCTCGAATCAAAGCGGACGAGGGGCGCATGGAAAAATTGGTGTCGGCGTATTTGGACAACGACGTACCGAAAGACATCTATCTAAAGCGCAAGGACACGATCATGCGCTCACTCGCCGCTTTGCGGGAAGAACTGAAAGATGTTGAACGCGGGAGAAAGAATCGGGTCGAACCCTTGCGGGGTTTCGTTTTAGACTTGAAACAAGCCACTATTTTGTCATCCTCCGACGACTTGGACGAAATCCGTACCTTCGTTAAAAAAGTCGGAACGAACCCCATTTTGAGAAACAAAACCCTCCACCTTTCTTTTCCCTCACCCTATCAATTCGTCGCGCAGCGACGCCACTTTTTGTCGCCGCATCTTGGCGCGTCGCTTCGCGACGCGCCGTTATCTGCCGTCGAAGTTACATTTTGCGGAGAGGGAGGGATTCGAACCCTCGGAACCCTTTTGAGGCTCAACACATTAGCAGTGTGCTGCTTTCGACCGCTCAGCCACCTCTCCGTGTGCTTTGCATAGTACTTTACAAAAGCCCTTTTTTCAATTGCACTTCAACGGCTCACACTTTATGAGCCGTTGGACACATTAAAAAATGTAAGACGGGCATCAGATGCGCGTCTTCTTTGTTTGGGGATAGCGCGGTTTTATTGGGGTTGCGGGCATACAATATATAGATATGGATTTAAAAAAATATTTTGAGACGTTCGATCGGAAGCCGCTCAGTGTGTTCAAGGTTGCCGTGGTTGTTGTCGCGATGCTCGCAGTCGTCACTTTTGCCCTGCGCGTTGTCAGCGCGCCGTTCAAGCCGCTCATGGGCAAGCTGGGAGTGGCAGGGAACATGGTGGCTCCAATGATGGGAGGAGCATCATATGATTACGCCGTTTCAGAAGAGGGCTACTCATCAATGGGATACGGCGGATATGGAGACGATATGGCGATGCCGCAGTTCTCCGCCCGCAATGCGATGGTTTCAATGCCACCTATCATGCCGACCCCCGGCTCGCCGACAGGCGACACGGCAGAGGCTTTTGAAGTGAGCGAATACAACGCGACTATCGAGACTCAGGACAAGGTCGCGGCATGTGATGGTGTCGCGGCGCTTAAAGCGCGCGACTATGTCATCTTTGAGAACGCAAACACGTTTGATACGGGTTGTCAGTACGGTTTCAAGGTGGAGCGTGAGCGCGCCGAAGAAATATTGGCGTTTATAAAAACACTGGATCCGAAAGAGCTTTCAGAAAGTACCTACACCATCAAGCGTCAGGTAGACGACTTCACCAACGAAACAGAAGTGCTCGTCAAAAAGCGCGCTTCAATAGACGACACACTTGCCCGCGCGATAGATGCCTATGACGACATCACTGCTCTGGCGACGCGCACAGAGGACGCAGGCGCTTTGGCGAAAATAATAGACAGTAAGATACAAACGATAGAGCGTCTTACGCAGGAACGTATCAACATCAACGAGCAGTTGGATCGCCTTGCCCGCGCCAAGGAAGATCAGCTCGACCGTCTGAAATACACGCACTTTACTGTGTATATCTCCGAGAACAAATACCTCGATGTGGAGAGCCTAGGGGACTCGTGGAAGAACGCGCTTCGCAGTTTTGTGCACGACGTCAACCAGACCCTGCAGGACGTCACCATAAACCTCATCGCGCTGCTCTTTGTCCTCGTGCAATACGCGTTGTACATCCTCATTCTCGTGTTTGCCGCGAAGTATGGCTGGAGAATTGTGAAGAAAATCTGGGAATCATAGAAAGCACCCCCAGATTGGTAGGGGGGCAGGGTTCTTCACCGGCTCGCTATCTTCAGGCGGTAGGGTGATGTATATGCAAGCGATACAGAATTTTCTCGACACCATTTTGCAATTTCTCCTAGCGCTATTGGGGCTTTTGGTCGCTTTTTTCATCGGTATTCTGAATCTGGTGCTCAGTTTCGTCCAAGCGATCGTTCGTGCGGTTTCTTGATCCGGCAGATGGTATCATGGTGGCAATGCGCTTTGATGATTGGTGGAAACTCGCACTCGCGCTTGCGATACCCCAGCTCGCGGGGGCTATTGGTGCATTGTTCACCACACTCCAGATCGGTACGTGGTATGCGCAGCTGGTGCGACCGGCGCTCGCGCCCCCTGATTGGGTTTTTGCGCCTGTTTGGACCACACTGTTCTTCCTTATGGGTATCGCCGCGTTCATTGTCGCTCGCTATGGTATGCAAGACGGGCGGGTGCGGATGGGTCTTGCAGCGTTCGCGATACAGCTCGTGCTCAATGCGCTCTAGTCGCTCATCTTTTTTGGTCTCGAGAGCCCTGGTTTCGCGATGATCGAGATAGGTGCACTATGGATCGCCATAGCGGCAACGATTGCGCTCTTCATGCGCGTCTCGCGTATCGCGGCGTATCTGCTCGCGCCGTATCTCCTCTGGGTGACGTTTGCAGCGTATCTAAACTTCCAGTTCTGGATGCTTAACTAAGAGCCTATCGGATATTGCCTATAGAATTCTTGATCGTATCGTGCTTTGTCTTGAGGACGTTTGAGAGCGCGGTAAAGATACCGTCCCCGAGACCGTCCGCATCAGTGCCTGTCGTAAGCATCACCCACCACGGGAATTTCACTTTCACTATCTGCGATGCATCCATTTCTGCAGTGGCTGGGATGCTGACGGGAATGAAGCCGAAGAGTTTTGCGTCTTGGTTGTGTAATTTCATCTCAATTTTCGTAAAATTGAGCGAGAGCGATTCCACCGGAGCGCCTTCTTCCTGTGCGCCCTTGAGGAGAATGTCTGCGACAGCTGCGCGCGCCGCGGTTGGGTTCGCGTTGTTTACAAATATGTCTTTTGAGTGCTCGGTTTCGGCACTCTGCGAGCCGTCGGGGCAGCCGTCCTTGTCGGCATCATCACAGTCTTCGGGTTCACCACTTTTTCGCGCATCATCGCACGTGCCGTCTTTGCCATTGTCATCGCAGTCGTCGTCAATTCCGCCGCCAAGCAGGATGCTGAAATCAGGAGTGAGCGGCTGCGGGTCCGCGGCGCCGTCGTCAATATCGCCGACTGCCGGTCGTACCGGAGCGCTTTCACCCTCCTCAACTTTCCATTCGTATTCCACACTGCCTTTTGCTTTTGTGTCGCCTGTTGATTCGCCCTTCACGCCCTCAATTTCAAGAAACATATCGGCACCGGCTTCCTGCGGCTTTGTCGGGGCGGCTATCGTGCCGACGCTGGTTTGCGTTGCACCGGTAGTAGCGCCCGTGGCAGGAGGGGAGACGGTGGTTGTGTCTGCGCGGGTGGTGGTTTCTGTGGCAGGAGCCGAGGTGGTCTCTCCTTTTACGCCGTCAAGCTTGAGTAAATAATCCGATGCGGCGTGGGCGGTATTAAAAGACAAGAGCAGGATGAGCGACGCGAATATATATGTTTTCATCGGGGCATTCTACGCCATGAAGACCGTTTCTGCCAGATGGGGATTGTCGGGCGGGGCTATTCCTTCGCCTTTTTCAGATAGCCGGAGAATGCCTGCATGATCTCCAGCGGAACAGTGAAGACGATGGTGTTTGATTCATCGGAAGAAACATCATTGATGGATTGTAGTGTGCGGAGGTGAAGCGCACCTTGGGAAGATGCCAGCGTCTGTGCGGCTTTCGCGATGTTTTGCGATGCAGCAAGCTCACCCTCGGAGGTTATGATGACCGCGCGCTTTTCGCGCTCTGCCTCGGCTTGCTTTGCGATCGTGCGCTCCATCGCCTCAGGCAGTTTGATGTCTTTGAGCTCTACGTTGTTCACTTTCAATCCCCAAGCGTCTGTTTCCTTGTCCACGATTTCTTTGATGCGATTTGCGATGGACTCTCGGCTGCTCAAGAGCTCGTCCAGTGTGACTTCGCCGACGATGTTGCGCATTGTGGTCTGCGCGTACTGCGAAATTGCATAAAAGAAGTCTTCAACCTCAAGGATGGCTTTCTCGGCGGATGACACGCGGTAATAGATGACGGCGTTTACAGCGACGGAAACGTTGTCTTTGGTGATGGCGTTTTGGTCGGGCACATCCACCGCCTTTACGCGCATATCCACTTTGCGGTATGACTGGAAGATGGGGATGACAAGTCTCCAGCCCGGTTCCATGATGCCGGTGTATTTGCCGATGGTGAACCTCACCCCACGTTCATATTGGTTAATCTGCCTGATACTGACGATGATAATTATGACCGCGACGAAGAGTAGGGTAAAAATAGTATTCATGCGCGGAGTATAGCAGAGCGCGCGTAATTTTTGTATACCCCCACACCAACTTTATTTAAAGTTGGTGTGGGGGTATACTTGCCGATATGAAAATTATTTTCGGATGTATTGTCGCCGCGGCAGTTGTCTTTGGCGGCTGGTGGTTTATGAGTTCTGCGGGTACAGATTCTGCGGCGTTTGAGCCGGTGGAAATGTATTTTGACTCCACGAAGACCGCCCAGGATGCGCAGGGAACGCCGCCCGCACCGAATGCACAGCCCGCAGACGCGCCCAGCGCGATTAATAGCACTAGCGACAAGAAAGCTATGCAAGCAACACTGCACACGAATCAGGGGGACATCACGATTGAGTTTATGGGCGACGACGCGCCGAACACCGTTGCCAATTTTACCAAGCTCGCCGGAGATGGGTTTTACAACGGCACTAAATTTCACCGCGTCATCAAAGATTTCATGATTCAGGGCGGCGACCCGCTGACCAAGGATGATTCCATGCAGGCACGCTGGGGCACGGGCGATCCGGGCTACAAATTTGCAGACGAAATCCACGCAAACAACAAAAATAATATAGGCACGATCGCGATGGCGAATTCAGGACCGAACACAAACGGCAGTCAGTTCTTCATCAACGTTGCGAACAATAATTTTCTCGATGGCAAGCACACCGTTTTCGGTCGTGTGACTGCGGGCATGGATGTGGTGGCGAAGATTGAAAACACCGCGACAGCGCCAGGCGACAGACCGCTCTCCCCGATGGTGATTGAAAGCGTTTCGCTCAAATAAAATACCATCCCCAAGTAATGCTTTCCGGTAGACATTGAAATTTCATGGCGAGGCGAAGAGAAAAAAGTGAAGCATGTCCGCGACACGATGAGCTTTTTTCTCAAAGCCGCAGCCTGAAATTTCAAGGGATTGCCGGAATTGATTAGTTGGGAATGGTATGACAATGGAATATACGCTGAAGCGGAGTAATCGCGCGAAGTACATGCGCCTGCGCGTGCTGCCGGGCGGTGGAGTTGTGGTTGTAGCTCCTTCTGGGATAGGAGAGGGAAGTATCGAGCGATTTGTGCGCGGGCATGCGCAGTGGATTGAGCGGGCAATAACGCGCACCGCGCACCTGAAACTACTCCCCATTTCCGGCAGACGTGCATATCTCACGCACCGCGAAGAAGCACGCGCTTTTCTCACCGAGCGCATCGAGTATTGGAACAAGGCGTATGGGTTTTCGTACGGGCGGATTGCCATAAAAAACACGAGACGACTGTGGGGCAGCTGCTCACGAAAGGGAAATCTTAATTTTTCATACGCGCTTCTTTTTCTCCCGCGGGAGCTTGCGGATTATGTTGTTGTGCACGAACTGTGTCATCTGAAAGAACACAATCATTCGCGCGATTTTTGGCAATTGGTGGCGCACACTCAGCCTAACCACAAAGTGCTTCGTCGCGAATTGCGGCGGTATGTCCCACGCAGTTAATACAGTACGGCTCTATACGAGAAGCACTCTTGTGATACCATAATTCCATAACAGTAATTTTCTATAGTATCTATATGCGCATAGGAGTGCTCACGTTGCTTGCGGTGGTAGTGTGTCTCGGCTCAGCGAACGTCGCGTTGGCGGCGCCGAAGTCGGTGGAGTACAAGGGGCAGACGTATTATATCGTAGACGGCAACGATTCGGCGATGAACTCGGGAAACAAAGTGTGCGCGGCGGTGGGGCTCAAGTGTGCGGGGTATAACGCAGATAATCACAAAGTGTGTTCACTTGCGCATCCAGACGCAAAAACGCAAAGCGGCGTTGATGGCAGCAAGACTCCTTTCTATTGCAATGGCGCACCGCAGGGCGGCGTGTGTGCGAATGAAAAGAACACGTGTCGCATTTGCCCGACATGCAATGTGGGCGCAACGTGCGAGACGCAGATAGGCGATTTGTACGCGGAGATGTATGTGCAATGCAGTCCTGATGGAAATGTGCCGGCAGCTATTAAGGGTCCGAATCTCGGAAAGTCGTGGCAGAACGTCTTCAATGTCCCGGGGAGATGGTGGGGCGGCATGCGCGATACCGTCGCGCGTTCTTTCGATCGCTATCGCGAAATACTCGGGCGCCTTATACAAGTGACGACCACCAAACATGTGGTGATTCAGGTGCAGGGACCAGATGGCACGGTGAGCGCGGATATTCCGGAGGATTCGCTCGTGTGCGAGTTCTATCAGAAGAATAAAAAAATGGTGACGTGTAGCGCGCTTGCGGCGGCGGATCAATTTTGCGTGACCGCATTTGATTCGCGTTTCGCGAAGGCGCAGCTCTGCCAGGATAACGGCGTGATCATCTGCTCAAAGCCATGCACGACAAAGCCGCAGGAGCTCAAGCCGCAGCGGTGTGCCTTTGATGCAGATCGCCCGCGTGGTAATCAGGCGGCGCCGCTTGATTTCTGCACCGAGACCAAGACCATTCAGGTGGATACCGGCAAGCTTGGTGCCAAGCGCGCGGGCGAGGTGTGCCAGCATGGCGGCGAATGTGCAACCGGCATCTGCCTCGGGCAGCCATCCGATAGTGGCATCAAATATTTCTGCTCATGCAGCCAGACGCGACACGACACTTCATGCAATAAGTAGCGAATGAAGGGGATAAAAAGGCGCGACCGAAGGGCGCGCCTTTTTATGTTGTTTGTCGCAGAGCTTTTTTACGAGCGTTTTGACTCAGCAGGTTTGCTCCACGAAGTGTTGAAGCGGATTTTGGGGCGGTCGGATGAAAGTGGTTTGGGCTGCATCGCTAGTGTGGGAGTTTGTTTGATCTGTAGCACAGGAGCGGTCGCTTGCTTCGGTGGGAAAATGGGAGCCGTTGTACGCGGTGTGTTCCACGCGTTTTGTTTTACTGCTGGTTGGTGCGGAGTGGGGGCAGTTCCACCGAGGTGAATCACAGTCGGAGAGACCTCTTTTTTCTCACTGATTGCAACTGGTGCCGCAGTATGTTGCGGGATGGGCATGGGGATTGGAGTGCGTATCGCCGCTTTGGTGAGTTCGCTGATGTGCACTGGTGCGCCGGTGCGCGGTGATGAGCGCTCCGACTCCTGAGCTACTGATGCTGACGATTCTGTGTCGGTGTCGCGCGGGATGGCGAGGATGCGCCCCAAGAGTGCACCCAAGGTAAATGCGATCATGAGCATGACAAAAATTTCTCCCGCAGCGCCTGCGCGATCGAATGCCACTGCGACGGGAGCTTGTGTGTCGGCAAGCCCGACCACAACTTCTGTCTCCGCCGTGGCGGTAATATCGCACATATGGTTTGTGCCGCAGACGTACCATCCTATGGAGAGGATCGTCCAGACAGCAAAAACGCTTAAGATAAAGACGATGCTGCGCGTGGTGCTGAGGCGCGTCATGTCGAACATAGGAGGACTATATAGCGCTACTTCTTAGCCCGCAAGTGCCAACAGTTCGACGCGAATGTTCTCGTTTTCGAGCGCAGTTGCCGCTTCGGAGAGGGTGGCTCCGGTCGTTGCAACGTCGTCTATTAATAGAACGGTGGCTTGCTTCGCAACCACACTTGGATTTTCATAGTCGCTTCGCTCCTTGAAAATCTCGGCGGTAGCATTATGGAGGGTGGGGAGGAGGTGGTGCACGGCGCCGAAGGCGCCGTGCACATTTTCCATTCGTTTATCACGCGGCAACGTGCTTTGCTGCAGTGTCTCGCGTGTGCGCACGAGTGCAGGCACGATGTTGATACTTCCACTGCGGGCGAGCGCGGTGTTTTTGAGTATTGCCTCGACTTGATTCATGCCGCGCTCGCTATGGCGCTTTTTGCCGAGGGGTATGGGGATGGCGACGATGCGTCCACCAAAAAGCGCCTCGTCCGCCTGCTGCTCGACGAGAAATTCGTTGAGCATACACGAAAGCAGATCAAGTGACTGTTTGTCGCGCTCAAATTTGAGTGCGCAGATCGCGTCGCGTACGCGCACATTTTCGTAGGAAGCGAGTATGGTAATGTCTCTACCGCATAGTGTTTTCACGTGCGGCGCGCACGGCAGGGGAGTAGTGCTTCCGGCTGCCACACGCCGCGCGCGATCGCTTGCTGGAAATACCACGTCGAGCACAGTGCGCCAAAAGTCCCTAAAAAACTGTTGCAGGTGCATGGACAAATTCTACAGCGCCCGTTCTCTTTCAGAAAATCTGCTATACTTCCCGTATGGCCTCGCTGACGAGTAGTCTTCAAAACATGCTCTCCACATTCACGGGGCAGGACAAGGATGACAGCGTGCTCGGCATCGATATCGGCTCATCGTCTATCAAGGTGGTGCAGCTGCGCTCAGCAAAGGGATCCGCCATTCTTGAGACATACGGTGAGATTGCGCTCGGCCCCTATGGCGGCGTCGCTGTCGGCAAAGCTACAAAGCTTGCCACCGACAAACTCGCCGCCGCCCTCTCCGATGTCATGAAAGAGGCAAACGTAACCGCCACGCACGCGGGCGTTGCCATTCCATTCAGCTCAAGCCTCATTTCTATCATCGATCTACCGGAGGTGGATAAAGAGCAGCTCAAGCGCATGATCCCGATCGAAGCGCGCAAATATATTCCGATTCCTATCTCCGAAGTGACTCTCGATTGGTTTGCCATCCCGAAAGAAGAGCGCGAGCAGGACGCTTTTGACCGTGTAGAAAAAGAAACGCCAATGCAAAAGAAAGGGCAGGAGGTACTGCTTGCGGCAATTCACAACGACATCCTCCGTGCGTACCAGACAGTGACAGAAACAACAGGGTTGGTGGTGAATTTTTTCGAAATAGAAATTTTCAGCGCCATCCGTTCATCGCTCGGGCATGCGACGGCGCCGATCGCCATCATCGATATCGGCGCATCATCAGCAAAAATATATGTTGTCGAGCGAGGCATCGTGCGCCTATCGCATCTGCTCAACATCGGCGCGCAGCAAATGACAGAAATCCTCGGACGCTCGCTCGACTGGACGTTTGAAAAAGCCGAACGCATGAAGCGCGAGACAGGGCTCAACGAGTCGCCCATGTATTCACGTGAGGAAAATGACCGCATGCACGAAGCGCTTTCGTCGCCGCTCTCGCGTATTTTTGCCGAGGCAAATCGCGTGTTGGTCACCTACGGCAAGCGATACAACAGGAATGTCAGCAAAGTTGTCTTAATTGGTGGCGGCGCATCACTTCCCAATTTGACTCCTTTTGCGCACGAAGCCATGCATATTGATGTCGAGGTTGCGCATCCATTTGCACGAGTGGAATCACCAGCTTTTCTTGAAGACGTGCTGCGCACCATTGGTCCCGGATTTGCCACAGCCGTGGGTGTGGGCTTACGCCGTCTTTCTCAAGGATGACGATGTGTTGTTCACTATCCACTTCTTGACGCCAGAGCAGGCTTTTTCCATGCAATAATATATAGCGTGCGCTCTGTGCGTGCGTCGCGCACCATTTCTTCGAATGGAATCAAACATTAAAGGATCATTTATTCCGCGCGACACCCTGCAGCCGGGTCGCGTGCGGAAGCGGGGGGTCGGCGGAGGCGCTGATCTGCTTGTGCTATTCGCGATCGTGCTTTTGGTGGCATCGGTGGCGTTGGGCGTTGCCGTATTTCTCTATGTGAAGTTTCTCGAGTCGAGCCTTTCCGGCAAGCAAGAGCAGCTCAAGCGTGCACAGGGTGCTTTCGAGCCGGCACTCATCGCCGAGCTTAATCGCCTCGATGATCGCATGCGCGCGGCTGAGGATTTGCTTGCAGTGCACCTCGCTCCGTCGGTGCTCATGAAAACTCTCGAAGAGCTCACGCTCGACACGGTATCGTTTAAGAGTATGAAATACACAGCGAACGGCAAAGCGGGAATAACAATCGATTTCAGCGGTTTGGCGCGCAGTGTGAATTCCATTGCGCTGCAAGCCGATCTTTTTGGTAAGCATGGCGCAATCGTGAGTCCTATTTTTTCCAACATCAACCGTCAGCAGGACGGTGTCGCCTTCGATTTATCTGCGAATGTGAATCCCGTCAATCTTCGTTTCGTAGGTTTGTTGCAACAAGCGGCTGCTGCAAGCGCTCCAGCCACGCAGCCGACATCAAATCAATCGGATAGCTCAATACCAGGCTTTGCACCGTAAACTTCCCGATTCGAGATTCTATGACAAAAATATTTTCAACTATACTTGCCTTAGCGGTTGCCGGAGCGGTGTTCTTTGTCTATACCCAGCCGGCATATATCTCAGTCAAAGCGCTTCAGGTCCGTATCACTGAATACAATGCGGCGCTTGATAAAGCGCGCGAGCTACAGGAGCTCAAACGCTCTCTGCTCGCCAAATACAACACCTTTAGTTCCGAACAACTCGATCGTCTTACGCGCATGCTGCCGGATCATGTCGATAACGTGCGCTTGGTGCTTGATATCGACAACATGGCGACACGCTACGGCATGGCGGTGCAGAATGTGGTCATCAGCAAACATGAAAAGACAGAAAAAACTGCCGCGACGGTCATTGGCAGTATCGGCGAGCAAAAACAGAAATATGATGCGCTCACCCTCGAATTCTCGACGCGTGGCACGTACGCAAACTTCACCAAATTTATTCAGGACTTGGAAACCAGCTTGCGTTTGGTGGAGCTCGACGCTTTCTCCATTGATCCGGAGCAAGTACCAAAAGCAGATGAAAAAACAGGCGTTGTTCTGGAACCCATCTACCGTTACAACCTCACGCTGCGCACGTTTTGGTTAAAATAATTATATGTTTGATCGTTTAATGAAGAACAAAATAGTGCTCGTCGCGTTTGGCGGGTTGTTTATCGGGCTCGTGGCGTGGTACACGCTCATGAAGCAGGAGGAGCCGGCCGGTTTGCTTGAGACGAAGCCGGTAGAGGCGACCACCGCCTCTCCCGAGGAGCGCGCTATTCTGGACACGCTCTTTCAGCTACGGGCGATTCAGCTCACGGGCAGTATCTTCAGTAATCCTGCCTTTAGCGCGCTGCGCGATTTCAGGACAGAGATTGTTGCGGAGCCAATCGGTCGCCGCAACCCCTTCGCTCCACTTGGCTACGACAGTGCGGCGCCAGAGGAGAGTACCGATACCGGCAACTAACGCTTGCCGTGCGGTATCCTCTAAGGCGCGGCGGCGGTAGCAACAACATATGGCACAACCAATTACTGACATACAAGCGATGTTAGATGATGTGACGGCGAAAGATCTCGTGCACGAAGGCGAGACCGGTGTGCATGAGCACGAAACGGCGCCTGTGCGTACGATCACTGAAAAGCGCATCCCCTATGACATCCTGAAATACATTCCCGAGGAGTCGGCGATGCACTACCAGATCATTCCGCTTGCAGTCATCGATGGGGTGCTTGAAGTGGGTATGGTGGACCCCGAGAATCTCGGCGCGATTGACGCGCTGTCATTCATTGCAAAAAAAACGGGAAAACCATTTAAAATATTCCGCATCACGCCGCAGGATTTCGATAAGGGGCGCGCCATGTATCAGGGGCTGGGCGGTGACGTCGATAAGGCGCTTACCGATCTGCAAACGGAGAAGGAGGATGCCAAAGAAGATGTCTTAAGTGCCGATGAAGGCAGAATCTCACTCAATCTCAGTTCTGCAGGCGGCATCGCAAGTGACAAACTTTCAAGCGGCGACATGGGTATCCGCGAAGACGCACCCGCTATTAAATTGGTATCGACCATCCTGCGCTACGCTATCGATGGTAGCGCATCAGATATTCACATTGAGCCGACCAACAGCGGCGTGCGCGTGCGCTATCGTGTGGACGGCACGCTGCACACGAGTGTCGTGTTGCCGCTCGAGACACACCGCGCGCTTGTTGCGCGCGTTAAAGTGCTCTCATCCATCCGTCTCGATGAGCGCCGCAAGCCGCAGGACGGTCGCTTCTCCGCCTCCATTGATGGCAGGCAGGTAGACTTCCGCGTCTCGACATTTCCCGCATACAACGGCGAGAAGATCGTGATTCGTATTCTCGATCGTGAGCAAGGATTCATCCCGCTCGATCAGCTCGGGCTTTCGGAAGCGAATCTCGCGGCTATTCGCGAAGCGATTAAGCGCCCCTACGGCATGATACTTATCTCCGGACCAACCGGTTCTGGAAAATCAACCACACTCTATTCCATGCTTGCTGAAATTGATCGCGAGACGAAAAACGTGCTCTCACTCGAAGATCCGGTGGAATATTACATGGATGGCGTCAATCAATCGCAGGTGCGTCCCGAGATCGGCTACACGTTCGCCAACGGTTTGCGCACGACACTGCGTCAAGATCCAAACGTCATTATGGTCGGCGAAATCCGCGACGGTGAGACGGCAAAGCTCGCGATTCAGGCTGCACTGACCGGTCATCTCGTGCTCTCTACCATCCACACGAATAGCGCCATTGGCACCATTCCGCGTCTCATTGATATGGGAGTCGAGCCGTATCTCATTCCGCCGACACTCATTCTTTCGATGGCGCAGCGCTTGGCGCGCAAGCTCTGCCCCGATTCAGCGGAGCCAACGCCAGTATCGCAGAGTATGCGCGAAATGATGGAAAATCAGACAGCGACTCTTCCCAAGCAATTTCGCCCCAAGATTCCTGACACGGTTCCAGAAGCAAAACGCACACCGACATGCCCTAATGGTACGCGTGGTCGCCTCGCTGTTTTTGAAGTGATGCAAATGAGTCCGCAAATTGAAGAGGTGATTCTTAAAGCACCGGTCGAATCAAAGATTTGGGAAGTGGCGCGCAAGCAGGGCATGACCACCATGAAGGAAGACGCTATGCTCAAATCATTCGGTGGCTTGATACCGTTTTCAGAGGTAAACTTACTAGGCGGCTTGCTGATGAGCGAAGATGCGCCACCGCCTGCTGCAAAAGCACCTGACGAAGGCACTCAGCTCATGGAGGATGAACCGGCAAAAGATGGGGATGCGCCGGAGGCACCCGCAGGACCGATCAAATTATAATGTGACCCGGTAATAGCATTCAATATACATATGACAGAAGGACAAAAATTCAAAATATTGTTGGTCGATGACGACCAATTTTTGATTGACATGTACTCGCTCAAATTCAATCAGAGCGGGCACACGGTGCAGCCGTGCTTTTCCGTCGACGAAGCAATTAAAGTGTTGCAAGGCGGGTTTGTGCCGGATGCGGTGATCTTCGATTTGGTGATGCCGGGAAAGGACGGGTTTGATTTGTTACGGGCGATAAAAGACGGCAAATTGGCGCAGCAGGCAAAACTCATTGCGCTCACCAATCAAAGCGCGGCAGAAGAGCGCAAGAAAACAGAAGAGCTCGGCGCGGACACTTACATTGTGAAAGCTATGACTATACCCTCCGAGGTGGTTAAGCAGGTTGAAGATACGATCAGTAGGAAATAGCCGGAAGTCTGACAGGTCAGACCTGCCAGCCAAATGTGCGGGCAGTACGTTCTTGTTTTCAACAACCCTTGCAAATCCAGCGAATAAGGCACTTTTCATATGTCATAATGAATGTGCCGGATCTTACTCATTTCACACGCAATTATCATGGACTACGGACAGCTTTTCAAAAAATATGTGAACGTGCTGGTGCATGAGGGCGGCTCTGATCTGCACTTTTCAACAGAGATGCACCCGACGATTCGCGTCTCAAGCCTCCTTACCCCCATGCTTAAAGAGCCGGTGTTACGCCCCGAAGATACACTCGGTTTTGCCGAATTTCTTCTAAGCCCTGAGCAAAAAGAGCGCTTTCTCAAAGAGCACGAGATTGACTTTGCATATCAAACAGCGGACGGCAATCGTTTTCGCGGCAACGCCTTTTTCCAGCGCGGAGCTATTGGCATTGCATTACGCCTTATCCCCAAATCCATTCGCACTACGACCGAGCTTAACCTTCCCGATGTTGTGCAATCGTTCGCGCGCAAAACGCAAGGATTTTTCTTGGTAGTGGGGCCGGTAGGGCAGGGAAAGACGACAACACTCGCGTCGCTCATTGAGCTCATCAATACCGAACGCATGGAGCACATCATCACGATTGAGGATCCGATCGAATACGTGTTCACCCCCAAGCAGTCCATGATTGATCAGCGCGAAGTGCGCATCGACACGAAAGATTTTGCGACCGCGCTCCATAGTGCATTTCGTCAGGACGTCGACGTCATTTTGCTTGGCGAGATGCGTGGCGCAGACACCATGACCGCCGCAGTGACCGCGGCAGAAACTGGTCACCTCGTCCTTTCAACACTACACACCAACAACGCCGCGCAGACGGTGGATCGCATCATCGACACCTTCCCCGCAGCGCAGCAGGATCAAATCCGCATCCAGCTTGCCGCATCGCTCGCAGGTATTTTCTCGCAACGCTTGATCCCGCGCGTCTCGGGCGGACTTATTCCTGCGTATGAGCTCCTGATCAACAACAAAGCGGTGTCGAATCTGATTCGCGAGAAGCGCACCCATGAACTCAACACCGTGATCGAGACATCCTCTGAAGAGGGAATGATCGATATGAACCGTTGCCTTGCCGATCTTGTAGCGCGTGGAGAAATTACCGTCGAGAATGCGTATGCGTACTCCCTCAACCCCAAAGTGCTCGACAAACTCTTATGATATTTAAATATTTAAATATTTAAATCTTTTTTCATGTCGTTGTTTTCATACACAGCAGTCGACCAAAGCGGCAATGAACGCCAAGGCGTCGTTGATGCAATCAACACAGACGTCGCCATCGCCGCGCTGCAGCGCCGCGGTCTCACCGTCTCGGGCATTGAAGAGGAGAAGCGCCAAGGCGCATTTCTCGAAGATCTCAATCTTTTCTCCGGCATAAACAACCGCGACATCGTCCTCCTTTCGCGCCAGATCACGACGCTCTTTGAAGCGCAGGTCTCCGCCTTGCGCTCATTCCGCCTCCTCGCATCCGAGGCGCGCACACCGCAGCTTGCCGAAAAGCTGAGCATGATCGCCGACGACATTCAGAGTGGCAGCTCAATATCTGTGGCACTCGGCAAGCATCCGAAAATGTTCTCTGCATTTTATGTCAATCTCGTGCGCGCGGGCGAGGAAGCCGGCAAGCTCGATGAAACGTTTGCCTTTCTTGCCGACTACCTCGACCGTAACTACGAAATCACGCAAAAGGCACGCAACGCGCTCATCTATCCCGCGTTCGTATTCACCACATTCATCGTCGTCATGGTGCTGATGATGACGCTCGTGATTCCGCGCCTCGCGGCAATTCTCGATGAGGTCGGGCAAAATATTCCCGTCTATACGCGTGTGGTTATCGGTATCAGTAAATTCATGTCCGATTACCTGCTCCTCATCGTCGTCTTCGTCATCATCATGGGATTTATTCTCGGGCGCTTCGGCACCACCGAGCGCGGCAAGATGGCATTTGCACGTTTTCGTCTCAGTGTGCCGCATCTCGGGCTCATCTATCAGCAGCTCTTTCTCTCGCGCGTATCTGACAACCTCTCCACCATGCTCAGAAGCGGTATTCAGATGGTGCGCGGGCTCGAGGTCACCTCGGTGGTTGTCGGTGACGTGCTCTACGAGCAGATCATGCGTGAGGCAACGGAAGATGTGAAAGCGGGTATGCCTGCGTCGGAGGCGCTGCGTAAGCACCCCGAGATCCCTGGCATGTTTGTGGCAATGATTAAAATCGGTGAGGAAACGGGAAATCTGAGCCGCATACTGGAAGTGCTTTCTAAATTCTATCGGCGCGAGGTGTCCAACTCCATTGATACCCTCGTTGGCTTGATTGAGCCGTTTATGATCGTTTCGCTGGCGCTCGGTGTGGCGTTCTTGTTGGCGGCTGTCCTTATCCCGATCTACAACATCTCCTCCGGCTTTTAACCGGAGGTGGGGGCTATCCACAGCCCCGCGGATGGCAGGATAGCGGCTGGTATAATAAAGGGCACAAGGTCGTATAAAACAAATCAAGGCACTCTTTTATTAGTAATGCCTTTCTAAATAACTTATGAATTACACAAAACGAGGTTTTACATTGATCGAACTCTTGGTGGTCATCGCGATCATCGGTATTCTTTCGTCAGTCGTGCTTGCGTCGCTCAACAGCGCCCGCAAGAAGGGTCGTGATGCTCGCCGCATTGCCGACGTGAAGCAGCTCCAGCTCGCGCTCGAGCTCTATTACGATGCGCAGGGATCATATCCGGCTGCAATCAGTGGAGCAGAGCTTACTGGTCCTGGCTACATTGCAACAAACCCCAAGGATCCGACCACTGCAGCTGTGTATGCCTACGATCAGGTATCGAGCGGTTCAGGATACTATCTCGGTGCAAACTTGGAGACAAGTGGGCACTCAGCGCTCTCCAGCGATGCTGACAGCGCGGGCACTAACGTCGAGGGAAACGACTCTGATGGATGTGGCAATGAGGCAAACCTCTACTGCTACGACGTGAAGCCGTAAACTACAGAGTTGTAGTGCAAAAACCCGCCACGTGGCGGGTTTTTAGTTGCTATGCGGGGTGTACAATGTACCGATGCTAGTTCTCGGAACTATTCTTGCCGGCGCATTCGGACTCATCATTGGGAGTTTTCTCAATGTGGTCGTGCTGCGCCACAACACCGGTCGCTCGCTTGCGGGGAGGAGCGGGTGCCTAAGCTGCCGCGCGACACTCACGCCCATGATGCTCATTCCCGTGCTCTCGTGGGTGCTATTGCGTCGCAGATGCTCTTCCTGTGGCACAAAGATTTCCTGGCAGTATCCGCTGGTTGAGCTCGCGACCGGTTTCTTGTTTGCTCTCACGATCTATGCGCAGCTTCCGTGGTTCACGACGATACTCTCGCTTGCAGTAATCGCTGTGTTGATATGTATTGCTGCCTACGACATACTGCACACCATCATTCCCGATGAGTGGGTATATGCTACTGCGGGGTTGGCGCTCATCATGCGCGGCGGGGCTGCGCTGCAGACGTCGTTTCCCATGACGGATGTGGTGATGGTTGTGCTCAGTGGATTTCTTGTCGCCGCACCGCTTTTTCTGCTCTGGCTTGCGACGCGCGGGCGGGGGATTGGCTTGGGTGATGTGAAGCTGGGGCTTGTCGTTGGTTGGTTTCTGGGCTTTGGAGCGGGGATGCTTGCGGTGATGCTCTCGTTTGTGATCGGCGCCATCGTTTCTGTGTGCATATTGCTGCCGCTTCCATATTACAGACGTATGCTCGCGTACTGTGGACTACTGCGTCAACCGCACGCGGGAGCGTTTACAATGAAGAGCGAGGTTCCGTTTGGTCCTTTTCTGATTGCCGGAACACTGCTCGTATGGTTCACCTTCACATATGGCATAGATATCACCGCACTTCTGTGGGGTATCGAATGATGTCACAGCAGCGGGGGTTCTCTCTCATGGAGCTTATTGCCGTGACCGGCATTATGGTGATCTTAAGCACCATACTGCTCGCCAATTACAACCGCTTCGGCGGTGCTATTACACTGCGCAACATAGTCTACGACGTTGCGCTCTCCATCCGTGAGTCGCAGACGTATGGTATTTCCGTAAGAAAATTTGGCGAGGGAGCGGGTTTATTCGGCGCCGGATACGGAGTTCATTTTGAGAAAACCAGCCCCACTCAGTACATTTTGTTTGGAGACGCCATAGAAGCGGATGGTCTGTATGATGCAGGAGAGAGTGTAGACCTGTTGACTATGCGCGGGGGATATCACATCTATGATATGTGTGCGACGCCGGCGGGTGGTGGCGCTGATGAGTGCCTACTCGATTCACTTGACGTGCTTTTTAAACGCCCCGACCCAGATGCTTTTATTCGTGTGAATGATCTCTCCACGCTGTATCAAAAAGCATGCATTACCATCGAATCGCCGCGAGGAGATCAGCTTGCGGTCGTGGTGTGGCTCACGGGGCAAATATCAATTCAGCGAACATGCAGCGCGCTATGACGTATATGAGAAATAAGCAATCGGATGGATTTTCGCTGATCGAGCTCATGGTCTCTGTTGCGCTGTTTTCCGTGGTGATGATTGTCGCAATCGGCTCACTGCTCTCTCTTGCCGCAGCAAACAGAAAAGCGCAGGCACTGCAGCTCGTCATGAACAATCTTAATATCGCGCTTGATGGCATGGTGCGCTCCATTCGCATGGGCACTAATTATCACTGCGGCAATGTAGGCACCATCAGCGAGCCGCGCAGCTGCGATAATCGCGAGACGGGGGACACGATTCTGTATTTCAAAGAATTCAACGGTGGTCAGTGGGCGTATTGGTATGATCCAAACACCAAAAGCATGATGAAGTCGCAGGATGGGGGCAATACACAATTTCCTCTGACGGCGCCTGAGGTGGAAATTGAGGAGGCTGTATTTTACGTGGTTGGGGCCGAATCAGTCGATGGGGTAGGTACTCCCGACATCGTGCAGCCGAAGGTGGTGATTGTGATGCGCGGCACTGCGGGGGGCACCGACCCCAAGACACGCAGCACATTCAGTGTGCAGTCCACTGCCGTGCAACGCAGTATCGATATTCCATAATACTATGAATCGAAAACAACAGTACGGTTTTACGTTGATTGAGACCCTCGTCGCAGTGTCACTTCTGGTGATCGCCATAGCTGGTCCGATGTCGCTTGCGGCGCAGAGCCTCTCGTCGGCATTTTATGCACGTGATCAGATGACCGCATTCCATTTGGCGCAAGAGGCGATTGAGGCAGTGCGCTTTGTGCGTGATGGAAACATCCTTATCAACAACGTAGCAGGCACCCCTGTTGTCGATTTACTTGCCGGTATTCCTGACACAACAGGCAAACCTTTTACCGTTGATATTCGATATGATGATCCGGCGCAATCTATGGCACTGTGCAATGGAGGGATTGGACCATGCGATCCGCTACAGACGAACGGGACCTTGTTTGGGTATCAGAACGGTTGGCAGACAACACGCTTTACCCGCTCCGTACGAGCGACACTTGTCGGCGGCACTGTGGACGAAGTGAAGGTGCAAGTCGAAGTGCGCTGGCGCTCCGGAGCATTTCAAGAACGCGTGTTCACCATGAGCGAAAACATGCATCGCTGGTTGCCCGACACCACGTCACCATAAATATATGAGACATATCAAAAACCAACGAGGGTTCACGTTGCTATTGGCGACCATCATCGCCTCACTCCTGCTTGCTGTTGGTGCCGCCATGTTCTCAATCATTAAAAAGGAGATTATTTTGTCATCGCTAGGGCGTGATTCACAATTCGCATTTTATGCCGCTGATACGGGCGCTGAATGCGCTCTGTATTTGGACTTCAGGCATGATGCATTTACTACCGGCACCACCACAGCAATGTGCGACGGGCAGTCGCTGGGCAATATTGCACCTGTGGTACTTGATCAGCCGACAACATTCCAGTATGACCCCAACGGGCTTTGCTCGGTCGTTTCGGTTACAAAATACTCACCAGGGAACCCCAACAGTACTCGAATAGACTCGCGTGGGTATAGCACATCGTGCGCTACGATTGCCACTAACCCTCGGGCGCTCGAACGTGCTGTTGAAATTTTCTACTAACCTCCAGGCTTTTCTCACCTCGATTGTGCTATCATGCCGCTATGAGTGCGGCTCTCAAAAAAGAGAAGGAGCGTGTTTCGAAACCGGGGTTCCCGAGCCGAGCACGTCGTGTTCGTCGGCGAGGCGCCTCGTCGGAGGACGAAATGTATCGGGGATACAATGAGTCCGAGACGAGCGCGCCACAGCCCGAACACGGCGTGCGTAGGCAGGGAAGGGTTTTGAAACACGCTCTAGAACGGGCTGAAAAACTGCGAAAACTCATTCAGCATCACGACCACCGCTATCACGTACTCGATGATCCGGAGATATCGGATGAGGCGTTTGATTCGCTCCTCACGGAGCTCGTGGCGCTTGAGGAAAAATATCCCGAGCTTGTTGTGGCGGATTCGCCGACGCAACGCGTTGGTGGCACGCCGCTCGATCACTTTGAGAAAGTCGAGCATCGTGTCCGGCAGTGGACGTTCGAGAAAGTATTTTCCAGTGACGAGCTGCGCGAGTGGGACAAGCGCGTTGCGCGCGCGCTTGATCGCGCGCCCGATAGTATCGAATACGTATGCTCGCACAAAATCGACGGTCTTAAAATCATTCTTGAATACGCCCGCGGCGAGCTGCTACGCGCGGCGACGCGCGGCGATGGTCGTGTGGGAGAGGATGTTACGCACACCGTGAAAACCATTCGCACCATCCCGCTTGCGCTCAGGCGCGCAGTTGATTGCATCGTGGTCGGCGAGGCATGGCTCTCGCAGCAGGCGCTTGACCGTATCAATACAGAGCGGAAAAAATCGGGCGAGCCGTTATTTGCTAACACGCGCAATGCTGCCGCAGGTGCCTTACGCCAACTTGATCCGAAGATTGCCGCAGCGCGTCGGATCGACAGCTTTGTGTATGATATCGATGTATATACGGGCGATGATGCCCCCACGACCCAGATTGCAGAGCTCGAGCTCCTACAAGAACTTGGATTCAAAGTGAATCCGCACGGGAAGCTCTGCAAAAATATTGACGAGGTCATCAGCTATTGCGAAAGCCATGAAAAACGGAGAGATAAGTATGATTACGCGATGGACGGCATCGTTGTCACGGTCAATGACATTGCGCTGCAGCGCACCCTTGGCTACACAGCGAAAGCGCCGCGCTTTGGCGTTGCGTACAAATTTTCTGCTGAGCAGGTGACAACGGTTGTCGAACACATCGCGCTGCAGGTGGGGCGCACGGGGGTGCTTACGCCCGTTGCTCACTTGCGGCCAGTGCGTGTTGCGGGGGCGATGGTATCGCGCGCGACATTGCATAATGAAGATGAAATAAAGCGTCTTGATGTGCGGATTGGAGACACGGTGGTCATCGAGCGTGCGGGCGATGTTATCCCCGATATTGTGAGTGTGCTCACCGAGCTGCGCACCGGAAAAGAAGAGCCATTCAAATGGCCTTCCAAAGTCGCCGCCTGCGGCGGCGATGGCAGGATCGAGCGTATCCCCGGCGAGGCGGCATGGCGCTGTGTGAATCGCAATTCGGGAGAGCAACAAAAACGGAAATTTGAATATTTTGTATCGCGGCGCGCGCTCGATATCGAAGGCATAGGGGAGAAGACCGTCGAGCTGCTTGTGGAGCATGGATTGCTCGATAGTTATGACGACCTCTTCACGCTCACGCAAGGGGATTTCCTCGGGCTCGAGGGTTTTGCTGAAAAATCGGCACAACTTGCGGTTGCGGCAATTGAAAAAGGAAAGCAGACGACGCTCGCGCGCTTGCTTGTTGCACTTTCCATTCCACATGTGGGTGAAGAGGTTGCGCGTGTGCTTGCAGAGCAGTTTGGGAGCATCGATCGCCTCCGCAAAGCTCGTTTCGAAGAGATTGTGCGCGTGCACGGTCTGGGCGACGTGGTGGCGCGCTCGGTGGGGGACTGGTTTGCCGACCGTGCGAATGCAGCCACGCTTGACCGACTACTCAAGCATCTCTCAATTGCACCTGTTGCACGACGGGCATCAGGGGGATCGCTTACGGGAAAGACGTTTGTCCTCACGGGGACGCTGTCGCGCATGACCCGCGATGAGGCGAAACAGGCGATACGTGATCGCGGCGGGAAAATCGTTGAGTCGGTATCGAAAAAGACGGATTATGTCGTTGCCGGTACCGATCCGGGATCAAAATTTGATGCAGCGCGCGCATTGAATATCAAGGTGCTAAATGAGGCGGAATTTGCTAAGCTGATCGCATGACCGACAATATCGATATAGATGTAGCGGCGCTCGCGGCGCTCGCGCGTTTGGAAGTCCCCGAAGCGGAGCTTGAGACGCTTGATGCACAAATTCCCGCAATCCTTTCTTTCGTGGCGCGCATACAAGAAGTGGCTGAAGATACTGAGGCGGACAAGAATCCCGTTCATAAAAACATCATGCGCTCGGATGATCATACGCATGAGTCAGGGGCGTATACTGAAACGCTGCTTAAGGCTATGCCGCGCCGCGAAGGGGATTATTTGCGAGTGCCGCAGGTGATCAAAGGTGGCAAGCACGCATAAAAAAGTATGATGAAAATCGCGATCTACCTCGTTGCTATATAAATATATGGACATCTCAAAACTCACCATTGGGGAGGCGCGACGAGCGCTCGATGCGAAAGAATATTCTGCGGTTGACCTTGCACAATCGCATCTCGATGCGATTGCAAAGAAAAATCCGGAACTCAATGCATATCTCGAAGTGTATGACGACGTGCTCGATCAGGCGCGCGCGGCAGATGAGCAGATAACGCGCGGTAGCGCGAAGTCTCTCACCGGCATTCCGATTGGCGTCAAGGACAACATCCTGATTGAAGGAAGGAGGGCAAGCTCTGCATCAAAAATTCTCGAAGGATATGTCGCATCATACGATGCAACGGCAATCACCCGACTCAAGGCGCAAGGCGCGGTGTTTCTCGGGCGCACCAATATGGATGAATTTGCCATGGGCAGCTCGACGGAGCATTCGGCATTTGGGCGCACCAAGCACCCGATTGATCCGGCGCGTGTGCCCGGCGGTTCGTCCGGCGGCTCTGCTGCTGCGGTCGCGGGTGGGCTGGCGTTAGCGGCGCTTGGCTCGGAAACCGGCGGCTCGGTGCGCCAGCCGGCAGCGCTATGCGGCTTGGTGGGACTCAAGCCCACCTATGGCGCAATATCACGCTTTGGTCTCATGCCACTCGCATCATCGCTCGATCAAATCTCACCGTTTGCGCGCACTGTTGATGACACGAAAATGATTTTTGATGCAATTCGCGGAGTTGACGCATACGACAGCACGTCACTGCCCGATGATTTTTATCCAGCAGCACGTCCCGTAAAGAAAATAGGCGTACCACGCGCGTTTGTAAGCGAAGGAGTTGATCCTGATGTGCTCGAACGCTTTGAAAGCACACTCGAACATCTACGCGCAGCAGGATATGAGATTGTAGACGTATCACTCCCGCATCTTTCGTATGCGCTTGCCGTGTATTACATCATCGTACCCGCGGAAGCATCCTCAAATCTCGCGCGCTACGACGGTATTCGCTACGGGCTTTCCATCGAGGGTTCTGACAGCTTGGACATCTACAAAAAAACGCGCGGGGCTGGTTTTGGTAAGGAGGTGCGCCGTCGCATTTTGATAGGCACGTTTGTGCTTTCTGCTGGCTATGCGGATGCATATTACCGCAAGGCAAATGTCGTACGCGCACTCATCACCGAAGATTTCAAACAAGCATTTGAGGAAGTCGATCTCATTGCGACCCCCACAGCGCCCACGCCCGCATTTCGTGCCGGAGAAAAAGAGGATCCGCTCGCTATGTATGCGGCAGATATTTTTACCATCCCCGTCAATCTTGCGGGCGTGCCGGGTATTTCAATCCCCATGGGGGCGGTTGAGCGCGATGGTGTAGCGCTTCCCACGGGTGTGCAACTGATTGCGCCGCAAGGGGGAGAGGAAATGCTCTTTAGTGCCGGACGGATCGTTGAGAAGATGCACATATAATTTACTGATATCCCGGTAGTAGAATTTCAGCTCAAATATGCCCACACAAACAATCACAGTAAGAAACAGCATGAAATACGCATCGTATAACGCATATCACATACTGCACGGCGCATCCGGGCATATTCAGGGCACTGAACAGCCCCCAGTTGATTCCAGGTCGCTTATTACACAGAAGCGTGCAATCAGAAGCACGTGCAGGCTGAAATTTCACTAACCGGGTATGGCTGACAAGAAACCATCAGGGGGCGGAGGAGAAGGCGGCAATGGCATTCCCATGGCGGTTCTCGGTATTGTTGCTGCGCTCGCATTTTTTGTGCCCTCTGTTGGCGAATTCGTATTCCAGTGGGTGCCCGCAGCGGTGAGTGTTTTGACCGGTGTCGATATACCCGGAGATGTGCGCATGTTGCCTGAGCAGCAACCCGAAACAATTGTGCAGATTGATATGCACCCGTATCGCAACGAAGCACTTTTGGCGCAAATTGTGTCGCCGTTCGATGCTGCCGCAGAGGGTAATAGCGCGCTCAGCTCACCCATTGCGCGCACTACGGCGGCGTGGTGGACCGCATATGTGCCGATATCGATTTTCATTTCGCTGCTGCTCATTGTGGGCATTTTGTATGCAAAGATACGCTTACGACGCGTGCGCGATATCGAAGAAGCAGAATGGCATGCCGTCGATCACCCTGTTGCCGCGCAGGATCCCGACAAAGCGCAGCTACGCTGGCAGAAGGTGGTGGAGCACGCCAATACTGAGAATCCCAACGACTGGCGACAGGCAATCATTGAGGCAGACATTATGCTCGATGAACTACTTACTGCACAGGGATACCATGGTGACACTCTGGGAGACAAAATGAAGCAGGTGGAGCGGAGTGATTTCAACACCATCGATCTCGCATGGGAGGCACATAAAGTACGCAATCGCATTGCTCACGAAGGATTTGATCATGACCTCAACGATCGCGAAGTGCGGCGCGTGATTGCACTGTACGAGCAAGTCTTACGCGAATTTCATTCGATTTAGTTTTTCTTGGGAAGCAAAACAAAACGCCCCGCAGGTATTGCGGGGCGTGAGCGTTATAGTGAATCGGTAAGGAACTGAGAGTAGTCCCTCACTCCAATGCGAAACAAGAGTTTTGAGTCCAGTATGCCCATCGGCACAATCGATTGATTTTTCGAAACGCTTCTCACGACTCCATTACGGAGGAAAACTTCTCCCAGCGGAGCAGGTAATAGACGGACGCAATGCAAATTTTCCGACATAAGCGACCGCGTGATTTTTTGAAACGTGCTTGCCGCTGTCTTCAGCTCCTCTATGGTGATGACAGCATATCGCAGCGATGATCCGATGCGAACTGACTCTCGCTTGCTACACGCCTGAGCATTTCGCCACAAAGTGATTTCTATACCAGGCACATATTTTGCATGCGCGATGGTGCCACCCCACGCAGCATCATCCAACAGAAATGAATGTATTGCATCGCGTACATGCTGGTCGAATGTAAGCACGTATGCGCGCGCCGCATCCCAATCGACGTGGGCAAAATTGATTTTAGGACCGCGCTCCTCTTTCTTACGATACTTACCATAGAGAGTATCGTTCATGGGTCTCTCCAAATGACTGCTGGAAAAATACTACGATTTGCATCATGCGTCAAACGATTGTCTTGCATGAAGTGCCTATGATTGATATCATTGCAGCACTGACCAGATAGCGGGGTAGAGCAGAGGTAGCTCGTCAGGCTCATAACCTGAAGGTCGCTGGTTCGAATCCAGCCCCCGCAACAAGAAAAACGATAACACCCCCGCCGGGGTGTTATCGTTTTTGCGACGCATCAACGACCGCTGAGCCGAACCCTCCATCGTTACAAATATGTTACAGTGAAGACACTCGCGCTATTCGGAGTTGGAATCGCATGAGAAAGTAAAATGATAAAAACACTTGAGCGTATAGCAAGCGAATGTGGTGATCTCGTTCTTTCATTGCGTAATAAAGCAATGGAAACAGAGGACAAGGACGAGCAACTTGGCGCGCACTTCTCGACTCGAGCCGATCGACAGTCGCAGGAACTGGGTTTGAAAATATTCAGGCAAGAGCAGGTGGGGGAGCTTGTCATCGCGGAAGAGAACGAAAATGAGGAAAGTATTCCACCAGACTGTACAGTGTTCGATCCGCTTGATGGCACCACTATTTTCTACAACGGACTCGATGATTTCAGCGTTTCTCTTTGCACGTTGCGAGACGGAAGACCAACGTACGCTGCAACCTATTTTCCCGTGACGAATATGCTCATCAGCGCAGTTCTCGGAGAAGGCTGCTATATCGGCGGATTCAAGCAAGGAAAACGAGTCACTTCTATAGGGTGGCACGGCGCATTGGATAAAACTATTGTTGGTACTGACGTGGGATCTTGGGTGGTTCGGCAAGGTACTTTGGACTTACTATTACGACCGCTCGCAAGCAAATTTAACATCGTGAGCCATATTTCAGCTACAGCGGGTGCTCGGGAGGTACTTCTTGGTCAAGTTGGAGTTTTTTACAACTTTGGTATCGCAAAGATTTGGGATGCTGCAGCGATGGCCCTTTCTATAGAGGAAGCTGGAGGAATTGTCTGTGACCCCCGTGGAGAAGAAATTCAGTGGAACGCTATCAACTGCGATTGGATCGTCGCTGGGAATCAAAACCTAGCTGATATCGTGCTTGAGCACTCCCGGAATTGGTCCGGAAGAAAGTGACGAATTTTTATCAAACAGGTTCAAATGCTGAGCGGAGAAAGAGACTCTTGATTTATTCATTATATGTTATACAATGCTTTCAGAGAAGACGAGGAGTAAAGGGATGAAAACATACACAGGCCAACTTGGGGTTGTGCTCATCTGTGATGATGCAACGAACGGAAAAGCGATTGCGATCGCAAATGCTGCTCCAAAGGGTAGCGAAATCAAGCTTGGAACCCAACATCATCCACACATTACTCTCTATCACTCCAAGCTGAAGGATGTGTCGGAGAGTATTGTCCGAGAGCTCCTGGATGTGTTGGTAGTCAAACTGCCAGTTGATCTGAAATTCAAGCAAACGGCGATTTTTGGCGGGAAGTTCCTGTTCTGGGATAACGAACGGACTCCAGAGCTTCTGGATCTGCATGCAGGTGTCCTGGGATTGTCTCGCTACTTCATTCCTGCTGGAGAACAGCAGGCTGATAAGGAAAAGATCATCCTTTCTCCTGAGGAAGACGAGAATGTCCGATTGTATGGGCATCCGTTGGTGCGTGGTCTTTGGCGGCCTCACATCACTCTCGGGTATTATCCTGCGGGCATCGCGCAAGATGCGCAGGAGGAAAAATATTTTGGAGAGGTGTGCGGAGTCGCATTTGTTCGAGTTGGCGACTTCGGCACGATCAAAGAGGTCATCACGGAGGTTGGCGTTACTCAACGCAAATCATCGCGGCGGAAAATGTGGTGATCGTAGGGCCCGCAATTTACGCGGGCTCTTTTTGTAACCACACCACAATGCGGTGCCAATCGCGTCGTACCAGCGCAACAAATTTCGAAGAAATTTTTAGGGGGCTGGATTCGAACGGGAAGGGGTCGGGAAACGGGAGTTTCCCGTGGAGGAGAGCAGCGAACGCAGCGTAGCGTAGTGAGCGTTGAGAACCGTGGGTTCTCAAGGAGGAGCCCACCAAGGCGACGACTTCGCAGTCCAGCCCCCGCAACAAGCAACAAAAGACCCCGTTAGGGGTCTTTTGTGCGTTGCGGGGGAGCAAGGCGCCTGCGCGCCTTGCGTCTGGATTCGAAAGGCGGAGCCATGTCGCCCACAGCGAAGCGAGGACGATGGGCGAGCCCGGGCAGGAGCCACACAATATTTTTGATCCCGAGCTTGTCGAGGGAGAAGAAAATATTGATGTGAGCTGACACCGAATCCAGCCCCCGCAACAAAAAAGTTCGACGCGCATGTAATAAAAGCGTCAGGTCTCAGACCTGACGCTGCGAATTCATCCTTACTCCTGAAACTCGAATCGGGCAAGCACTTTCTTTCGGGTGATCCCCTCCGAGTCGAGTGCTTGTATCAAACAGAGGGCTTTCGATGCCAGCCTCGTGCGAGGCGGGAATTCCTTTCCCATTGTAGTTGTGACATGTGGTTGCCAACGGTCGCCGATGTATTGAGGCGCGGTCGGCTGGAAGCCGAGTCTGCTCAATCTGTCCAGTAGCTCGGCGTGCAGGACTATTAGGTCACTGCTCCGCGACACGGTGTGAACAGGAATGTCGTTGTTCGGCCCAAACAGCGCTGCCGCTTCGGACACAATATCTATCGCTCGCTTGTTTTGAGATATATGCTTGCCTATGTCCATGATCTTATCGGCAGAAACCGACGTCCTGAACCAGTGCATCACTGTACAGTGTAGTGGCAGAGAACTGTAGACCACCCCGACCTCCAAAGCATCGACTTCGAGAACAAAAAGGAATGCATGCATCTGTTCACCCTCGTATTTCTTGTCAAACCATACATGTTTTGGGAATATCTACAAGCCAAGCACGTGTGCGGTGCCAATCGCGTCGTACTAGCGCAACAAGCATTAAAAACGAAAGGAGCTCGCACACGTATGCGAGCTCCTGATAAAACGTCTTGTGGAACGACGACTATTTAATTGTCGTAACCCCACTTATCTTCTTGATCGAGAAGACATCTTTTTGTGTTGCCATTCGATCGAGCGCAACTGTCTTCTCAGACAACCGTTCAAATCCTCCCCGGCCGTTCGAGAGCCACACGGTTCCTGTGACGGGAACACCAACCGCAGTAGGTCCGCGACTGAACCAGTGGGCTGTCGCGGTGTATGTGCCGTCTGGCGCGTTGAACCACTCTCCGGTACATGCCACCACCATTTCCACGTTACGGTGATGCTTGCCCGCGTCGGGCCGCGCATCCGAAAGCAGAATCCATGTGGAACCATTTGGGTTCGAGAACCGAACGGGCAACAAGCTGTGTACTTCCCCCATTTCTTTGAACACTGAACTTGTGTAGTTAATGATGCCGT
>CAYWZA010000008.1:0-40375 GCA_964462785.1 uncultured Candidatus Saccharibacteria bacterium | reverse complement strand
AAACGGCATCATTAACTACACAAGTTCAGTGTTCAAAGAAATGGGGGAAGTACAGACAAAGTGCCGAGGTTATTTTTTTGCGTTTCTCTTGATTGACTCGTCATATGTTTCTCTAGTTTTGAGTCCATGTATACCAATTGCGATGCAACCGGAGCCAGCCATTTTGGCTGCATTTCGGTCGAACATATCGAGTATCTCATTCATCGGATGACTATAGAGCTTGGCGAACCAGTCTGGGTTTTCGGATATAAATTCTATAATCGGATCGTGCGCTTCGTGCATGTAGAGATATAAACCTCCCAAAGGAACTCTATGGTCAACTTCTTCACCCGCACTCATGCCTTTGTCGATGTTGGTCAGAGCGAGTGCAAACTCGCCCCGGAAGAAATACTCGGGTTCAGAGAATTCTGTGATCAACTCGGCAATTTTGTCACTGAGAACCTGGCGTACTCTTTGCGCGATTGGCTCACACCATCGTTGAGCATAAGCATCGTTGATCAGCGTTTTGGCTTCGTATGAGAAAAAATAGGCGTCTGTAATTGGCGATGTTGCGCCACCTCTCCTGTGATGTTTTATTGGAACCTCCAAGACCTGTTTCAGTATATTGCCCCGATTCGCCGCAACACCACAGACAAAGATAGTGTAGAGAATTAGCATAAGCGGGTAATAGCGTAAGCCCTCGCCAATCCGGTTGTATTGCACGCCACTGGGCACTTCGGTGGCTTTCGCCAATATCTTGAGGGAGCGTAAAAGTGCCTCTGTATACTCACCCTTACTATCGTTGAGTATTATCATTGCGATCGACAATTGCAGAGCCCATACCCTCTCCTCAACATCAGTTATGATTTTTTTACTTCCGTCTGGATTTTTAAGTTGCGGAGCCCATGGGAGTCCTGTATCGGCTCTATCAAGATATTCTCGAAGACGTTTTGTTTCTGAAATGAGATCTTCAGCAATTGCATTCTTGGGAGTACGGAGTTTTTGTTTTATGCGAGCGGGCAAATCCATACCAAGCGATCCACTTATATCGATAGTGTCACCCACCTCAATTTGCAGATCTTCCGATCCTTCCGCCTTCTGCGCTGCTTTTTCTGGGATAGCCGAAACTGCTCGTTCCACTAACTTGAACAACGCGCTATTGTACTGATCCTCTGTCTTTGCTACTCGAGATTGAAGAGTTCTGATGCTTTCACGTAATGGTTCCAGAAGTAATTCTGTTTGTCTTTGACTGATTATTGCAAGATCTTCTGGTAGTCCAGGGTCTGTCGTTGATCCCCGGCGGACAAACCATTCTCCTTTCCTTCTGGAACGTGAACGATCTGAGCAAAATAAATCCCTGAAGAACATGTGCGGCTTGCTGTTCCGAGGAGGAATCACAATCGTACCCCACTTTTTTCCATCCGTAGTTTCAAATCCCGAGATATAAATCTGGGGCATCGGAGAGATGTAAGTTTTGAGAAGTTGTTCTATGTGGTTCTGAAATTTATCGGTGTCCGTTTCGGTCGCCGTGACACCGGTGATGACTTTAGCCTTTACGCCATAAACGAGGAAGCCGTGGTCGCCGTAGCTTTCGTCATATGTATTCGCAATCGCAATAATGTCTTTCAGGAGCTCTGCCTTTTGCTCGGGTGTGCCGGTTTCAATCTCTGTCTTAAAATCCACTTTCGCGGTTTCGGTGCCATGAGCAATCAGCCCCTCTAGAAGGGTTTGTAATTCTGAGTTATTCCAGGGTAGAAGCTCTTGTATGGGTGGTTTAGATGACATACGTACTTATTGTATTTTGATCCATTATATCATATAATTGACTGGAAAGGGACTTAAACACCCTTTACAGTCACTATGATGGATAAAACACCGACAAAAGGCGAATATTTAGAGGTTTTATTAAGATCCTCCAAAACCATCTTTTCAACCAAAGATGCTGCTTTGTTGTGGAATGAAAATGATAATACTGTGGTTACTGATCGATTGAAGAAATATGTTAAAGCCGGAAAGTTGGTTCGCCCTTATCGTGGCTTATATGCCAAAGATAAAAATTATAACCGTTTCGAATTGGCAACGCGCATTTATACTCCCTCTTACATCAGCTTCGAGACTATTTTAACAAGGGCTGGAATTAACTTTCAGTTTTACAGCAATGTCTTCGTTGCCTCATATGTGACCCGTGATATTGAAGCTGGTGATCAAAAAATTTCTTTTATTCGAATGAAAGACTATGTCTTGAGCAACACGGCCGGTATTGAACACGCGGACGGAATTGCTACGGCTACGAAAGAGCGCGCGTTCTTGGACAGAATTTACGTGAGCAAGGATTATCATTTTGATAATTTAAACGCTTTGGATTGGGACAAGGTATTCGAGATTTTGCCAATCTATAACAATAAGCGGATGGAAAAGAAAGTGAAGCAATATTTTGATCACTATAAAAGCGATCAGCCTACTAAACCAGAAAAAATATGAAATTAGATTACTCAAAACATAAAAATATCTTATTGCAGATTTTAAAGGATATTTATTCCGATACTTCCATCGCTCCCCATTTAGGATTCAAGGGTGGTACGGCTGCTTTATTGTTCTATGGTTTGACTCGTGATTCCGTTGATTTGGATTTCGATTTATTGAACGAGGAAAAAGAAACGGAAGTATTCGAGAAGATTCAAAAAATAATTGCTAACTATGGGACGGCGGTAGAATCCAGGATTAAGAAATTCAACTTATTGAATGTTCTTTCGTATGCGCCCGGCGCACAGAAAATTAAAGTCGAAGTCAATCGCAGGCAGTTCGGCTCGAAATATGATTTAAAGACTTTGTTAGGCATTTCTATGTTGGTTATGGTTCAAGAAGATATGTTCGCCCATAAACTGATGGCCATGCATGAGCGGATCGGCAAGACGAGTCGGGATATTTACGATGTTTGGTTCTTCTTGGAGAATCATTGGTCAATCAATAAAGAAATTGTTGCACAACGTTCCGGTAAGACATTCAAAGAGGTTTTGCAATTGACGGCCGAGCAATTAGAAAAGTTAGACAACAGGCATATTTTGGATGGCTTGGGTGACTTTTTAACCGATCCGCAAAAAGATTGGGGCCGGGCGAAATTAAAATCCGAAACTATATTTTTGTTAAAAGCTCGAGCAGAGAGCGAAAAATAAAGTTATGGAAAATAAATCTTCAAATTCAAATTTACATCGGGCAGCCAAAGTAAAGAATGATGAGTTCTATACGCAGCTTGCTGACATTGAAAAAGAGCTAAAGCACTACAAAGACCAGTTTCGTGACAAGATAGTGTATTGCAACTGCGACGATCCGTTTGAGAGCAATTTTTTCAAATATTTTGCTACAAATTTTAATGCGCTAAGATTAAAGAAGCTTATCACTACAAGCTACACAAAATCTCCTATAGCGGGCGGACAATTGCCGTTATTTGAAATGGAAGGATTAAAACCAGATGGCAAGGAGCCGTATGTGATTGAGATAACCGAAGTACCGGACATCAATAAAGATGGTGCGATCAGTATAGAAGATGTTGAAGCTCTTCTTCGGCGCAATAAAAAATCATCTCGAAAATTACAGGGCAACGGCGACTTTCGAAGCGAAGAGTGCATTGAATTGCTAAAACGAGCGGATATCGTCGTCACAAATCCTCCATTCTCTCTTTTCCGCCAGTATGTTGCTCAACTCATGGAGCATGGGAAGAAATTTTTGATTATCGGTAATGACAACGCGATCTCATATAAAGATTTTTTTGAGTTTATAAAGAGAAATAAGGTGTGGAACGGTTACGGCAAAGTAAAAGAATTTAAGCAACCTGATGGCACACTAAAAAAGTTTGGCAATGTTGGTTGGTATACCAATCTCGACACTACCAAGCGTCATGAAAAACTAACACTCTACAAGAAATATAACGCGAAAGAATATCTGAAATACGACAACTATAATGCCATTGAAGTATCAAAAGTCTCGGATATTCCAATAAACTACGAAGGTGTGATGGGAGTGCCAGTGACCTTTCTAGATAAGTATAACCCTAATCAATTTGAGATTTTGGGAATAACCGACAGAGACCCTAAAAACAAGTATCGAGCAAAAATGTATAAAAAGGAAGATTCGCCAAAATATAACGATCTCAATCGGCGTGCTGCCATAAAAGCTAATAACGAACTTAAACCAACTTACGCACGACTACTAATAAAATTGAAACAATAATATGAAAATAGAACTACAAAAAATTTCTGTGCGAGAAGTGGTGAACGGCTATAAAGACAGTGCCGAGGAAGGTGTTGTCGCATATGGCGGCAAGCTTGATGTGCGCCCGAAGTATCAGCGCGAATTTGTATATAAGGATAAGCAACGTGATGCGGTAATTGATACCGTCCGAAAAGGATTTCCCCTTAACGTGATGTACTGGGTAAAAACGGACGAGGGAAATTTTGAAGTACTGGATGGACAACAGAGAACAATCAGTCTCGGCCAGTATGTAAACGGCGATTTTTCCGTAGATTTCAATGGTCGCCTCGCCATGTTCCACAATCTCACTAAAGAGGAGCAAGAAAAGGTTTTGAATTATGAATTGATGATCTATTTCTGCCAAGGAAACGATAAAGAAAAGTTGGATTGGTTTAAAACGATCAATATTGCTGGAGAACGCTTGACCGACCAAGAGCTACGCAACGCCGTATATACTGGATCATGGCTTTCTGATGCAAAACTCAAATTCAGTAAGACCAACTGCGCCGCATATCTTCTCGCTAACGATGGCGGTGCGCTTCTAAAAGGTTCGCCAATACGACAGGAGTACCTAGAAACTGCACTGGCTTGGATAAACAATGGCGAAGTGGCTGATTACATGGCCAAACATCAACACGACGAGAATACGGATGGGTTGTGGAATTATTTTCAAAACGTCATCGCTTGGGTTCGTAAGACATTTCCGAACTATCGCAAGGAAATGGCGAGTGTAAATTGGGGTCAGCTATACAACGAATATAAAGACAAGAAACTCAATACCGCAAAACTAGAGGAAGAAATTGCGAAGTTGATGCAGGACGAGGATGTAACAAAAAAGTCTGGCATTTATCCCTATATTCTCACGCGCGAGGAACGCCATCTTTCAATCCGTGAATTTTCTCCCCAGATGAAAAGAGAGGCATATGAGCGACAGAAAGGCTTTTGTCCTTGGTGCAAAAAAGAGAAGAAGGACAAGCAGAGGTGGGATATTGAGGAAATGGAAGCCGATCACATTACCCCTTGGCATGAGGGCGGGAGAACCATCGCCGGAAATTGCCAAATGCTGTGCATTGAACACAATCGAACTAAATCCGGGGAATAGAAGTTCAGTAGCAGAAGAAGTAGTGAAAAAGTAAAAATATGGCCGAAGAACTAAAATTCAAATTTCTAAAAGATATACCACTTGGAAATGGCCAAGATGGTGTTTTTGGTTTCTATCATAATAATGTCGCACCAGCCTTAAAGGAAATACTGGAAAATGATTCATGCGTTCATACCATCGGCTTATTCAGCAGATGGGGTACGGGCAAAAGCACGATCGTCGAGATGATCCGCCATGATCTAGGTAATCCCATGTTTGTGTTCGACGCATGGAAGTACCAGGAAGACTCCCTGCGAAGAATTTTCTTGATTGAATTAGTAAAATTCCTGATTGATCAAAAGCAACTTCAGCCTGAAGACAAAAAAATTCTTGATCCTCTTTATAAATCAACCGAGGAGAGCTGCGAGGTAACAACTGTAGAAACCCCAACAATGCCTGTCGGTTGGCTTAGAAGGATATGGTTATTTTTAAAAACCAACTGGCTCTCCATCTTGGCTTCGGCGTTACTCGTTATCTGGGTCGTCCTCAATCTGGTATTCAAAAATGGCAATTTAGTTATTCAAACTATTAAGGACTTTGCGGCCGTCATTGCTTCGTTTTCAATCCTGGCAGTTTTCTTTAAACCCTTATTCGAAAAAATTTGGGAACGTTCGGTGGAAAAGTTCTTATCATCTCTTAATCCATTATCGACCATAAAAACAAAGGTTGAGAAAGAAGAACGATTAAATTCACCCGAACAATTTGAGGCTTTATTTAGGACGATACTTCAAAAAGTAAACAAAAAGGTCGTTATAGTTTTTGACAATATCGATCGTGTTCAGGGTGACGCAGCGATAAAAATCCTTTCGGCCATTAAGACATTTCTTGATCCGGCTGGCGTACCTGGGCTTGTGTTTATAGTTCCTTGCGATTCAGAAGCTATTATTAGCCAGATAAAGAACTTTTATGGCGGTCAAGACGAAGAAGGTTTCGATCCATCTGAATACCTTAGAAAGCTGTTTAATGTTGTAGTTTGGACTCCGGAATTTATCGAAGCCGACCTCCATGCATATATCAAAAAATTAATAAATGACACGGGGGAAATTAAAAACCTGCTTCAAGGGCAAGATTCGGAAGATATCGTTTACGTGATCAGTAATGCTTTCTCCAACAATCCTCGTGAAATAAAGCAGTTCATAAATAATTTAATTGCAGCATTAGTGCTTGCATCCAAGACTGAAGTTTGGGAACGAATTAAAGACAATATTGCTTATCTCGCAAAAGTGTTGGTATTAAGGCAAAAGTTTATAGCTGCTTACCACCGATTACGTGATAAATGGTTTGAGCCAGAAAACATTGTCATAGATAGTGATCCGGTAGATTTAAGAAATTTTATGCTGAATACTAGTCGCATCACAGTCTCTAACGCTCGACCATTTATTTATTTCAAAGAGCCAACGATCTATCAATCTCTTACGAATTCAGAAGAGATGGTTCTAAACCTTGCCGAAGGCAATAAAGATAAATTTAAAGGGCTTGCAAGTGCAGAAACCAATAAGGCCCAACTTATAGACTTTGTCCGACATTTATTACGTGAATACAGAAGCCAGAGAGAGATATTGTTTAAAATCTTCACGACTCACCTGGAAGCTTTTCACGAATTAGGAATTACACCTTCGGCGAAGGTTTATTATGAATCTCTTGCACGTGTGTTAGATGCCGATCTTTGGCAGTTTTTTACCCAACTCCCAACTAATTTAATTTTCTCCGACCTTCTTACTAAGCAAGGATTAGACAGTCAATTCCGTGCACCTCTAATCAAACGTTATGTCCTGGCCGTTGGAGCTGAGGAGCTTCGTAAACCAGCAATGCTAGCCACACTAATGGATATTCTTACAAATTTAAAGAGTCAGGTTTCGCTCCTTGCAGACGAGGAAAAAACTCAGCTTGTTAAATTTATAGAAGAACATTTTTCAACAAACTTCGAAGTTGTTTCCATATTCACTACACTTGAAGAACAGATGGCTTTTATCTCTCCTCAAGCCTTTGATAAATTTATTGCCAATCTTAACCGCGACAGCCTATCGGGGCAGGTGGAAATTATTAAACAATTTAAAGAGTACATTACCAAGAAGAACAAATTTGGTGTAATTCTGCAGAAAATTACTGAACTGATAAACAAGGAGACCACCGAAAGCCCCGATTACCGAGCAGAGAAAGAAACTTTATTCGCTACATGTGGGAATATATTCAGCGAATTTCAGGAACAATTTAAAGCCACGAATGATGACATAAAGATCCAGCTGACTAAAAACTTCATCCAAGCCTTCAATAGCATCGGGGCTTGGGATAACCGCACTGGCATGGTTAACAATTTAAGGTGGATTAGTTTCTATGCCCCAGAAGCACAAAAAAATGAGCTCGTATCACAAATTAATAGCTATTTCCAAAACGCTAGTGCTGCAAAGATCGGGGTGGTCTTTGACTACTGGAAAAAAGAATCTACTGAAAAGTTTCTTTCTACCTATTTCAAGCCATTACTTTCTCGCAGCATGAATGATGATGCGATACTTGAGGTTGTATATAAGAAGGCAGACAAAGATAAAAAAGCTGAGTTGCTTCAGAATCTCATTAACCAAAAAGGTGCAAACAGTTTGGGCTTTATTAAAGGATTAGCTGATAATTTACCGGATCGACCGGCGGTAGTAGCAACTCTATTAACCAAAGTCACGTCACTTCCGTTTGGAGAGCAGGTTCAAGTCTACGAATATCTCCATAGTAAATTGAGTAAAAATGATGCCGTTGAGCTAAAAGATCAAGCCATCACTCAAATTAAAAATCTTATCAAAACAGATACCTTGGCCTCCCAAGAAGCCGGATTCAATTTCTTAATAAAATCGGATTTTTTAGGGGAAGAGAAGAAACGGGAGATTGCCAAAGAGATTTTAGATTGGCTCCGGCAACCTGGTAAAACACTCACCTCGGCTCATCATTTTGCCCTTAAAACAGTCGCTAGCTTAGTTGAGATTATGCAGGAAACCCCGGTAAAGGATTTTGTCTACACGCTTTTCGATATGCTGAAACAAGACCGGGATAAAAACTCGCTACAAACAGCGGTAGGACTTTTAGAGGAAGTTAAGCCAACATTCACTGTTTACGAAAAAGATTTCAAAGATTTATCGGCACGTCTCAAGGACTGGCCAGAAAATGAAAGTAAAACCCTTGTTATTGAAAGAATGAAAGCCCTAAAATCCTCCTCTCCAAAAAAGGAAGAAAAAGATTTCTGGAAGGAAATCGATGAGTTGGTAGTAAAAAAAGAGTCAGAGTAGTTGGTTTTAGACAGAAACCATTTGGCCCTGTATCATGATTTTAACAGCAGCTTCTAGTTCATAGGACTTCCAACCCTCAAGGATGGTAGTTCTAATGTCGTCCAAGGCTTGCAGCTGTCTAGTCAAACACGCGAATTTCGCGACCTTCTGGAACGGTTTTTTGGCTTGAATGCTAAGTTTTTTATCCTTCAAAAAAAGGTTCGATGAGACGGTAGCGAGGAGCATGCGGCGAGCCTCATCGTCGCCGTTCCGGAACCAGGAAATGGCTCTATTGCTAAACAATAAGAGGAGTTGTTCGGGTTCGATTGAATTCTTGCTGTCGGCGGTTTGAAGGCTTTGTTGCAGGCGGCTAAGGCTGCTTTGCAGGACGGTGCGTCTTTCGATAAATTCGGTATCGGCGATAAGTCCGCGGATGCGCAGGTCGGTAAGGGTGGAAATTTGCGAGTTGGTCTCGTGGATGCCGTGATCTTTGGCTGCTGCTGCTACGGTGATACCTTCGTTCTTAATGCGGTTGATAATTTGCGCCTTCAAATCGGGCGCGATGCGACGGCCGTTATTCATATGCCGTGTACTGTACACTAGGCTGGTAATGTACAAGGTTGGTGTTCAAAAATATGGGGGAGGGTCAGTGCCATGATGGCGCTTACACAGCTTGGGACCATGTAGGGAGAGATGCGGATGCGGGAGTTTTTTGGCTCCTCGATAGTCTAAAAATTGCCGATAAGCTTAGACTGGAAGAATTGACGAAGAAGTACTCAGAATAGTTCCAACGTCGTCCCAGACAGCCAGCAATCGGTAGAAGTCCAACTACAGCGAACTTTTAATACACTCCTGCTGCTTGTAGGTACGCATTGAAGAACTGCTTGCAATCGACATCTGTTTGGACGGTCGAGCCATGCCCGCATTCGTTAGGGGCAGGATCGGACTTGCCGCAGAGCATGCCATGGCAGTGGTAGTATGCGCACTTATCAGGCTTTGCCAAATGGAGCGCGGTGGGGAAGGCGCGCTGACGAGCTTCGTTCTCTTTCTGGATCTTGTCGAGGCGTGCCCGGATTTGAGCGTTTACATCACGAAGCTCCTGCTCAAGCGCAGACTTCTCAGCTTGTCTCTTCGCAAGCATGTTCTTATAGAACTCAAGTGACTGCTCGATTGCTACCTTGCGCTCCGCACGAAGTGCATTCAGGGCGCCTTCATACTGCGTTTTTGTAACTTCCGGCGGAATCCACGTATCCACTTCCGCGAGATCGCGTCGAAGCGGGCTCATGCGCTTGTTAATGTTTTCTATGCTGGTTTGGACTGCCTGAATTTCTCCCGGAATGGCCGCAGCACGTGCGCGGAGTCTCATCAATTCGCTATCCCATTCGGTGCTGAGCATTTTGCAGTTCGCGATTTCAACCGGGGCGCTCCCGGTGCCGCCGTCTGTCTGAGATCCTCCTGAAGTACCGCCGCCTGGAATTTCAGTAAACTGATCCCCGCCAGTTGGAGGGTGACAGGCCTTTTCTCGTGCGTCGAGTGCGGCGAGTGCGGCATTGAGCGCGGCGCGCAAGGTCTGAGTGTCTTGGGTGAATTTGTCTTGCGTGGCTGCCATGGATGCATCATATGCATCGAAGCATGCCTTGGTGTCTGACTGCTCGTACGGCACGTCAGCTGCCTTCGGTGGGTTTGCAGCACGGCATTGTGCCAGCGCGTCTCGGGCGGTTTTGTAGGCGTTATACGCCTCCTCGCGTTTTGCAAAGTACGTCTGCAACTCTGCATAGGGGGCATTGTCTGCAGGGGACTTGATTCCATTGTAATTCGCGACAGCTGCATCGCGGGCTGCTTGCGCATCCGCGCAGGGGTCCACTGGCGCTGCGCTCAAACACCGATGGAGACGCTCCTCAGCGGCGGCTCTTTCTTCGGCAAAGATCTGCACGCTTGCAGAAACTCCCGCATCATACATTGCTTGGACGCTCGCGCGCGCCTCGTCAATGGCTTCGCACGCAACCTCTTCTGCTTTAAATCCTTGGAGACCGGCTAGTATTCCCGCAACGACGGCTGCGAGTGCTGCAATACCAATAACTCCTTTGGCTGTTGTATTCATATGATTAGAACTATACTGCTTCAAATAGATTTTTCCAGCGCCGCCCCAAAAGCACCCTGGCGCAAATGGCACCATTGTTTCGGGTGTGAGTTTAAGTGACACAGTAGTCCCAGCATCGTCCCAAACAGCCAGCAGAAACATTCCTTGTTACTTCACATCTCGCATATATAATGCGCGTATGAAAAAATTTATGGCAGTGTACTTGGGTACGATGGACAGCAAAGCGATGGAAGAGTGGAAGGCACGCAGCGACAGAGCAGAGCTTGAGAAGGCGGGAATGGAGGCGTGGATGAAGTGGGGGACCGAGCACCACGATGTGATCGTCGATAACGGCGCGCCACTGGGAAAGACCAAGCGTGTTGATAAAAACGGCATCTCAGACACAAAGAATGAGATGTCCGGATATGCGATAGTGGAAGCCGAATCGCATGAGGAAGCTGCAAAGCTTTTCTTGAACCACCCGCATTTTTCTATGTTCCCTGGTGATCGCGTGGAGATCATGGAATGCTTGCCGATGCCGAAGATGTAAGTGTTCCAGACTATTGAACTATTACAGCGAGTTTGATTTTTGCTTAAGCTTGTGACACAGTCCAATTAGACACAGGAGGATCAGAGCATGGCTCGTTGGGATGGTTCTGGCGATATTTCATTTACACCAACTGAATTTCGCAAAATTGCCGAAGAAATGCTCGCGGCTTGCGACCGGTGCCCTGAAGGTGAGTACCTGACAATCAGTCGGGGAGTTTTATTGAATCAACGACAGGCACGTGTCGAGATTCGCCATCCTCGATTTTGAGGCCCCATTGAAGATCTCGACTTTGAGTTGAGACCATTCGAGTTTTGAAACAAGAGCCGTTCCCCAGGGGAGCGGCTCTTTTGCTCAGTAGAGGTAATTGGCAGACGCCACGTACGCGCTTTGCCTAAATAGTTCCACATCGTCCCGATAGCTGGCTAGCGAATTTGATATACTAGAAACATGGAGAATACGTTTTTTGTGATCTTTGCGTCTACCATTGCGGCGACGCGGGTTTTTATGCATATTCGCCCGACGAAGAGCCCGAAGATCAAGGGATTTCAGCTGCATCACTATATGTATGGATTGGTGGCAGTGCCCACGGCGATCATTATCGATTCGCTCACGCTCTATGCGGTGGGTCTTGCACTTTTTATTGATGAAGCCACGTGGCTCGTGCGCGGAGCGAAACCCGATCTCGAGAGTTATCTGCATCGCTATTCGCTCGCCGGCACGATCGCGCTCGTGTTCCTAATTTTTCTTTTTCGTGATTCTGTTGTTGCTCTGTGGCAGGCGTAGGGGGGCACTTCCGCTTGCGACGCTGACCCCGGCACATACAGGCAATCTTCACGCACACTCTGATACTATGTAGATCTGGTGGTCTGTTATCAATTTAGTATCAAACAATATGGCAAAATATGTTGATGGATTTGTGCTCGTGGTGCCGAAGAACAAAGTAACTGAATATAAGAAGATGGCACAGCTGGGGAAGAAGATCTGGATGAAGCACGGAGCGCTCGATTACAAAGAGTGCATGGGCAACGACCTACACCCGAAAGGGATGGGGGACATGAAGGCGCGGACATTCGATGACATGGCAAAGGCGAAGAGCGGAGACACTGTGTGGTTTTCGTTCATTGTGTACAAATCGCGCAAGCATCGCGATCAGGTAAACGCCAAGGTGATGAAAGATCCGATGATGAGTGACCCGGCATGGAAAGACAAACCGATGCCGTTCGATATGAAGCGATTCGCCTACGGCGGCTTCGAGGTGCAGGTTGACGCCTAACCTAATACCGCTTCTGCGCAAATACCGAGATGCTGCGGCGCTTGAAGGCGCGTCCGTGGCGCAGATGGCGATGCGACGTGTTGATTTTGTGAATGATGAAGTGCTCACCGAGCGCTCGCTCGATTTCTTCTTCAGTTGAGACGTGCTCCATCGTGCCGATTTCGGGATGGATGTACGAGCCTGCTTCATCCGCCGGATGATCGCGCAAAAGGCGCTTTGCGTGCTCGTCTTCATCGAGTAGAAATGTTTTGAAAAAGAGCCATCCATCGGGGCGCAGCACACGGGCAATTTCATTGCGCAGTGTTGTGCGCTCGCTCTCGCGCAGGAAGTGCGATGCCATCATATCGAGCACGAGCGTCTGCGACGCATCGGGAATTGGCAGCGGATCTCCAATCGAGCGTACTGCATAGGTGAGTGGCAACCCCTCGCCAAATATTTTCGCTTGTTTGATTGCTTCGCGCGAGATGTCGTAGCCGGTACCGCGCATGCCGTAGGTGCGCGCAAGATAAAGCAGATTGCGCCCGTTGCCGCAGCCGAGGTCGAGCGTGGATGTCATTGGATTAAGATATGCGCGACCATGCTCGCGCTCGAGCCAGCGGAGGAATTTTTGCAGATCCTCACTCGGCTCTGTTGAGAGCTTGAGGTGTGCGGTGTGCGTGCGACCATATGCCTTGTTCCAGAAGCGTTCACCGCCACCTGTGTGCTTCCGTTTCTTCATACATGCAAATTAAAACACGTGTGTACAAAAAGTCCATAACATGCTTTAATGAAGCTCTCAGATATGGCTAAGGGCACTTCCGACAAAATTTTCATTTACGGCAAGCACGCTGTTGCTGAGGCTCTTGAGCACGCGCCTCGCTCGGTGCGTAAGGTGTATCTGGCACCGCAGTTTGATGACGAGGGAATCCGCGAACGCATCACACGCAATGCTATTCCGCATGCAGAATTGAAAGAGGGATCAGTGCGCGAGATGGAGCATGGCGCAACACACCAGGGCATCATCGCTGAAATGACGCTTACGGGCTTGGTGCGGCAGTATGACACGTTCATCAAGGAACTCACCGTGCACCCCGATACCGCTTTTGTTTTGCTTGATGAATTGCAGGATCCGCACAACGTGGGCGCCATCATTCGTTCCGCTGCGGCATTCGGTATTTCCGGCGTTTTAATTCCACAGCACAATCAAGCGCCTATCACCGGCACAGTGGTGAAAGTATCAGCGGGCATGGCATTTCGCGTGCCGCTGGTTTCCATTGGGAACGTCAACAGCACACTACGCGATCTAAAGGAGCGCGGATTTTGGATATACGGTTTGGAAGGTGAGGGGGGAGAGTCGATTTCCGGCGAAGATTTCTCGAAGCCGTCAGTGATTGTCATCGGAAACGAATCGGAGGGTATTCGCCAAAAGACGAAAGAGCATTGCGATATCCTTCTCGCGATTCCGATGTCGCCGCGCTGTGAATCACTCAACGCCGCCGCCGCCGCAAGTGTTGCGCTCTATGCGTGGAGCGCCAAACATCCTAACGCACTGGTATAGCTGGACGTTAAACGACTTCTGAGTATAGTTTTTTGTATATGGTTAACATATCCCACACAGCCCTTATTACCGGTCTTTTTCTTGTTGTATTCGGCGCATCGTCTGCAGCATATGCGGCACCCACAGAGCTCCACATCAGACCCGATGGCACGATGATCGCAAACAATATCATCATCAAACAGAAGTCTGGCGGCAACCTTTTTGCGCGCATGGTGTGGGGCGAGAGCTCATACGCACGACTGGTGGTTGTCACACAAAGCACGACTGTCATTAAGAAAGCGTATGGCGAACTCGCCACTGTCGCTGATCTGCAGGAGGGAGACACTATAGATGTTGAAGGGAAGTTGCTTGGAGCTGACGGCTCTATCAGCATCCAAGCAACGGCTATTCGCGATCACTCGCTGCTCAAAGAGGGCAAAAATATTTCGGGGAATGTAAAGAGTATCAATAGCGGGCAATCGTCTTTTGTACTTCCCAACAAGGGATTTGGAGACACGGTGGTAACAGTCTCTCCGACAACCACAATCCAAAAAGGAGCGCGCACGATTTTGTTCGCCGATGTGGCAGTGGGGGACAAAATTCTCGCAGCACAAGGCACATATAATTATACAAACAACACACTTGCCGCGACGCGACTTGAAGTGCATCAAGATGCAGCAATGTTCACTGCGCGTAATTTTCAGGGAACGCTCAAGAGCATAGCGAGCGCGGTATTGCCGACGACGATGGTGATCACTGTCGGCACGACTGATTACACCGTATACCTAAATGAAAAAGCGGCAGTGCTCAATACTGCAAAAGCGCCGACAAGCTTATCTCGTTTTGTGTTAGGCGATACCGTGCGTTTCTACGGAGCTATTCGCAAGACCAATTTCTCTGAAATTGATGCAGAAGTAGTGCGAGACATCAATTTCTAATTAGCAAGTTTTGCAAATACGATCAGGCGCTGATTGTAGGTATCGCGTGCGGCGTTCCACGCTCCCGCACAAGTGATGAGGTTGAGCCATGCGCCATCTGCGCGCGCAAAAAGCATCTCACGCGGCACCGCATCAAGTGCGTACGTCTCCACATCCATGACGACAAAATGCAGCACTGCACCCGAATCAGTTTCCACGGAGATCGTTTCACCCTCCCGCACCTCATGAAGCTGTTTAAATGCAGCATACACATGCGCATCCATGACAGCGCTGCCGGTCTCTCCCGGCACGACGCCATACCAGCCGACAGTGTTGGTGGTGCCACTCGGTACATCCATCTCACCTTTTTCATTGAGTCCAACGTGTTCGATCGGTGAGTCGAGCTTAATAGATGGGATGGCAAGGCGCATCGGCTGCGCAATTTCGTACGGTGCTGCATATACAACATCCGCCCGCACTTCAAGCGATTCGTACCACGTCTGATCTACTTCGAGTACGTAGGGAGTAAACGAGAGCAAAGCAACAGCTGCAAAAAAAATCTTCCGCACGGGAGCATAGTAAACGAAAAAAAATAATTTGTCACTTTTTCTTCATGAAGTTATTTCATCACCGATGATTCATTGTGCTGCGATACAGTGCGCGTATTCATTGGGTCGAAATTATATACCAATGCAAAAAATAATTAGTATGCGTAAACAGTTACTTTCCTTACCAGCAACAATCAGTGCAGTCGTAAGTAGCGCAGTGCTCTATACGTTGTTATTTGCGATTCCGGCACTTGCGCAGACGACAACCTTAGGAACCACCACTAGCACGACAACGAGAGCAACCACCACTATTCCTGGGGTGCCGAACACCGGTGTCGGCGGTGATACAACGACGCTCATTGTATTGCTTGCCGCAGCGGCGCTCATCGTCGTAGCAGGAGCAGCCTACTTGCGCGACAGGAATTTGGCGCGAGATGATATCCAATAACAGACACGTTAAATGTCGTGGATAAGAACATGTCTTCTTGGCGGGGGTGTGCTCGCATGGAGTGTGTTGGTGGTCACATTGAGTCATGCACTTGTGTATGCCCCCACAGAAGCTGAAGCCGATGCGATTGACGGTGGGGCGCAAGTGTCTGTGGCGCGCGCGAGTGCACACGTGATGACGCGTGGCGCAGTGGTATATGATCACACCACTGCGCCGCCCGCGCGCCTGATCATTCCTGCAATCGATGTTGATGCTGCGGTAGAGCCGGTGGGCAAAGGCGCAAGCGGCAATATGGCGGTGCCGAATCGCTATGCGGATGTCGGGTGGTACAAGTTCGGCGTACGACCAGGGGAGCAGGGGAGCGCGGTCATGGATGGTCATGTGACGAACGGATTGGGATTGCCGGGAGTGTTCGCGCGCCTTGGCGAATTGCGTGCCGGAGACGTGATGATTGTTGAGACTGACGATGGTATGCGCATGCAATTCATAGTGCGTGGTGTGGCAAGCTACCCATGGGAGGCTTTCCCGCTCGGAGACATTTTTGCAAGCAACGACGGAGTGCGGCTCAATCTCATTACCTGCGACGGTGAATGGAGCGCCCACCAGCGCATGTATGATCGCCGGCTTGTTGTGTTTGCCGAGCTTGTGCGCGTTGCCGATATCCATTGAAATAGGCAGATTTTCGTGGTTAGCTGGGAGCGGTAGAGAAGGCGCACGTTGAAATATAAATAATGAGCTTACAGAGCTTATTTGGTGCGCACACATGAAAGAAAAGGGAGGAGCAGATGAAGGATATAGAACGGCTCCGCTTTTCGGTGCCGGATCAGAAGGAACGCAAATTCTTGAATGGCAATCAAGCGCTCGTGCTCGCACCAATGGTGCAGCGCGCGCGCGACAGGGCAAACGGGCTCAACACAGCCGGATATGTTTCCGGGTATCCCGGATCGCCGGTTGCAACACTCATCAATTACTTTTCGAAAGCGGATCGCATTGGTGCTCTTAAGGAATCCAATGTGACATTTCGCATGGGGCTCAACGAAGAGCTTGCGGTAGATGCTGTGTGGGGGACGCAACAAGCCAGCTTCTTTAAAGGGGCTCGCTATGATGGCGTGTTTGGCATGTGGTTTGGCAAAGGTCCCGGTCTCGATCGGTCGCTTGATGCCATCAAGCATGCGCACCTTGCCGGTGTGCATCCCCATGGCGGCGTCATTGCCGTTGCGGGAGATGATCATGCCTGCAAGTCTTCCACCACCGCGCATCAGAGTGAACAGGGATTCATACATGCAGGTATGCCCGTTCTTGCGCCGAGTTCGGTGCAAGAAGTGCTTAACTTTGCGTTGTGTGGATTTGAGATGTCGCGGTGTGCTGCCGGTTGGGTGGGGTTTAAAGTGGTAACGGATGTGTGCGAAGCATCGGCGACGATCGATGTGGATCCGCACATGCAGTTCGACATACCGCCGCTACCATACAGTTCTGAGAATTTGCACATCAAACTTTCTGACAAGCCACTCGATCAAGAGCTGGCGAAATGGAAACGTCTCGAGCGTGCGAAAGTGTTTGCTGATGCAAATGGTATCAACGCACTCACGCACGACGCGGGATATGCTCGCCTCGCACTTGTTGCGAGCGGGCACGCATATGCAGAGACACTCGAGGCGCTGCGCCTCCTCGGTATCGATGAGCGCAAGCGGCAGGATATGCATATTGTCGTGTTTCGTGTCGGCATGCCGTGGCCGTTATCGATGGTGGGATCCGGATTGGATACCCTCATTGGGCGTGCGCGGCGTGTGCTAGTGATTGAAGAGAAGGAACCAATCGTTGAGGACCAAATCAAAAAAGCGCTCTATGGGCGGTATTATCAACCACCTATTTCCGGCAAGATGGATGCGTATGGCAAAGTACTCTTGCCCAATACGGGCGTACTTTCTGCGGCGCAGATTGCCGCGGCAATCGCGCAGACGTATTGCATTGATTGGCACAATCATGAGGAAATAAAAACACGAGCGGAAGAACTCACCGCGCTCGATCGGGTGGCGCATGCGCCCTCGCAACTCGAGCGTGTGCCGTTCTATTGTTCTGGTTGTCCGCACAACACATCCACTAAAGTGCCCGAAGGCACGAAAGCGCTTGCGGGAATTGGCTGCCATTACATGGCGCAGTGGATGCCGGATCGCCCGACAGTACTAGTGACACAGATGGGCGGCGAAGGTGCGCCGGCTTTCGGCTCGCTGCCGTTTGTGTGTGAAAAGAGTGTCTTCGTTAACATGGGCGATGGCACATATTTCCACTCCGGCTCGCTCGCGATTCGCGAGGCGATTGCATGGAGTGCGAACTATCCTGACAAAGGGATCGTCTACAAGATTCTCTTTAATGACGCCATTGCAATGACCGGCGGTCAGAAAATTAATGGCGTACTCACCGTACCGCGTATCACGTGGCAGATGTATGGTGAAGGAGTATCGCGCATCGTTATAGTTGCGGAGAATCCGCACGCATACGCACAAAGCGAACTCGCGCCCAATGCGAAAGTCTATCCGCGCTCCGACATGGACGCGGTCATGGACGAGCTGATCAAAGAGAGCGGCGTTTCGATTCTGATTTACGATCAGACGTGCGCTGCGGAAAAGCGTCGTCGCCGCAAGAGCGGGACGATGCCTGACCCCACGACACGCGTTGTAATCAATGAGCGCGTCTGCGAAGGGTGCGGCGATTGCTCTAAGCAGTCGAACTGTCTCTCGATAGAGCCGGTCGACACACCTTTTGGGCAAAAGCGGCGCATCAACCAATCAAGTTGCAATAAGGATTATTCCTGCGTGAAGGGTTTCTGCCCGAGCTTTGTTTTCCTTGATGGTGCAGAGCTGGATTCGCGCACGGAGCTTGTAAAAGAAATGGGGCGATGGCCTCTACCGGAGCCGGCGTTTACCGAAGTGCAAGCACCACACAATATTCTATTGATGGGTATTGGTGGTACGGGTGTTATGACTGCGGAGCAAATCATTTCAACCGCCGCTCATCTCTCGGGTATGAAAGCCTCGGGGCTCTCTATTACCGGGCTGAGCCAGAAATACGGTGCTGTATCGAGCCATGTGCGTATTGCGCCCGGAGACCAGGCTATTCACTCACCACGAATACCGTGGGGTGAGGCAGATGTGCTTTTAGGGTGCGACATGATTGCATCGACCAGTGCCGAAAGTATGGCAATGCAGAAGCGTGGCAGGACGCACGCAATAGTAAATGTGGACGATACGCCGACGGCGGAGTTCATACATAATCGAAATGCGCGACTGCCGAAAATTGAGATGCGCACGAAAATTTCCAATACACTCGGGGACACACACGCGCACTTCGTGGAAGCTGCGTCGTATGTGACCGAATTGTTTGGTGATTCCATCGCGACAAATCTCTTTCTGCTCGGGTATGCATACCAGCTTGGCGTGATTCCGATCAAGAGCGATGCGATTCGCGAAGCGATCTATCTCAATGGGGTTGAGGCGGAGGAAAATCTTGCCGCATTTACCTGCGGGCGATTTGCCTGCGCGCACCCGATTGTGATGCAAAGTTTCTCGTGGAAATGGAAACACGCGATTGCTGAGCGCACGGCACCTCGACTGCGGTCGGAGCGTATCAAACGCTTCACGCATGAGCTGGTGCAGTATCAAGATGCACTGTATGCAACACGCTACAGCACGCTCGTGGCACAAGTAGCACAAACACAGCATGCTGCGGACGATGCCCCCGCGCCGCTACTTGATGCGGTGATTGCAAATTACTTTAAGCTGCTCGCGTATAAAGATGAGTACGAAGTGGCACGGCTCTACAGCAATGGCGAGTTTGAGAAACAACTCGATCATGCGTTTGGCGGAAAGAAAGGGAAGCGGAGCATCATGCTCGCGCCACCACTCTTCTCCAAAAAAGACACACGCACCGGATTGCCCGTAAAAGGCGAATACGGATCGTGGATTTTTACTGCGATGCGGTTGCTCTCAAAAGGCAAGCGTGTGCGCGGTACGTGGGCGGATCCATTCGGATACACCCGCGAGCGCATTGAAGAACGTGAGCTTATCACGTGGTATGAAGAGCTCGTTGACGAGGTACTCAAAGGAATCAATACGAAATGCTACGACACTGCCGTCTTGCTGCTGCGTATTCCGGAAGATATCCGCGGATACGGGTATGTGAAGCACGAGAGTGTCAAAAAAGCGAAGGCGAAAGCGGAATTGCTGCTGAAGCGGTTTCGTGAAAAAGTACCGCATTGAGCACTTCCATGAACGGAACGAATCAATACAACCGCGCACAGCGCTCCTTTTGGAGCACTGTGCGCGGTTTTTGTTTGTCGCACTGCATGTTGTGTGGTACTATGCGCCTACTACCAGATAACAAACATACATGTATAAAAATATTTTCATGGTGATTGCAGGGGTCGTGCTCATGGGTGCGACCGCATCTGTTGCACAAGCGGATCATGCGTGGGGTCCCTATCATTGGGCGCGCACATCTAATCCATTTACCATCAAGCTTGGCGACAACGTCTCAGGCGTGTGGGACGCTACGCTCGCGCAAGCGTCATCTGATTGGAGCGCTTCCGCGGTACTCGATACCACTATTGTCCCTGGTAGCAATCTGCGCAGCCCAAAGACCTGCAGACCAAAGGCGGGACAGGGCGAAGTGTGTAACGCAAAATACGGCAACAATGGGTGGCTCGGTATTGCATCTATCTGGGCATCAGGTGACCACATCACTCAGGGTACAGTGAAGCTTAACGACACGTACTTCAACACACCGACATACAACACCCCCGCGTGGAGGAATCTTGTCACGTGCCAAGAGGTCGGGCACATCTTCGGGTTGGATCACCAGGATGAAAACTTCACAAACGCAAATCTCGGCACCTGCATGGATTACACCAACAATCCCGTTGATAATCAGCACCCAAATGCGCACGATTACGAAATGCTTGAGACGATCTACGCGCATCTCGACACCACAACGACCGTGAGTCAGACTGCTGCATCAAGCGCACGCATGCCCGATATTGATACTGAAAATCGAAGCGAATGGGGCAGGGAAATCCGCCGTTCAGCAGACGGACGTGCGGCGCTCTTTGAGCGCGACCTTGGCAATGGGCGCAAGGTGTTTACGCATGTTTTCTGGGCTGAAGGAGCGCCCGTGCGCGGAGTGCACGCCGAGTAGGTGTAATGGGACGCCCCCCGTACACGTCTAATATACGGGGATGAGGTTAAAAATGTTAATAAATAATAGAAATCAAGTATATGGTTGGACTCATTGTGGTGCTGATGCTTGCCCTCGGTGGCGGGGCGTCAGTTGCAGCGGAGGGATCAGTGCCGGGAGACGTATTGTATCCGGTGAAGATCCGCGTTAATGAACAGGTGCGCGGAGTACTTGCAACGTCAGCTGAGGCTGATGCAGAGTGGGAGGCTGAGCTCGCGTCGCGTCGACTGGAAGAAGTGCAGAAACTCAAATCACGCGGCACCGTAGAGGCGGATATTGCTACAGAATTGGGAGCGGAGTTTAGCGAGCATGCTGATGCTGCAATGAAGGCAATGGAATCGCTGGAGGCAGCCGGGCACGCAGATATAGCGGCGCGTATCCAAGCGCATCTCTCTGAGATTGCAGACATGCACGCAGAAATTTTTGCCGAGAACAATTCACAGGCAAGCGAACACGCGCGGGCATTCGTCATTCCGCACGTTCTTGAAAAGTCGAGCGTCTCCGCACGCGAGCAGGGGACCGGCAAGGCAACAGGTAAGGCATCACTCGATACAGCCGATGTCGATTTGGATGGATCGACCGACATCACCGTCACAGGAAACCTGCAGGTGGATGGCGGTACGATGAAAGGCGAAGGATCAGTAACAGGGAAATCAGAGGTACGCGAATCACCGAGCAAGGCATCCACAGGAGCTTCGATTGAAGTTGAGCTGTAAAAATCATTTCTGTTTTGCCGATCACAAAAGACCGCCCCGTGAGATAGACGAATGTCGTCATCTCACGGGGCGGTCTTTTGCTCATCCACACCCCCCCCAGCGTGGTGTTCTGAGATGCATGCTATCGTATAGGTATTACTTAGTCGGCATTATTTTAATCATTAGTATGGTTACATTCGAATTGACTCAGCTCCTCGGGCTTTATTTTTTAATCGTCGGACTTATTGTTGTTGTACGCCGTACGGCATTTATGCCGGCACTAAAGCAGCTGATGCTGAATCGCCCCATGGTGATGCTGCTCGGCTTTCTTGAGTTGCTTGCCGGTTTGGCGGTCATTCTTGCGTATCCGAATGGCGTATCGAGCTCGCCGGACGGCATCATCGCGCTCATTGGGTGGATGCTTGCCATCGAGGGTGTTGTGTACCTGCTCATGCCGACAAAAGAGATGCAGAAGTTTGTGAAGCGATTTGCGACACCGACATGGTATCTTGCGGGCAGTCTCGCGGCTATCCTCATTGGTGCATATCTTACAGGTGTTGGTTTCGGTTTCCTCCACGTGTAGAGCATGTTTCAAAACCCTTCCCTGTCTACGCGGGTTTTTCAGCATGCTCCAGTGTTTCCCAAGCACATAGCTGTAGGGTAGGATAACCCTATGAAAATAGTCGCAGCATGCATGCTGGCAGTTTTGCTGTGGGTACCCACGCAGGTGATTCGTGCTCAGGAGCTGTACCAAGATGAGCAGGGGATTTTGCGAGCTGAGGTGCTAGAAATTCTGGGTACACGAGAAGAACCGTTTTTCGGTACGAATACAAAAAATACGGTGCAGACACTCGAAGTAAAGATTCTCTCCGAGGAGCGTGCGGGGGAGACGCTTACGTTCAAGAATGATTACATCCAACTTGCTGAGGGGGATGTATTTTTCCTGCGCTACGTAAAGGATATTAATGGAACTGAGCAATACACGGTGCAGGAGGTTGATCGTCGTCCTGTCTTGGTGCTTCTTGGTGTGCTATTCGGACTGGTGATTATCGCCTTTGGCGGTATACAGGGGGCACGGTCACTACTCGCACTTGCAGGAAGTCTGCTTACGATTGCATATATATTAATTCCACTGCTAGTTGCGGGGTATCCACCCGTTCCCGTAAGTGTTGCAGTTGCATCCGCGGTGTTGTTCTTTGCCATCTTCTTCACCCACGGATTCAATAAGGGGTCGACCGTTGCTTTTGGTGGAACCGTGCTTGCTGTCGCTATGACAGGCATTATTGCATATGGTGTTGTCGAGATTGCTTCACTTACGGGGCTCTCTTCAGATGAGTCGATGTATCTTAATCTAAACACCGGTGGGCAGCTCAATTTTGTCGGGTTACTGCTCGCCGCGGTCATCATAGGCGCGCTCGGTGCACTCGACGATATCGCGATTACGCAAGTTGCCGTTGTTCGGGAGCTTATGCTGGCAAATGATGCATTGCCGCCCATGGATGTGTATCGGCGAGCAATGCGAGTCGGAAAAGAGCACGTAGGCGCTCTGGTAAACACACTGGTGCTGGCATACACTGGCGCAGCGCTCCCACTGCTGCTGCTATTTTCCTTTGCAGACGGGGGACTTCTTACGGTCATTAATCGGGAGGTTATTGCAACGGAGATGGTACGCACTGTCATCGGCTCGATTGGATTAGTATTGGCGGTACCAATCACAACCATTCTTGCAGTCCTAGTATTTTCTCGGTGGAAGAGCGGTTTTCCGGAAGTAAAACATATGCACACCCATGCGCACATGCACTAGCGAGGGCATGTCTCTAGGGTATACTAGTAAGGTCTTACTAATTTAAAAAATAACTATGGACGAAGTAACACATTACGCATGCATGGGGAGCTGCAAGGGAACATCGCCAGAGCCAAAGACATGCGACACAGCAGGATGCACACACATGGGTGCAGAGATGGTTTCTTGTGGGTGCGCAGACGGCTCTCATCAGCACGCAATGTAAAAAACTGTCGAAAAAGTCCAGAGGCTTCGTTGGCTTCGTCGCAAAGACACTCACCGTACGTTCAGTACGGCTCGCGTCTTTGCTCCTCGCCGTCTCGCCTCTGGAGCTTTTTAGACAGTTTTTTGTTGTTGAGATAATCGTGCTACTATAGCTTGCAATGACAGGCGCAATAAGTTATACGCTGCTCGCCATAATGGGTGTCAGTCTCATATCGTTTATCGGGTTGTTTGTGCTTCCCAACCGCATTGCACAGATGCGCTCGTTACTTCTGGCATTTGTAGGGCTTGCGGCAGGAGCGCTTTTGGGAGATGCATTCATACACCTCATTCCTGAGGCGTATGAGACACTCGGTGGCGGGACGGCAATGTGGATCCTGGGAGGCATGGGTCTATTTTTTATCTTTGAGAAATTCCTACACTGGCATCATCATCACGCCATTCACGATGAAGAGCACACGGATTGCCATGACTGTGACGAAACCCACATTGCCCCCTTTGGAAAACTCATCGTATTTTCGGATGCATTCCACAACATCATTGACGGCGTGATTATTGCCGCCGGATTCTTGGTGAGTGTAGAGGTTGGCATTGCGACGACTATCGCTGTTGCGCTGCACGAAATCCCGCAGGAGATCGGTGATTTTGGCGCGCTGCTCCACGCGGGCTTCTCGCGCGTACAGGCGCTTATCGTGAATTTCATCTCCGCGCTCACCGCATTTATCGGGGCTGGATTGGTATTTTTCTTTGGATCAAGCATTGAAGGTATTGTTCCCGTTCTCTCTGCGCTGACCGCCGGCAGTTTTATTTACATCGCAGCGTCAGATCTCATTCCCGAATTGCATACTGCTCCGCGCATACGTCAATCGATGGTGCAATTTGCAGCCATTCTCATCGGCGTTGGCGTTATGTTTGGACTTGCGGCGCTTGAAAATAACGAAGAAGTGCCACCGGTAAACATACGCCTATATCAATCAGCCGCATTGGGCATACGCCTTGAATACCCAGATCACTATTTCGTTACCGAAAGGGAAGTCGGAAATGGCGAACGGGGGCATTACGCAATACAACTGATAGAAGACACTCCATTCAATCGTGATTTGGTTGCCGGCAACATACAGGGGGCAGAGGGCACCACGGCGATCTCGATAGACGCATATCAAAATAATCTTGATGGGTATACAACAGAGAGTTGGGTGCGCGGTAACAGCGCTTCAAATTTCAAACTTTCTCCCGATGGAGTGCTGAGTTCTGCCGCGATTGACGGAAAAGAGGGCGTGCGCTATCGCTGGTCAGGGCTATATGAAGGTGAAACTGTCGCGGTCGCTACGCCCGGGTACGTATTTGCATTCTCGGTCACCTACCTCACACCACAAGATACGATTCGCAGCGATTTTGAGCGCGTCATTGCTTCAGTAGAGTTTGAATAGATAGCCTCAGGGTAGACAGGTTCTAAAACACCTGTGGGAAGTATTTGCCGATCCAAGGGAGTTCCGCTTGTGTGTTGCTCCACGCGTTTTTGACACCATAAAGACCGAGTACCACATAGACGATGCGTGCTGCCCAGACAAGGAAAAAGCCGAGGGTGTATATGCCAAGAAGCGATGCCCACAAGCTGATTACTGTGAGAAACCCCTGCATGAGGAAACCAAACAAAAACAAGCCGAATGCCTGATTCATGTGATAGCGCACGAACGAATCGTGCTGTTTGCCCATAAGGAACGGAATAAAAAAGAGGACGTAGGCGACTGCCGCAACGAATGTCGGGCTGCCGGCTTTAGCCGCATCTTTAACCTGCTGCACATTAAAATTGTTATCCATATGCATTTGAGTATAGCTGGTTCGCAACAAGTGTCGAGTGTACAATGTGAGCCATGACCTCGCGCTTTCCACAGGTAATTATTGCTCTTGCGACGCTTGGTATCGCGGACACACTGTATTTGTACGTTTCTCATGTGCGCGGCGATAGTCTTGCATGCAGTATTCTCGACGGCTGCAATGTGGTCGCCGCAAGCCCGTATTCCTATCTTTTCGGCGTGCCCCTCTCATTACTCGGTCTCATATTTTATATCGGCGTGCTCGGTGTCGGCATCGGGCTTTCTATGCACGTGCGGCACGCAAAAAACGCTTTATACATTGCCGCCGTCATCGGCATGTTACTTTCGTTTTGTTTTTCGTGTATTCAAATTTTTCTCATTGGTGCGTGGTGCATCTACTGCATCTTTTCTGCACTTATTTGTATCGTGCTATTCATAATGGCGATTGTAATGTGGCGCACTGACACTGCGAGAAAAGAAATTGCAGCGCAGTCTCATGTCGCCCAAAAGGTACAATAGCGCGATGAGGCGGATTACTGCGCACATAGATCTCGACGCTTTTTTTGCCTCAGTTGAGGAACGAGAAAAGCCGTTTTTAAAAGGGGCGCCTATCGTGGTGGGTGCTGACCCGGTTGGCGGAACGGGGCGCGGCGTTGTCTCAACTGCAAGCTATGGCGCACGGCGATATGGCATCAAGAGTGCCATGCCCATTTCAAAAGCATGGCGGCTTTGCGAAGATGCAAAAAAGGCTGGGAATCCGGCATGCGTATTCATTAGTCCACATCACCACAAATACGGAACAGCATCGCATGAGGTGTTTGCCATTGTGAGGAAACACACGCCACGCATTGAACAGGTGAGTGTCGATGAGGCGTATATTGATCTGTCACACTGCGGCTCTTTTGCGCGCGCACGGAAAGTCACACAGCAGATACAGAGGGAAATATTCGAGCGACTCGAGCTCTCCTGCTCGATTGGTATTGGTGAAAACAAGCTCATTGCCAAGCTTGCTTCAGAGGCGCGAAAGCCGCGTGGACTCACCGTTATTACACCAGCGCGGGCAGATGATTTTTTGAAACAGATGCCGATTCGTGCGATTCCTGGGATTGGTGAGAAAGCCGCGGCGCGCTTCGCGCGCCGCGGCATCAACACCGTCGCCGCGGCACGGAAACTTTCGTGGGAAGAGCTCGGCAGGATGTTTGGTTCATGGGGGTTTGGTATGTATGAGCGGTTGCGCGGTATTGACGATAGGGAAGTCGAGACTGAACACGAGCCGCCAAAATCAATTGGCAGAAATCATACGTTTGATGCCGATACACTTGCTACGAAGGAGATCTTTGCCGTGCTTGAGCGACAAGCACAGAAAATTTGCCGGACGCTTCACACAGATGGATTCAAAAGTTTTCGCACCATCGTGCTCACGGTGCGCTTTGCCGATTTTGAAACAGTGACCCGCTCGCTGACGCTCAAAGAATCGATTGCCACTTTCAATGAGTTGGAACTAAAGGCAATCAAGCTCATGCTGCCTTTTTTCTCCACGCAGGAAAATCCGCGCAAGAAAAAAATACGACTGGTAGGATTGCGGGTTGAAAAGTTACTATAACGCTCCGGTATCGCATCTGTGCTATGATAACCGCGCCATGCAAAAGATTGACGAACGCAAGACGCGACTAAAGCAGATCGTCGCGTATCTCAAAAAGACTTATCCGAAACCAAAAAGTGAACTCGTGTATCACACACCCTTTCAATTCGTGGTCGCGGTGATGCTCTCTGCGCAGTGCACGGACAAGGTGGTGAACAGGGTGACCGAGACGCTTTTTAAGAAATACAAAACACCCAGGGATTTTGCGAACGCGCAGCAGGCGCAATTCACAAAGGAAATTTCCTCCATTCCGTTTTTTCGCAACAAGGCGAAAGCTATCATCAGCACCGCGAAAAATGTGGTATTCGAGCATGATGGGAAGGTGCCGCGTAGTGCGGAGGAGCTGCAAAAACTCTCTGGTATTGGCTACAAAACAGCGCATGTGATTCTCGGAGAGCTCTACGACGAATGGGAGGGCATTCCCACCGACACGCACGTAAAGCGCTTTGCCAAGAAATTCGACCTCACCACGCACAACGATCTCAAAAAAATATCACACGACTTGGAGGCATTGGTTCCCAAAAAAGATTGGAAATATGTAAACAACGGACTCGTGCTCTATGGGCGCTATATCTGCAAGGCGCACAAGCACAATTGCTCAGCGCACCCCCTCACAAAAATATGGCCACCGGCAAAAAACCGGTGGCCAAAGGCGAAATAATTTAACTCGCCGCATCCTTTTTCAGGACACGTTTCGATTCAGCAATGGATTCAAGATCGGGAAGTGTGCCGAACCAAGCCGGTGAATTTCCGAAATCATATGATTGTGCCACGCTCCTTTTTGCTAATTTGTTGAAATGGTGGATTTGCCTGTCGCGTGTCGAGTACCCGTTCTCTTCCACTAAACCGCATAATGCGCACGCGCGTTTGCCCGGGTAGTATGTTGAAGCAATACCGTAGTAAGCTTCTCCAAGGAATTCGTATTCTCTGACCTCGAAAACCAACGAATGTGGGCAGCTTTCTTGCAGCAGAGTAAGGTGTTTCTTTTGCTCAGCTGCAGTCTCGGCTAAAACCTGCGCACGATGCTCTTTGAGCTGCTCGATCTTGTCTTTAACAGTCTGGCGTAAGGCAAGAAATATTTGCGGGGGCATGTCCGTCATTGCGTTTTTCCTCATTAAAGCTCCAGCAGTTATACAACGGGTGTCGGGTACGCACAAGCGCTGGTCGCTTGATACAATATTCCTATGAGTCCCGTTAGAAATCGCAGACGCTGAGCAACAAGATGATATGTTCATAAGCCGTATTATCAGACGTAATCGAATGGACGTAAGCCGGAGGGCGTATGCGTCTTATTTCTAACGGGATGAGTGCACAGAAAAGAAGAGTCGCGGTGTTTGATGTGGACGGGACTATTTTTCGCTCCTCGCTCTTCATTCAGCTCACCGAGCGATTGATCGAGCGCGGGCATGTGCCAGAGGAGATGCGTCGGCTGTATGCGCGCGAGCAGGCGAAGTGGGTGAACCGCGAGGGGACATATGACGACTACATCCATGCAATGGTGCGCGCGTCGGATCAGTATTTTAAGGGTATTTACTACGGTGATTTTCGCGACGCAGCGCAATACGTCGTTGAGGCGCAGTGGAAGCACGTGTATCGATATACGCGCGATCTCATCAAAGAATTGAAGTCCAAGGGATATTATCTGCTCGCGGTGTCACATTCCCCAAAGACCATTCTCGATTTTTTCTGTCCGCGACTGGGGTTCAACAAGGTGTACGGCATTATTTATGAAATTGGGCCCGAAGATCGGCTCACGGGGCGACTTGCTGATGAACACATCATTTTTAATAAAGCGACGACACTCAAGCGCGCGGTGGAGAAAGAGAATCTAACACTCGTACATTCAATCGGTGTCGGCGATTCAGAGACCGACATTCCATTTCTGGAAATGGTTGCAAAGCCAATCTGCTTTAATCCGAGCAACAAGCTCTATCGGCACGCAAAACGCAACAAGTGGAATGTCGTCGTTGAGCGAAAAGACGTCATCTATGAAATCTGATGTGATGGAAATCGCGAGCTGCTTCGTTGTGGGCTCCGATGCTTCCTCACCATATTGCTAATATGGCTCGGATCGCTTCTCGCTCACGCCTCGCTTTTCATCAATTTCCGTCACATCAGACCGCGCAGGCTTTTTGCAAAGCAGTTTTGAAATACCACCGTACACAGGGGCGTCATCATTTGCCGTGGCGCAAGACACACGATCCCTATCGGGTATTGGTGTCTGAAATCATGCTCCAGCAGACGCAAGTGGATCGGGTGATTCCGTATTACCGAGCGTTTCTGAAACAATTTCCGAATGCGCGCTCGCTATCGCGCGCGCCTTTGAGTAGCGTGTTGCGCGCGTGGAGCGGTTTAGGATATAACCGTCGGGCAAAATTTCTGCATGAGGCGGCGCATACGATTGTGCGCATGCACGGCGGCAGTGTCCCACGCGAATACAAGGCACTAAGGGCGCTTCCCGGCGTGGGGGATTACACTGCGAAAGCCGTGCGCACGTTTGCTTTTGATGAATCTGAAGTGATGTTTGAGACCAACATTCGCGCGGCGCTCATTCACGAATTTTTTCCGCGCAGCAGGAGCGTCTCGGATGCTCGTCTCGAGCCGATACTCAAAGAAGCATTAACCTTTATCGATTCACCACGCACGTGGTACGCCGCACTCATGGACTATGGCACGCACATCAAGAAAACGCATGGCAATGCGACGCGACGAAGCAAAACATTTGCAAAGCAAAGTGCATTTAAAGGATCACTGCGGCAGGTGCGCGGGGCGGTGCTCCGCAAGGTGATGCAGTGTAAGTACATGACCGTCGCCGAATTGGCGGCACTAACAGGATTCAATCAGCGAAACGTGCGGCGCGCAGTAGAGGCGCTTGCACAAGAGGGAATGATAGTGAAGCGGCTGGCAGTTGTATCTGTCGCGTAAACATGGTTGAGTGGTAGCAGATTCCTCAGGAGGTGCATATGGATGCACTCAAGTTAGTCGGAGCGTGGGTTACGTTCCTGCTCCCGACAATCATGTTCGGTGCGCTGTGGTTTGCGGTGTGGCCGCCGGCGTGGACGGCAACATTTTGGCAAGGATTTGGTTTCGGCGTTCTGAGTTGTGTCTACATTGCCACACAGACCACGCTCCTGCTTTTTGGAAAACAGAGCAAATATCTATAAAGATCTCGGTTAGTCCGAGATCTTTTTTGCATGGCTATTTCGTATCCTTGAGCGAAAGCGCGAGCGGAATGCCGAGCGCGGTGATGACGCCAATTGCAGTAAAGATACTTCCTGTGGGGAGCAGGAGCGCCGCCATGCCCCCCACGAGGGGACCGATCACATACGCAAGCGGCACAAGCATACGAAATGCCATGATATGCGCATCGTCCTTTCCGCTAATGTGTTTGAAAAAATAACTTTCCGACATAATTTCCACAAATGCCGCTCCGGTATGCATCACCAGAAGAGCGAGCGCGATTGCAGGAATTGATATATATGCAGCAGTGGGAATGGCGAGCGCACCGAGTGAGGCGAGCACAAAACCAAATGCAAGAAATTCTCGCTCGCCAAACATAGTGTCGCCCAAAAGACCAAGCGGGAATTGCACGACCACAAATGGGACGATAGAAAGTGCGAGCAGAAAGCCGATGGTATCGAGCGGTATGCCGATCACGTTGTGCAGATACAGTGTGATGTAGACAACAATGACCGCGTAGAGCAGGCGCAGTAGAAATTGGATGGCAAGCATGGTCCGCACCATGCGGTTTCCCAGTACGGAGCGGACGATGTAGAGCAGCGTTACGCGCGGATAGTGCGGATCTTTAAAGTCACGCGTGGTATGCAGTGCCAAAAAAAGAAACACAACACCCATGAGTGCGACAAAGAAATAGAGTTGTGAAAACGAAAATTGAGCGACCAATACGCCGGCGATATAGGGACCCGCGATATAGGCGGCGTTCACCACAGCGAGGTATAGCCCCCGCACGCGCCCCGTGATTCCCTCATGCGAGCCAGTCTTTGCCTCCAGTAATACATCCACGAGCGAGTAGACGGCAATATTGGTGCAGAAAAATACAATGAACGAGACGAGTGTAAGCAGGGGACCGTCAATTGCTGCGAGACCGAGTGTCGAAAGAATGAGCGCCACGATGAGTGTGCGCATGACGCGGCGCACGCCGTGCGTACGGAGCAACTGCGGGAGCATTGCGAAGAGCAACAAGCTCATGACTGCTGCAGCGATGTACACAAGCTCAACTGATTCCTCCGAAAGTCCGCGCCACGTGAGAAACTGTGCGTTATAAAAGCTGGGGGTGGCAATGATGAGACCGTTTATCAAACCCAATATAAACAGAGGGATAAAGCGGAGCACATGGAAGCCGGCGCGCATACATATAGTATAACCCCCGCAGAGCGGGGGTTATGTTTCTAAAATTGTACCGAACAAATGCGGATCTGATCCGGATGATACCGATGCCGTTGATAGGTGATTTCTGCTGTGTCGCCGACCCACTTCATGCCAAAAATTCTTTTCTGGTCTTCTGTGCGCGGGACGGTAGCCAAGCCGCCTTGAATGCGTATTGAGACCGGCGTGTCATCTATCAAGAATGTTGCAACGAAATCGCGCGCGCCGGTGAAGCACCGGTCTGCGCAGACAATTTCCACGTCAACCTTTATTAGTTGCGCCTGTGCATAATGCACGGGCTGAAACAAATACGGGAACAGCCGCATGCTAACCTCCACCTCTCTGTATACACTTTCGCAACTATATACTCACAATCACGGGGATGACAATGGGGCGTTTGGCTGTTTGCTGAAGGAGGAAATGTGCGACTGAGTCGGCGAGGTCTTCGCGTGCGCGATCGAGATCCTGCGTCTTAGGCGGGCGCAGTGCGTACTCAACGCTCTTGCGGATGATGAGGCGCGTTTGATCCATGAGATCGCGATTGTCGCGCAAATAGACGAAGCCGCGAGAAATGATGTCGGGGGATTTGTGCAGCTTGCCCGTGCGGCGATCCACTGTGGCGACGACGACACAGAAACCCTCCTCAGCAAGTGTCTTTCTGTCACGCATGAGCACATCAGAGAGTTCTCCGATCGATTGCCCCTCGACGACGCGCAAGCTGTCCGGCGCCTTCTCTTTACGCTTTACAATTTTGTTACCATCTTCGACGATCTCTATGATTGAGCTGTTGTCCGGGATGGCGATGTGCTCTCGCGGCATGCCGATTGATTCTTGTATGAGATCGGCATGGATGCGCAATTTATAGTGATAGCCGTGCTGGGGCATAAAGAATTTCGGTCGGATGTGCTGGTGAATCCACATCGCTTCCTCGCGATATCCGTGACCAGATGCGTGCACATCGCTCGATTGATAGGTGATGATGTGTGCGCCTTGGCGGGAGAGGTTGTCCATCAGTTTTTGCACCGCGCGTTCATTTCCCGGAATGATTGAAGAGGAGAGAATGACGGTGTCATTTGGCGTGAGTGAAATATATTTGTGTGTCTTGTTGCCGATGCGCATGAGTGAAGCGAATTCGTCTCCCTGCGCGCCCGTTGCAAGGATGATGAGCTTCTCAGGCGGGTAGTCGCGCATGTTGTCGACAGTGATGATGGTTTCATCTTTGTGCTTGAGAAGACCCAGCTCGCGGACGATTTCAATGTTCGTCTTCATGCTGCGACCGTCGACGACGATGCGGCGCCCGTGCTCTTCGGCAATGCGTACGATTTTCATCAGACGTTCCAGCTGTGAGGCAAACGTGCCGACGATGACGCGCCCTTTTGTTTTCACAATGAGATCCTCGAGTGTCTTGTGCACGGTGCGCTCGGGGATAGACCATCCCGGTTTGTCGACGTTGGTCGAATCCATAAGCAGCATGAGCACCTTCCTGTCTTTAAATATGCCGTACTCACGCTCTTCATCCGCTGAGGGCTTACCGTTTTCAAGATCGAGTTTGACGTCGCCGGTCACTACCACGTCTCCATACGGCGTCTCGACGATGATACCCATCGAATCGGGAATGGTGTGTGTGACGGCAAAGAATTTTAGATTGAGACTGCCGATTTTAACGCTCTCGTCTTTCTCGACGTCACGAATCGTCGGGGGCGGCAGGTGGGAAAATTCCTCCTGACGCTTTTTGATCATCATGCCGGTCAGCTTGCGGGTGTAGATCGGCGGATTGCCGATACGATCGATGATGTAGGGAATGCCGCCGATGTGATCCAAGTGACCGTGGGTGATCACGATTGCGCGTATTTTTGCGCGGCGCTCTTCGAGGTATTCGGTGTTGGGAAGGATGTAATCAACTCCCGGCGTATCTGTCTCGCCGAAGCCAAAGCCGGCGTCGACGACAATAATGTCCTCGCCGATTTCGATTGCGGTCATGTTGCGTCCGATTTCCTCAACGCCGCCTAGGGGAATGACGCGAATCACACCCTCGCTTGGTGGCGGGATTACAGGGCGCGGGGCGCCGTTGTTGTGCGAGACGATGTGGCGGGGCGGACCCATCTTGCGCGGTGGGCGACCACGACCGCCTCCTGCGTTGCCGCGGCGGGTACCGCCAAAGCTTCCGCGTGGGCGGCTGTGGTCTCTGCGATGCGGCGCGCCGCCTGATCGAGGACGATCAGCGGGTGGGCCGCTTCTCCTTGGTGGAGTCATATACTGTGTGAATTTTAGAGTCTAATAATTAATAATTAAGTGTTAGTACGTTGCGAGTACGGTATACGCTTGCGCGGGCACAAAGACGTCCCACACGCGCTCTGTCTCGCGATGCCATTCATACACATTGAGAAAGCGTTCTGCCGGTGCGGTGAGCGATCCGATATGTACGTCGTATATATCATTCGGCATCGCGTATATGAACTCGGGGGCGTAGAGGAATGCCGCAGGGTATTCGCTCTGTGCAATGTCGACAAATTCCGCCTGCTTCTCTGCGCGCGTCTTGGGATTGTCATCCCGCCGAGCATCAGCAAGCAATTTATCAGCTTTTACGTTTGTGTACAGTGCGAGGTTGAGCCCCGGATCATTGCGCTGCGACGAATGCCAGAATGCAAAGAGATCAAGTGAACGCCCGACGACTTCTCCAAACAACAGCGCCTGATAATCGCGCGGGCGGATCACAGTGTTGGTGAGATCGCTTGTTGAAAATACCTTTACCGAAACATCGGCACCGAGCAGGCGCCACGTACGTGCAACGCTCTCTGCCGCACCTGCAAGCTCGGGAGTATCGGCCGTGGTGATTGCAAATGAAAGCGTCGTGCCTTTTTTTGCGCGAATGCCATCTTCTCCCGCTTTCCATCCGGCAACATCCAAGAGAGCGTTTGCCGCTTCAATGCCACTCGCGATGGGCGCGGTGGTTGATGCTTCTTGTGGAGAGAATGTGTCGGGGAGTACCGGCTCGGTAACTGCAACCCCGTATCCATGTAAATTATCATCTATAATCTTCTCTCTGTCAAGTGCTAGCGAGAGCGCCTTGCGCACACTGGTGTCCATGAGCGCGTTCGACTTTCCCTGGTTGAAAAAGACACCAAAGATGCGCGGTAACGGCGCGCGCACAATGTGCACGCCTTCTCCGAGGCGATCCACCGCAGTGGGTGCAATGCCGGCGATGGACTCAATTTTTCCGCGGGCGAGTGCGGCAAACACTTCGTCCTCGTTCGGATAGAAGTTAAACACAATAGTGTCGAGATACGGGCGCCCGAGGGTGAATTGCGGATAGGCAGCGAGCGTGTAGCGCTCGGGCGCACCCGAGGAATTTACCGATGCCTTCTTAAACATAAACGGACCGCTGCCTATCGGATGTGTGTTGAGCTCATGGAAGGGAAACTCCTCAATCGGGACATTCTGCCAGAGATGTTTCGGCAGGATGCCGAGCGTGGCGTTCTCAAGAAATGGTGCATACGGATGGGGGAGTGTGATGCGCACTGTTTTTTCGTCTACATCCTCGACAGAAACGCCTTCCCAATCGGCGCGACGCGGGCTCTTTATGTCCGGCTGCTGCGCCATTGCAATAGTAAACGCGACATCAGCGGCGGTGACGGGCGTGCCGTCATGGAAATATGCGTCATCGCGGATGACGAATGTATACGTCGTGCCATCCTCGGATATCTGCATGTCGGCGGCAAGATCTTTGATAAAGCGATTGTCGGGTGTTGCACGCATGAGCCCCGAATATACGAGCGCACTCACATCGCGATCGGGGTCGGATTGTGCAAGTAAAGGGTTCACGAAGCGCGGTGTACCGACGATGCCCTCGGTGAGCGATCCGCCGTGGCTTGGGATGACGGTCGTAAGGCGGGTGTTGAGCATGACGAGCATCGCGAATGCGGAAGCACCCATAAGAATGGCAAAGCCGTACAGGAGTGCGCGCTCGGCGGGAGAAAAGAATTTAAGCATCTCCTCGAGCAGCGCAATGCCGGGAATGCGGCGTGTTGCGAAAAGTGCGCGCTCGCGCGGCGCGGGCTCCTGCCATGCAGGTGATTGTGCTGAATTATCGGTAGGATCTTGAACCATACAGTGCTCCGCGCGCAGGGCGCGTTATGATCGGAGCGATTATTTTAGAAACAAAGAAATGAGTGCCGAGACCGCAAACAGGATACCGAGCACGATAGTCGCATTGAAGAGCGTCTTTTCGATGCCGCGGCGGGTGTGGAAGCCGGAGCTGAAGTTGTCTGCGCCGAATGCGCCGCCCAAAGAGGCGCCGGTGCGCTGCATCAGAATCGCTATGATGAGCAATACTGACAGGGTTATTTGTATGTAGGGCAGATAGCCCGCGAGTGTCGACATCTCCGCTATGCTAGCAGATTGGGTAATGGTGGTCAACGACGATCGCGGGGGCGGAGGTGAGGTCTTTGCTCGCATAACAACTGAGGTGACGTGGACGTGTATCACCACTGCGCCGCTGGTTCACGTGGGGGTGCGCGCTGCGCGATGCTCCAAAAAACCTCATCTCTGCCCCCGCGATTCAATACGGCGAAGCTTGCGTAGAAGGATCATTATTGTCCACAGCCAAGCATGAGCGTAGCAGAATCCTATGACACAATGAGGTCATATGCATACTACTAAAAACGTAGCCTGGATCTTCCCGACACTAGCTTTTCTATGGGTGCTAACTTCCGCAATACCTGTATATGGAATGAATGTACAGTGGTCGCAGAACTTGCCGAATTATGCTGTGTTCAAAGAGGGCTCGGAAGTGACGTGTCTTCCCCGCATGATTGCGCCGCACCTTACGGTGTCGTATACGGCGGATGTCATCGATCCTACAACCGGCACATCTGTCTGCGGCGGAAGTATTCCTCAAGGTACGCAAGTCAAATTTGCTCCCAAGAAAATGTCTTACGAAGACATCTTCTGGTTTGGACGCGGATACTACCACGATTCACCGTACGGGGATCCGATCGTCAATGCCGAGGCGCCATCTCCGGAGGAGATATGTCAGCCCAAGAATCTGTACGCAAACAATTTCAAAGTCACAGCAGCATTGTATCGTGATTTTTACGGGACCATTGCCGTCAATCCACCCGCAGTGAACATCTCAGGCGAGGAGGCACTGTTCGAATGCGATCCTCAGCAATCTGACGGAGGCATGCTCTGTACTGCTCGACAATCTGGATTGGCGAGTACTGTTGTCGAGTTTGCAGACACGTACGCTCGACCGTATGTCTCGATTCAAATGCCTAACAGTTGCAAGGCGGTGCCATGGAGCATAGTGCATTCGTATACTAAGGCAGTGAATCTGCCCGACGACACTGGGCGGCACAAATGCACCGGAAAAGCTGATTCCCGTATAACCATCCCCGCTCAGCAGGTTCCGTGTTCGATCACTGTTGAGCCGCCGGTAGGTGCTGCACCCACCACCCCCATCCTCTCCTCACTCGGTCAGTGCACCGTGGGAGTGGATCACACGATCAGCATGGTCTCCACCGACCCCGACAACGATCGTGTCAGCTATCTCATTGACTGGGATGATAGCCTCGACACGAATGGCAATGGCAATACCGGTGACGATGTAGATGAAATCGTCCCCACAGGTGGCGCTTCCTCAGGTACGGTGGTCACCGCTACGCATCGATACCCATCTGCAGGCACCAAGACAGTGCGCGTCCTCGCACGAGATTCGCATGGCAACGTATCGGGAAGCAGGGGGAGCGTCACCTTCACTTGCAGTGGCACAGTGGTGACCCCGCCACCGCCAAGCACCATCCAATGTGCCGATGATATCGATAATGACGGCGATGGTGACAAAGATCTTGATGACACTGACTGTACTGACAGCTCAGACGCCAGTGAATTCAGCGCCAGTGGCAACACCACGCAAAATCCTCCGGGTTCAGGCATCTCTGATGCCATACTCACCATCGAAACCGACGCCTTTCTCGTTAGGCGCGGCAGCAGGACGACCGTGAGCTGGAGCGCTATCAATGTCGCATCCTGCATACCGGTCTTTGGGTCAAATGGTGATTCATTCCCTCAAGTTGCGCAGCCAGACGGCACCTCCTTCGCATCGCCCCTCAATGGAGAGCCGACTAGCGAAATCACCAAGCGCACTACGTACACATTGCGCTGTATAGATCTGCACGGGCAGATGCAGGAGAAGTATGCTTTTGTAAGCATCAGACCGAGGGTGAATGAGCATTAGAGCTTGAGGCGAAACAAGAGCTAGTTGCATTCTACGGAAGAAAATTCCGCATTGTTGTGTTGACTCCAGCGCATTTGTTGCGATATAATCCTGCCGATTAGCAGCTAATGCCTTTACATATTTCTATGGCAACAAAGACGAAGAAGTCAACGAACGTTGAGAAGAAAGAAGAGAAGAAAATCGGCGTGAAGCCCTTGGGTGATCGCGTCGTCGTCCGTCCGGAGAAATTCGAAGAGAAGACCGCCGGAGGCATTATCATCCCGGACACTGCGCGCCAAGAGAAACCCGAAAAAGGGTTTGTGGTCGCTGTGGGCGAAGGAAAAATGAGCGACGATGGACGTGTGCTCCCCATGCGCGTCAAGGTGGGCGACAAGGTGATGTTCAGCAAATACGGCTATGATGAAGTAAAAATTGACGGCGAAGACTACTTTATCGTGAGCGAGAGCACTATCGTCGCGATACTCAAATAACAGTTTTAATCCTCAAAAACTATGGCAAAACAAGTAATGTTTGGACAGGACGTCCGCGAGGCGCTCAAACTTGGTGTTGACACTGTGGCAAACGCAGTGCGCGTTACCCTCGGGCCACGCGGGCGCAATGTGGCGCTCGATAAATCATTTGGCGGTCCGCGCATCACCAACGACGGTGTCTCCATTGCAAAAGAAATCACGCTCAAGGATAAATTCGCAAACATGGGTGCAGAGGTCGCGAAGGAAGTTGCAGGAAAGACGAACGACAAAGCAGGCGATGGTACCACGACGGCAGTCGTGCTTACGCAGGCAATCGTCAGCGAAGGATTAAAGCGCACTGCGATGGGCGCAAATGCGGTGATGATTCGCCGCGGTATAGAAAAAGCAGCCGCAGATGCGGTGGATGCATTGCGCGCGATGGCGAAAGAGGTGAAGGGTAAGGAAGAAATTCGCCAAGTGGCAACCATCTCTGCAGAATCGGCAGAGCTCGGCAATACGATTGCAGACACTATCAATAAAGTAGGAAAGGATGGCGTGGTGACCGTCGAGGAATCGCAGTCGCTCGGTATCGAATCGGAGGTTGTGGAAGGAATGGAATTCGATCGCGGCTATGTCTCGGCATACATGATCACCAGCGCCGAACGCATGGAAGCAGAAATGAAAGACGCACCGATCTTCATTACCGACGGAAAAATTTCTACGGTGCAGGTCATCGTGCCGCTTCTCGAGAAGCTTCTGCAGACAGGGAAGCGCGATCTCGTTGTCATTGCGGACGACGTGGAAGGTGAAGCACTTGCGACGTTTGTGGTAAACAAACTGAAAGGAGTCTTCAACGTACTCGCAGTCAAGGCACCCGGCTATGGCGATCGCAAGAAAGAAATGCTTGCGGATATCGCGGCAGTGGTGGGGGCGAAAGTGATCTCCGAAGAAACTGGTCGCAAGCTCGAGAGCGCGACGGTTGCAGACCTTGGCCGTGCAAATCGCATTGTTGCTACGAAAGACAACACGGTGATCGTGGGCGGCAAAGGTAAGAAATCAGAAATTGATGCGCGCGTAGCGGAAATAAGGAAGCAGATCGAAATGACCGACTCCAAATTCGACAAAGAAAAGCTTGAGGAGCGTTTGGCAAAGCTCACTGGCGGAGTCGCTATCGTGCGCGTGGGCGCAGCGACGGAAACAGAGATGAAGTATTTGAAAGACAAAATAGAAGACGCAGTGAACGCCACCAAAGCGGCGATCGAAGAGGGGATCGTGCCGGGGGGAGGCGCCGCGCTTGTGAAAGTGGCGGAGAAACTGAGCAAAAAAGTGGATGCTGCAGCACATGACGAATACACCATTGGCTATCGCATCTTGGTACAGGCGCTCTACGCTCCTCTCAAGCAGATTGCAAAGAACGCAGGGCGTGATGATGTCTCTGCCATTGTACGCGCCGTTGCATCAAAAGGCGGAAACTTCGGATACGACGCATCAAGCGAAGATACTGATCCAAAGATCGTCGATATGCTCGAAGCCGGCATCATTGATCCGGTGAAGGTGACACGCAGTGGTGTTGAAAATGCAGCGTCGGCAGCGGCAGTATTACTTACCACAGAGGCAGCAGTGGCGGATGAGCCGGAGGACGAGAAAAGGAAAGAAGGCGGTCACGCACACGGCGGCATGGGAGGCGGGATGGATGATGACATGATGTAGCAGCCGTTCGTTGCTTCCCTTGAAAAACACGCATCGACTGCTCCAGCGGGCAGTCGTGCTCTGCTCGCGAAAAAATTGCTACGCAAACCGTGCTTTTTTCGCTGTGCAAGGTTTTTCAAGGGGAGCAACTCGCTTCTCTAAAGCTGTTTCTTACGCTTCTGTGTGTGGCACACAGGAGAGAAAAGATAAGGAAATATAAGCAAATAGCTAGTTCAACAAGTAAGTGCAACACTTTGAGATAATCAAAGTGCATGAAATA
>CAYWZA010000007.1:0-52228 GCA_964462785.1 uncultured Candidatus Saccharibacteria bacterium | reverse complement strand
ATTTCATGCACTTTGATTATCTCAAAGTGTTGCACTTACTTGTTGAACTAGCTGTGACGGTTCGATATCTTCATTCGACTGGGCATCCATGCACACCGCAGGTATTGCTTGTACACTAGTGTGAGAAAAAGATGAGAGGAGTGGGTGACGTGCAGTCAGTAAAAAGTGACTCTAATGCCGCAACGACCGTCATCGCCGATGCTCTATGGTTCGCGTCGTTTTCAATTATATGGGGTTTACTCATTGCGCTTTGGAACACGTGGTGGGCGATTGCGTTAGTGCCACTGTTTGCATTGATGCTTGCGGGCATGGCGGAAGTCGTGCACCAGAGTGCACACGGCAACCTTTTTGGAAGATCACGGATGTTGAACACGTTGCTTGGCAGCACCGCCGCGGCGGTGTTTGGGGTAGATCTTCGCACATACCGAACCTTTCACCTTACACATCACCGCGTGGTGAACACGTTTAACGATCCGGAGCACGCATTTTATTCGTTTCCGGCGTATGTCATGAAAGCGAATGAGTGGAAAACACTTTCGCTTGTGAGAAAAAGCACAGTGCTCGTGCGTGTCGTGGGGATTTTTGGAGGCTCGGTGGTTTCCACACTTGGTACCCATGCTCCACAGGTGCGTCTCATGCGGTGGGGAATACCGCTTTCGATTGCGTTAATCGGATTACTTGAAGGGTTTGTGCTGCTGGTACCGCTTATGGTGATCGTCGCCTGGTATTTGCCCTTCGGTTTGTTTCTGCTCATAGATTTTTTTCTCGCACAAAGCGAGCACTATGGGACGGCAAGCAAAGAAAAAAGTAGGCGCGTGACAATACCGGAGCAGTATGAAATCTCGTGGAACCTCAGACTGCCACGGGTTGTTGAGTGCATGGTCATGGGGCGCAATCTGCATGCCGAACATCATGAATATCCCGCGATCCATTGGAGTGTGGCGCGCGATAAGCATATCGGACGCACACTGCCGCTCGCTGTGTATCTCAAAGAATGGTGGGCGAATGGTCCGCGGGTGCTGTAAAGATCTGTGAGAAGAAGTGAAACCACCAGCGTATGTGTTGGTGGTTTTTTGATGGTATACTCACTTTGACGGCAGTCTATCAGAATATTATTTGCACGTATGACAGCAGAAAAAACACCACGCGAGGAAATTCAAGATTTTTTGGAACGCCACATTAAAATGGTGCTCGGGATTAATGAGGAGGGCAATTATCCAAACACATCCCTGATGCATTACGCAGTCGACAAAAGCCTGCATATCCATTTCGGCACTAAGCGATCATTCGGAAAATATGCAGCATTGAAAAAAGATTCACGGGTATCGTTTGTCGTTGTCGAGGAATGCATCGACCCACTGCGTGTGGTAGATGGACGCGGGGAAGCCCGCGAGCTTGAGGGCGAGGAGGCAGAGATGGCATATCTTCTTTTCAAAACGGAAAACAAATCCAAGTGGTACGTAGAACACTCGTCGGATTTTGCAATGTTTCAAATTAAACCGAAGTCGTTTCGTTGGCTTGATGGCAGCAGTGGCGAGCTCAAGATGGAGACGATCACGTTCGAGTAAGTTGCACGAAGGAGACTCCCGCACGCGATGCGGGAGTCTTTGGTATGTGTTAAGCCGGCGTAAGAGTTGCAGGCAAATGTGATGTGAACCAGCGCATCCAATCTCTGTACCACACGCCAATCTGATCGGCATGAATCCATTCTCCGAGAATTTCAACGGTAAACGGATCGTGTTCGCATAGAGAGATGGTGCCGCTCCAGATGCATTGTGTCGGGTCATCTTTGGCAAAGATGCTGACCACGTCCCCATTCTTCAGGACATGTATTAGGTGCGATGTGCACTCGCATGTATTCTGCTCTGCAATAGCCCATCGTGTTCCGTCTTCGAAGCGAGCCAGGCAGCAATATCCATGTATCATATGATGGCCTCTCGTCAATCTACCAAAAACCTACTCAAAATATTTCTGGGCGCAACCAATCTTCTTGAAAATTTGTGCCTTCGGCCGGAATGATCCTGACGGTCACTAAGTTATCAGTTCGTGCTACGCACTCCAGAAAACTAAGTGCCGCGAGACACGCCTCGCGGTCTCGCTTCGCTCGACATCGCTGCGGCGCTTCGATTCCGGATGCACAGTGCGTAGGCACTGTGCTCCGAAGGCACAGCTTCCGCTTCGCTTCAGCTGTGCCTTCGGCCGGAATCGAACCGGCATCGCCTCCTTCGGAGGGAGGCATCCTATCCATTGAACGACGAAGGCGTATGTAAAGCATCGCATGAGCAAAAGAGTTTTGCTAGAATGACCTGTACCAGCGGGGCCCATAGTAAAGTGGTATTACGCGTCCATGGCATGGACGAGGGCGGGGTCCGATTCCCCGTGGGTCCACACACGACACAAATATCCCGCCTGCGCGGGATTTTGTGCGTGTGTGGAAGCCGGAGCGATATTTTTTGCGCAATTGGCGCAAAAAATCGCGAGGCGGGGTCGCGACCGAGGAGGCGGAAGCCGACGAGAGTTGTGACCACACAAAGCCCCATATCGATTCCCCGTGGGCCCGCCGAAACTGATATACTGTTTTCATGCCACAAGATATTGAAAAACGACTTAGCGCCATTGATCAAAAAATCGATGCGATCTATGTATCGGCGGAAAAAACACGTAAATATTTTCTGGCGACTCTTGTCATGAGCGCCGTGCTCGTGTTACTGCCGCTTCTGGGCGTCATGGTTGCCGGTCCCACGATGATGTCCGGCTACGCTGACATAAACGTAATGGATTTAGAGCGGTATTAGCCGAAATACCATCACGTAGTGGACTTTTTTCGGGGTTGGGGTATACTCGTTCAACTATGTCAAAAATGGCTGTGATAAAGACCGGAGGCAAGCAATACCTCGTGAAAGAGGGGGATGTGCTTTCTGTTGAGAAACTTGAGGGCAAGGCGGAGGGTGCCAAGGTCTCTTTTGACGAGGTGCTCCTCGTAGACGACGGCGCCACCAAGGTGGGTGAGCCACACGTGAAAGGAGCAAAGGTTGCCGCAGAGGTGCTCGAAGCAGATCGCGGTAAAAAAATCACTGTCATCAAATACAAACAAAAGAGTCGCTACTTCAAAAAACGCGGTCATCGCCAGCCGTTCACGAAAGTGAAAATCACTTCGGTCGCATAAAGAAAGAAGCCCGCGTAAAAGCGGGCTTTTTGATGGCTATTTTTTTCTCGGCGCATCTTTTTGATTTTCCGGCGAGGCTTTTCGGAAGGCTTCGAGCCCCATGCAGTGTTCGTAGACTTTCTTGATTTTCGGATACGAGTCGATAGGCAGCTCGTAGCGCAATGCGTTGTATACTTGTGGAATAAGGCAACAGTCTGCCATGCTCGGTGCACCGCCAAATGAAAATGAGCCGTAGCCGGTAAGCATGTCTTCGTATGCTCGTAGCCCATGCGCGATCCAGACTCGATTCCACGCAGCGGACTCTTCCGCATCGTGTCCCAGAACACATTTCAAATAATCGCCAACACGTTTATTCTGCAGCGGATGAGTATCGCACGCAATAATCTGTGCAAGCTCGCGTACTCGTGCCCGTGGCCATTCAAATTTTGGCAGTAGGGCAGGCTCGGGGAACTTCTCATCCAAGTATTCAATAATCGCAAGCGACTGAGTGATGGTGCGGGAGACATCGTCCTCGATGAGCGTCGGCACAAGCCCCTGGGGGTTTACGCTAGTGCGATACTCACCTTTATGTTCCTCAAGAAGAATGTTGACTGGCTCAATGGTATAGGGAATTCCCTTTAAATTGAGCGCAATGTGCACTCGATACGATGCCGAGCTGCGCCAGTAGCTATACAATGTGTACATCTATGTCTCCGGTTCATTTCACCTGGAGTTAGAGTACAATCCGTTTGCAATAAGTCAAGTTTCGATTTTGGTGGCGGCAGAGTAGGGTGTGCTGAGAACAGCAGGAGGAGTCAGAATGTCGGATCAACCATTTCCGATTATCGGCATACATCATCTGGAAGTGTGCGCAGGATCCGCCTCGCAATTCGGGTATATGCTCGAGCGGGGCTTAGGCTTCAATGCGTGTGCATCGCGTGGTACAGAAACCGGCGATCGGCACCAGATGGCACGAGTATACACACAGGGAAACATCCGTTTCGCTGTGAAGGGTGCGCTAAGCCCCGAGTCAAAAATTGCGCGCCAAGTGCGTGAGCATGGCGATTTTGTGCGGGATATTGCATTGCAAGTGCCCGATGCTATCGAAGCATTTAACATTGCAAAGCAGCGCGGTGCCATTTTGATCCAATCACCGGAAACATACGGGGATGAGCACGGGCGTGTGGTAATCGCAAAGATCGGGACGTACGGTGAGGTGGCGCACTCGCTCATCGAAAACATCGACTACACCGGACCATTTCTGCCCGGATATGTGCCATACACAAGACCCCCAGTTCCCAATATGGGACTCAAGGCATTTGATCATATCGTCGGTAACGTCGAGCTCGGTCAGATGGAATTTTGGGCTAAGTACTATGCGCGTGTTCTTGGCATGGTGGATCTCGTACGATTTTCCGACAAGGAAATTCTTGCAGAGTATTCAGCGCTGATGAGCATAGTGATGTGGAATGACACGGGGATATTGAAATTCCCGATCAACGAACCCGCAGCGAATTTACGTCTCCTCCCCGATGGTCGCGCGCCACAAGACCAGATTCGCATGTATCTAAATTACAATCGCGGTGCAGGCGTGCAGCACATTGCGCTTGAAACAGATGACATCATTGCGACCGTCACCGAGCTTAAAGCGCGCGGCATTGAGTTTCTCGATACATGGCCGCAGTCGTATTACGACGAGGTGCGTGCACGTTTCGGATCGAGCTACAACGTCGATTACGATGCTCTGGCACGGCTTGGTATTCTGGCTGACTGCGACGAAGACGGCTACCTACTCCAGATCTTCAGCAAATTTATGGTGGATCGCCCGACGATATTCTTTGAAATCATCGAGCGTAAAGGATCGAGAGGTTTTGGCGTTCGGAATTTCAAGTCGCTCTTTGAGGCACTTGAAATTGATCAAAAGAAAAAAGGATTGTTGTAAAAGCAAAGCCCCATTCGGATTCGAATGGGGCTTCTTCATGCACTACATATCAGCATACGTGGAGACAGTATTGGTCAGGGTGCCCAATTTCTCCACGGTCATACTCACCGCATCTCCGTCCTTAAGCCACGGCACTGTATCGGAGTGCTCAGCGATGCAGCCGTCTCCAACAGTGCCTGAGCCCATGAGGTCTCCCGTCTCGAAGCCTTGGTGCATGTGCCCAGACCACGTAATGACTTCTGCAAATGACCAATTCTTTCGCGTACCCGTTTCGGGATCGGTGAAATATATGGAATTAAAATTTGCCTTGCAGCGCTGCTCGCCATTCACTTCCAGCGACATCCGTAGATTGAACACCCCGTGTTCATCCATATTGAGCTCTCGCCCATAAAGGCAGACCGGACCAAAAGCTTTGTCTGCCATACCCTTCGAACACGTCACTCCCAAAGGGAGCGCCGAATCGAGCGCCTGATAATCCCGGCAGCTGAGGTCGTTGAAGATGCAGAACAGCATGTTGTTCCGGACGTGCTCAATGGCGACCTGGATATTGCGGGTGTAGATCGGCTTGAGATGAATGCCCAGAATCTCAAATTCATAGTCGCGTTTTTGCACGCAGCCTGGAAAATAGATTTTGTCACCATGTGCGCGCATCTTTTCACGCTGAATCGAGAGCGCGTAAAAATAAGGACGCTGGTACCACTGCGACGGGATCTGCTCGCCGCGGCGCGCGCGGATTTGCCGCATATGTTTTTCGAAACCTATGCAATCGCGTATATACCGCCTGCTTTTTGCGGCGGGGTGCCTGTCTTCAAGCATGCACGTACTCCTTCATTGACTAACTATAATTTATACAATAGGTTTTAAGAAGTATCAACAGGAGTGACAGAAAAATGGATTACGTACGGGAATTTCCCAGAAGGGAAATGACGAGCCCCCATGCAAAAACTGAAAACATGGACGGGTCTCCGCAGGGCGAGTTACACACGGCAAAGATGATGGGCTTTGAAGTCGAGATGCTGCTCTCGAAACCGCCGACGGTAATAAAGAACATCAGACGCGCCCGTGACGCGGCATCGCGTACCGTGTTTGAACATGACGAGGAGAGTGATCTCGTCCCGCGAGCGTTTCGAGTGCGTGATGTAGAAAGCGACTACTTTCCGCAACCGCTGATTTCGACAGATGATGGCACTGCGGTGGTCACACTCGTGCTCGTTGAAAACATGAATTCACATTCCATACGGAATATCGATGCGGATTGCCTGTGGTACGTATACGAAGGATGCGGTCACTGCGACACTGATTTCGGAAAACTTTCATACAAAACCGGAGACTTCGTGTACATCCCCCGACACGCATTGTCATGTTTCGATGCCAAGACCTACACGAGGATGATCGGCATTGAGACTGCCAGTGGATTACGTCTTCCGATGCGAAGACCGTATGACAACACTGACATACCCTTCAACGAGTCTGCGATGCGCATTCCGGAGCCGTATCCCCCCGAGGGAGGTCCTGATTACCGTGTGGAGTATGTAAAGCGAAATGGAAAATGGAGCTATCTTGAATACGCATACACACCATTCTTGTGTGTGGCGTGGAAAGGAGCACCGTATCCATTTGCGATACACTCGTCAAAATTGAACTTTTCTTACGTTCAATCCATCCATCCAGATCCATCGAACTTTGCTCTGCTCGCATCACCCGATGCATCAGTAGTAGTGTCGGTACTTGGACCGCGTTTCGTGCATTCGCTGCCGTACCACCACCTCAACAACATGGAGGAATTTCTTTTCTACGCTAAAGAATATGACGCGCGGAAGGGAAGTGCAGGCGGCGTGGGTGACAGCGGCACGGCAACATTGCATCCGCAGGGCATCTGGCACGGGCCACAGATGGCAGCATTCGAAGCATGGAAGCGCCCTGCATCGCCGAAAGAGATTCCGTGGGTGGACGATCTTGCGATTATGTTTGAAACGCGCAAACCACTGCACGTTTGCGAAGATGCGAGAAAAATTCTGGTCCCTGGCTACGAGCGCTCGTGGCTCGACGGCTGGGAGGAGTATCAAGCCCGCAAAGCTTGAAGTAAAAAACGACCCCGCCTTGGTTTCCCAAGGCGGGGTCCTGCACTGATCATTTTGCGGAGCATTTTTTACTCCGTACCTCACCCTGTGAGTCTTTGATGTCCAAAAGGATAACGACAACTATGTAGTTGAAACCAAACCCAGCATACGCAAGCCATGCTGCCCCTCCTGTGTCCATCACATAACTCAGTCCCAGGTACAGCGATACACCAGTAGCTACACCGTTGAGTAAGGAGGTAATCGCATTTCCCATGACAGTCTCCTTCCAACGCCTTTCAATACCATAACGAACTTTACTCCACGCATCAACCTCGATTCGTAAGGGCGTTTTTGATGGTGTCGGGGTCGACGTATTCAAGCTCGGCGCCGGTCGAGAGACCGCGCCCGAGCGCACTGATAGCTATGCCATGGGTGAGTGGTGAAAGCAGATCGCGCACGCGCTCGGCGGTGGTGTCACCCTCTACATTCGCCGGAAATGCCAGGATGATCTCCTTCAATTTTTCTAGACGCTTTTTTACACAGGTCACCAATTCGTTTTCACGTATGCGCGGGTTTTTTTCGTTTCCCAAGGCGACGGTGCCTCCCAATATGAAATAGGTGCCGTTATATGTGTGTGAGCGTTCGATTGCATCTGCATCAGCATCTGTCGCAACGATCATAAGGAGTGTGTGGTCGCGGCTCGTGCTCGCACAGCGGCTGCAAAGTGCCTGCGCACCGTCGTGATATCGGCGGCATTCGTTGCACTGGCGCACTTCCTTGCCGAGGGCTGCAATACCGCGCACAAGCTCATCGCGCAACGCCGGCGATGAGCGCAGCAGGTAATGCACAAAACGCCCTGCCTGCCGCGGACCGATCCCCGGAAATTTTTCAAATAATGCTGCCAGTCGCTCAATTGCATCCATTGCTGCATTGTACCAAAAAGGAAGTTCGCCGCTCACAACGAGCAATCGGGTGCATTTAGTTCTCCTCGACCATCGTTTCCGGCCCGTCGCTGTATGTTGATGTGGATTCATCGGTAACACTTTCGAAGCGGGTCTGGTCTTCCTTAAATTTGAGCTTCACTGTGCCGACAGGACCATTTCTGTGCTTGGCGATAATGACTTCGACATCGACAAACTCCTTTCGAAAATCATTTGAGAATCCATTATCAACTTCGCCACTTTCCTGATAGCGCTTGTCCTTGTCCTCCCGGTGAATAAACATCACCACGTCTGCGTCCTGTTCGATTGAGCCGGACTCGCGCAGATCGGAGAGCTTGGGGCGTCCGCCGCGCTTCTCCACCTCGCGCGAGAGCTGTGAAAGCGCGATGATTGGCACATCAAGCTCGCGCGCCATCGCTTTGAGACCGCGTGAAATTTCTGTCACCTGCTGCACCATTGAATCGCTGGCGCGGGTGTTCGTAGGCGCTGCAAGCTGGAGGTAATCGATGATGACGAGTCCCAAGCCTTTTTCTGCCTTGAGACGACGCGCGGTTGCGCGCATGGAAAGCACGGTACTGCTTGCGTTGTCATCTATATACAGCGGCGCTTCGTCGAGGACGCCGATCGCGTGCTGCAGATTTTCATAGTCCCTCTCGGTGAGCCCTTTTCCGGTGCGCAGTTTCCACGCATCGACGTACGACGTCGCTGCAAGCATGCGCTCAGTAAGCTGCTGCGCGCTCATTTCGAGCGAGAACACGCCGACGGGCGTTTTGTGTTCCACCGCCACGCGGCGCGCAATATCAAGTGCAAGGGAGGTTTTACCCATCGAAGGTCGTGCGGCGAGGATGATAAGATCTGCCCGTTGGAATCCAGCGAGCTTGTTGTCGAGCTGTACGAATCCCGATGGCACTCCGCGCAGCTCACCTTTCGATTGGCTCAAACGCTCGACACGCTCCCACGTCTCGCGCAGCTCGGTGCGCAGATCGGTAAATTTGCGAAGCGAGGCGCTGTTTGCAATACGAAAGACTTTCGATTGCGCGTCATTGAGCACCTCCTCAATGTCACGGTCTTCCTGAAACCCAAGCTGTGAAATTTCATCAGCAACGGCAATCAAATTGCGCAGCACGCCTTTTGCCTGAATGACCTGTGCGTAATGACGTGCCGAACTCGGTGAGACGGTAACGCCCACTAGATCAGAAAGGTAGGTATTGCCGCCCACTTTATCGAGCGCCTTTTTTTCTTTGAGACGTGCCGAGAGAGAAACGAGATCCACGGGCTCGCCGCGCGCATACAAGCTCAACATCGCGTCGTAAATGGTTTTGTGCTTTGCGGCGTAGAAAGATTCTGCAGAAAGAATGTCGGCAATCTCATACATTGCGCTCGGATTGAGCATGATCGCGCCCAGCAACGCCCGCTCCGTGTCGAGATCCTGGGGCGGAATGCGCACATCCGATGTAGCCATATGCACGTATAGTACCGCGCGAAGTCGCGCGGCTGGCATGCATCCAAACTGTGTATATGGGGGTTAGGTGTGGACAGGTTCTTTTTCGTCCGCCCGGCGGCAGAGAGCCCTTCACGATTTCTTCAGGCATTTCTGGCATTTGACAAGTTTCCCTCCATCTGCTACAGATTAGACAATAGAGCGAGAAGTGCAGCAAAGCTCTTCTGCCTATATAAATTATACAATAAATATTATATGACTTTCTCACCGAAGGTGATTACCAAAGAGCTCCTTGCAGCGCTCCCCGAGCGGGTGCGCAACATCCTCGCGGGGCGATATGGTCTCGGCAAATCAGGTGAACGCCGAACACTTGAGGCAATCGGCAAAGAATACAACATCACCCGGGAACGCGTGCGTCAAATCGAGTCGCACGGTCTTGCGCTGTTGCGCTCATCTGCGGCATATAAGGCGCATCGTAAGGATATCGATGTGCTCGAAGAAGCAGTGAAGGGATTGGGTGGTATCGTTGCGGAGCATACACTGCTCGACGAGCTGCCTGTTTCAAGCACGGATCGCAATCATGCATATTTCCTGCTTGTCGTTGGTGAACCGTTTAAATACCAGAAGGAGGACGAGCATTTTGAGCGCCGCTGGCACGTGGACGGTGAGACGATGGACAAGGTGCAGACAGCGCTGCGCGCGCTGCACGACGCCGTAGACCCGGATCACCTCATCCCCGAGGAAGATTTTCTCAATAAATTCAATACCTGCCTCGCCACTGCTGGTGTAAAAAAACAGCCGAAAGAAGTGCTCTCGCGCTGGCTCTCCATTTCAAAGAAACTCGCCCGCAATCCGCTTGGTGAATGGGGTCATGCCGATTCTCCGCACGTGCGTGTAAAGAGCATGCGCGATCTTGCCTATCTCACACTCAAGCGCCACGGCTCACCGATGCACTTCACCGAGGTTGCAAAAGCAATCGAGAAACTTTTCAAGCGCCCAGCACATCCGGCAACATGCCACAACGAACTCATCAAGGATGGGCGTTTCGTACTCGTCGGTCGTGGACTCTATGCACTCAAGGAGTGGGGCTACAACCCGGGAGTCGTAAAGGATGTCATCCGCTCAGTACTTGAGCGCGAAGCGCGTCCGCTCACCCGCGAAGAAATCATCGAGCGCGTAAAGCGCGAACGCTATGTCAAAGACGCAACCATCATCGTCAATCTCCAAGACGGCACCTTCCGCCGCACCAGCGACGGCAAGTACACGATGAAGTAGAAAATGCTCCGTGGGCAGCTTGTTCTGCGGGGGCTTCGCAGGCGCGCGGGCACGGTCCGCTCTGTAAGAAGCGGCCGCGCGCCGAGACTTGAGAGCCCGCCCCGCTGGGGCGGAACTCGTACCCCGCAGAATAAGCTGTTCGCGGAGTGCGTGGTATGATACCTGCATGTCGGTACTCGAATCACTCGAGGGGTTTGGCATTTCGAGCACGGGGGTGGTTTTCGCACTAGCTTTTGGTACAGCTTTTGGGCTCGCGCTCGCATTCCCGAACGCTATTGCGCCCATCGTCGGCTGGTTTGTCGTATTTGCGCCGCTGTGGCTCCCGATACTCCTCGGGATCATCTTTTGGGACATCTGGATCAAGTACCGCCGTGCGGATTTTATCGCTGCGCAGGAAACAATGCTTTTGGAGATCAAGATTCCACGCGATATAGAAAAATCGCCGCGCGCAATGGAGCTCGTATTTACAGGTTTATACATTGGCTCAGGCGAAGGCACCTTCATAGACCGCTGGATCACCGGCAGTGTGCGCCCCTGGTTCTCATTTGAGCTCATGTCGGATGGCGGTCGCATTCATTTTTATATCTGGACACGGCGCAAGCTGCGCGAGATCGTTGAGTCGCAAATTTATGCGCAGTATCCGAATGTTGAAATATATGAAGCCGAAGATTACGCAGCCCGCGTCCGATATGAAACGGGCAAGTATACGGCATGGGGTTGTGACTTCAAGCTAACCGCCAAAGATCCATATCCAATAAAGACGTATATTGACTACCAGCTGGATCGGGATCCAAAAGAAGAGTATAAAATTGACCCGATCGCACACATTTTTGAATTTTTAAGCTCACTCAAAGAGGGGGAGCAGGCATGGTTTCAAATTATGATACGCACCAACAAAGACACGCGCGTCAAAGAGGGGCACTGGTTTGCAAAAGAGAATCGCTGGAAAGGGGAGGCGGCGGATGAAATTGCGGCAATTAGGAAGAAAGCAACGACGATGCGCATCGACAAAGAGGGGCATGAAATCGCCGGTCCTGTATCGCTCAGCTCAATGCAAGAGGAGCAGATCAAAGCAATCGAGCGCAGCATCGACAAGTCAGGATTCGACACGGGTATACGTGCGGTGTATGTCGCTGAGCGTGAGAAGTTCCGCCCCGTCGCGATTGGCGGTATGACGGGCGTCTTCCGTCAATTCAGCGCATCGCATTTCAATGGCATCGCTCCCACGGGCTGGCACACGTCGTTCAGCTATCCGTGGCAGGATCCATTCGGTACGCGCAAGGAAAAAATGTCGCATCATATATTGGATGCGTATCGTCGTCGCTCTTGGTTTCATCCGCCACACGACACGCCGTATTTTGTTATGACCTCCGAAGAGCTTGCAACCATCTATCATTTCCCCAGTCGCGGAATTATGGCACCGGGGTTGGATAGAATTCCGGCACGCAAGTTTGAGGCACCGCCTAATCTGCCTACTGCATAATATATGGGAGAAGTAATACCAGAGGGCGTCGGCCCTGAAATAGAGAAGGCGTGGGAGACAGTGCAGGAGACACAGCAGCACCTTTCGCTGCGCTGGCAGAAGCACGCCAATCGCCGCACGGCACTCGTCGCTCTCATTGTGGCGGCGCCGTTCGCCGTCTTTTATGCGATGGCGCTGCGCCCACCCGCTAATTTTCCAGCTGGAGATATTATCTCTGTCGAGCGCGATGCGAGTGCCGCGAGTGTTGCTCAGCAATTCGAAGATCAGCGCGTCATCCGCTCGGCAAGCGTATTCAAGCTCGCACTCAAGCTCATGGGCGGCGATCGCAATATCCACGCGGGTGATTACCAATTCAATCACTCCAAAAATGTGCTGCGTGTAGCGCAGGCTCTCATGACTGGCGATTTTGGTCTTGAGCCGGTGCGCATATATATTCCCGCAGGAGCTACCGCACGCGAGATGGCGGAAACACTGGGAAAAAAGTTGCCGCGCCTCGATAAAGAAGCGTTCGTGCGCGATGCGCTGCCGCATGAAGGGTATTTGTATCCCGATACGTACTTTTTCTTGCCAACCGCAAAAGAAGACGTGGTGATTCGCACACTGCGGGAGACTTTTGAAGCAAAAATCGCGCCGATACAGACAGACATTGATGCGTTTGGAAGACCGCTCAGCGATATCATTATTGTCGCTTCGCTTTTGGAGCGTGAGGAAAGCGATTACCTCGACAAGCAGAAAATTGCCGGCATCATATGGAAACGCTTGGAAATAAACATGCCGCTTCAGGTGGATGCAACATTCGTCTATACGATAGGAAAGGGCTCAAACGAGCTGACACTCAAAGATCTTGAAGAAGACTCTCCTTACAATACGTACAGGAATAAAGGGCTGCCGCCTGGTCCTATTGCAAATCCAAGCGTCAGCTCTATTCGCGCCGCTATACACCCCATCGAGCAGGGGTATCTCTTCTACCTCGCCGATCACACTGGTACCACTCACTACAGCGCGACATACGAAGAGCACCTCCGTAAGAAGCGGTATTACTTAGGCTCCTGAACAGGTATTAGTGCCACATCAAGACCCGACCCTTATCTTGATTTTGAAAAAGAAACTGTTCGAGTAATTGATGCATATGCATCAATTACTCGAACAGTGTCCGTGCGGTGCGGTCGACATTCACTTCCGATTCGGATACATTTTGACTCATGAAGGTATTTATTGGTTTATCAGGCGGAGTGGATAGCGCTGTTGCAGCGCATCTTTTGCGTGCGCAGGGGCATAGCGTCACCGGAGTATTCATTAAAATCTGGCAGCCGGAGTTTTTAGAGTGCGCGTGGGAGGAGGATCGGCTTTCGGCAAAGCGGGTGGCTGCGGCGCTCGGGATCCCATTTCGGGAGATTGACTGCTCAGATACGTATAAAGAGGAGGTCGTGCGCGACATGATCACTTCGTATGAAAGCGGCATTACTCCCAACCCGGACGTACTCTGCAATCAGCACATTAAATTCGGCGCCTTTCTCGAGTGGGCGCTTGCCGAAGGTGCTGATGCGATTGCAACAGGGCACTATGCGCGCAGGGTAGAAAAGGGAGGCACATATGAACTGCATCGAGGAATTGATGCCGGTAAGGATCAATCATATTTTTTACATCGACTCACACAGCGCGAACTAGCTCGTGCATTTTTTCCAATCGGTGAATACCCAAAAAAGGAGATACGTCGCATTGCGGGCGAAATTGGTTTACCCAATGCGGCGCGACCAGATAGTCAGGGGTTGTGCTTTGTGGGCGAAGTATCAATCGGCGATTTTCTTGCTCGCTTCATTCCGATGCGTGATGGAGACGTGCTGAATCGCGCTGGAAAAGTGATCGGATCACATGCAGGTGCCGCGCGCTATACCATCGGACAGCGGCATGGGTTTACGGTGCATGGAGAGAAAACATCTGCGCAAACGCCGCACTACGTGATCGCAATAGACGGAAAAGAGAACACTATTACGGTTTCTGAGAGTATCGAGGATGCATTCCGCAGCAGTGCGCAATTGCATGATGTGAGCTGGATTGGAGAAGCGCCAACATTCCACAAACCATACGCCATCGAGGCTCGTTACCATCAGCAGCCGCAGCAGGGACGCATTGAACGCGGAGATGGTGAGTCCACACGCATCGTCCTGAGCGAGGCGCAGATCCTCACCGCCGGTCAATCTGCCGTTCTCTACGAGGGCAGCCGCTGCCTTGGCGGCGGCATAATCGGATAGCGAGATGGGTGAGGGATGTGTACAACGTTCCCGTTGAGACGGTCTTTTCGCGTATCATAGCCATATGGCAGAGCGGCTCGTTATGTTCGCAGTGTTTGCGTCACTCGTAGGTGTGGCTGCACATTTATTTTTTGGCAGTGCGATTTTTGCTGCTGCTGAGCAGCATGTCTACGCAATCACGCTGAGCGATGCATATAAAAATGAGCTGCACGAGCTCTCTGGCATCATCATGACTGAATCCACCTGCCATGATGCCTCTGTCCGCACCCATGATATCGATGACAGCACCACTGCAATTATTTTCGAAACATGGGAGCGCCCGTTTAGTGTGGAGTGCGTAAAGGAGCCGACGGCACGGTATCTTTCCACGAAAGTGTTTGCGAATGACCGCATCGCGTTTCGTGGCATGCTCAACGGCGAATGGGTTCCACTCACTATCGTCCGCTCACAATAGCTATGGATACTCTTATCACCAAGGCTGATGGCGAGCGAGAAATGTTTAGCCGCGAGAAGCTGGCGGCATCGCTCATACATGCTGGCGCAAGCACCGAGGCTCGTGAGCGCGTCATCGCACAGATCGAGCGTGAGCTGCGTGAGGGCATGACCACCGAAGATATCTATCAATATGCGCATCAAGCACTCCAGGCACTTGAGGATGTGCCGGTTGCCGCGCGCTATTCGATCAAGCGCGCCGTGTTTGATCTTGGTCCGTCGGGGTATCCCTTTGAAAGCTTCGTCGCAGAGATATTACGCGCGCACGGCTGGCGCACACATGTCGAACTCGCGATGAACGGGCGCTGCGCACCGCATGAAGTCGACGTGCTCGCGGAGAGGGGGCATGTGCGCGCAGGCATCGAGGTGAAATTCCACAACACCGCTGGCATTGCAACTGATGTGAAGGATGCGCTCTACGTGCATGCGCGCTTCGAAGATTTGAAGCACGCGCCGCATGAGCGCGATCGCGTTACCGAAGGCTGGCTCGTCACCAATACGCGCTTCACACGCACTGCGATCCGTTATGGTCGCTGCTCGGGGCTCACCATGCTCGGATGGGACTATCCACGCAAGCGCGGCATCGTAGATATGATAGAAGAAATGGGCGTGCATCCGCTTACGTGCCTGACAACGCTTTCTTCTGGCGAGAAGCAGCGCTTGATGGAGCGCAATATTGTGTTGTGTCGTTCCATTCGGGACAATCCAAACATGCTGGGCGAATTCGGTATTTCACCCTCAAAAATAAGCACAATATCGAACGAGGCTAAACGCCTCTGCGTGCTCCCACCCCCGCACACCACGACACATCCGTTGACAGCGGCAGTGGCTGCTCGATAATTGAATCATGGCATCACAGCCGTACAGCTCGCCGACATTTTTCGCCGGTTTCGCTGCAGGGGTGTTTCTCCTCTTCGTTCTTGGTGTCGCCACTGAGCGCGACATTCGCTATATAGGGACGAGTGCGCCGCGCGCCAACACTGAAATTGACGAGAGCGCCGCGGATCACGTCGCAGGGATGAAAGCTGCGCTGATGGTAGGTGATCAAGAAAGCGGCAGCACTGTGCGTGTAGTTTCTGCAGAATTTGCAGTTCCGGGATGGATCGTTGTGCACGAGACGCAGGGCGGGCATGTACTCAACGCCCTCGGCGCTGCGCGCGTGGATTCTGGCATACACACTGACGCGGTGGTGGAATTGCTGCGCGGCACCGAGCCGGGCGGCTCATATGCAGTCATTCTCTACTCTGACAACGGCAACAAAGAATTTGAAATTCGTGGCGATCTTCCCATCATTGATACTGAGGGCAACCCTGTTATGAAAACGTTTCGCACATACGGCGGTGCGGCAGGGCAATAGCGTGCTACACTAGTTCCATGGTTGGCTTTGAACCTCAGCTGTATCTTTTTGGAAAATTATTTCTTGCGGCACTGCTCGGCATGCTGGTGGGCACCGAGCGCGTCGCTGCTGGCAAAAGCGCGGGAAGCAGGACATTCGCGCTCGTCTCTCTCGGTGCATGCCTTTTCGTTATTCTGGGGCAGGAGGTGAATGCCGCATTTCTAGGTGCAGTCAATTTTGATCCGATGCGAGTCGCGGCGGCAACAATCATGGGCATTGGATTTCTCGGCGGCGGGCTCATATATCTGCAGGACAAATCGCTCCGCGGTCTCACGACCGCCGCCGGTATTTGGGTTGCGGCCGGTATCGGCATGGCCGTCGGATTCGGATTCTTTTCTCTCTCGATATTCGCAAGCAGCCTCACACTTTTTATCTTCACTTTCATGTGGATTATCGAAGACTGGCTCCGCAACTTTTTCGAGCGTATGCAGGGCGGCACCGCGCGTGTGCGCCATGCCGATCTGTGCGACTGCGCCGAATGCGCAAAGGCAGAGATGCGAATGGGTTGATGAAAGGGTATACTGCCTGAATGTCGGATTACTACAAGCCAAACCGCAATCCGGATTGGAACTACGGCGGCTCGCGCTTTCGCCTTTCGCGATCAAAGATAGACCTCTTTTGCGAATGTCCGCGCTGTTTTTATGTCGACAACAAGCTGGGTGTGGCGCGCCCGCCGGGCTATCCATTCAATCTGAACAGCGCAGTGGACGCTCTGCTGAAAAAAGAATTTGATATTCATCGCGCAGGCAAAACTCAGCACCCAATTATGAAGCAGTACGGCGTGGACGCCGTTCCGTTTGAACATCCAAAGATGGATATTTGGCGTGAAAATTTCAAGGGTATTTCCACTGAGCATGAGCCGACCGGACTCACTGTTTCCGGAGCGGTGGACGATGTCTGGGTCAATCCGGACGGTGAGCTGATCGTGGTGGATTACAAAGCGACCAGCAAGGATTCGAAAATTGAGGCGTTGGACCAGGAGTGGCACGATGGCTACAAACGCCAGATGGAAATCTATCAATGGCTGTTGCGCCAGAATGGTTTTGCAGTTTCCGATACCGGATATTTTGTGTACGCCAACGCGACACGCGACAAAAAAGCGTTTGACGGGATTCTGGAGTTTGATGTCACACTTATTCCATACACAGGAAAGGGAGGGGATTGGATTGAAGAGACTCTACTGGAGTTAAAAAAGTGCCTGGATAGCGGGCAAATTCCCGAACCGGGAGAGGACTGTGATTATTGCAAATACCGCGAAGCGGCTGGCAAGGTGCTCCGCGATCAATTTGTAAAGTCCGGCAATCCAAAAGCTGAGCCCACGGCAACAAAAAAGAAGGCGAAACCGTCTTCGCCCGATACTTTATTTGCATGAGTATTTCTTTTTCAGATCGTGTACGGGAATTTGTGCGAACAATTCCGAAAGGGGAAACGCGCACGTATAAGCAGGTTGCCCATGCGGCAGGGCGCCCGCGCGCATATCGAGCCGTCGGGAGCATCATGAGCAAAAATTACGATCCCTCTATCCCATGCCATCGCGTGGTGAAAAGCGACGGCACACTCGGTAATTACAACCGCGGCGGTCCGACAGTAAAAGCAGAAATCTTGCGGAGCGAGGTCCTTGCGTAGACGAATGATTCGTGGCATTTTGCTTCCAGGCACTCGGGAGGAAAGCATGCTCATTAATCCGAGAATAGTAGTTACGGCTTTTATCTTCGTGATCGCACTTCTGCTCTATGCGGGTTCATTATGAGTGACAAGACATTCGCGCGATTGTGCGACATCGCTATAGTGGTCGCCACCATCCTGCTCGTACTGAGCTTTGCTGGAGTTTTTTCGGCATAAATCTTGAGACTAAACCCCGTCGCATGGACGGGGTTTTTACATTTTGATAGGTTGACTCCAGCGCAAAGAGAAGGAAAATGAAGCCTATGACTGATCTTAAAACCATGGAAGCTCGCTGGGATTTGAACGTGCTTTACGCGGGCATTGATGATCCACAGATCGACAACGACGTTGCGCTCTCAATTAAGCTCACCGAGCAATTTGCGGCAGCATACAAAGGAAAGCTCGCAACAACGCTTGGTGCCGCCATCACTGCGCTCTCAGAAATCTCGATGCTCCAAAGCAAATTCTCATCGTTTCTCCAATTGAAAAACAGCTTGAATACTGCCGACAGCGCCGTGAAGGCGAAACTTGCCGACATAGATAGGCGCCTGAGTGCCGCTGCCGGCAGATATATGGCATTTTTCGATATTGAAGTCGCTGCGCTCGATGAGAAGGTGATTGATGCGCTTGCGGCGAGCGATGCCGTGGTCGCAAAACATCGCCCATGGATTGATCACATCCGTGTATTCAAGCCCTACATGCTCACGGAGGAAGTCGAAGGTGCACTCACAAAGCGTTCGCCCTTTGGCGCCGGAGCATGGAGCGACTTCTTTGACGAGCTCGAGGCGGATCTCGAGTTTGATTTCAAGGGTGAAATGCGCAACCTGCCATTCATGCTGAATGTCATAGCTGAATCAACAGATGCGGCGGAACGTGCTGACGCGATGCGCTTGGTGAATGAAAGCCTTCGCGGCACGTTTGCAAAATATTCTGCCGAGACGCTCTACAACATCATTGGGCTTGGATCGGTGGAGGACACCGAGCGCGGATACGTGCATCCGATGCATAGCAGAAATCTTTCGAATCGCATTCCTGATGCGGTAGCAGATGCACTGCATACGGCGGTGATTGGTGCCGCGCCACTCGCGCAGCGATACTACAAGCTCAAGGCAAAGCTCTTGGGAATGGAGACACTGCGCTGGAGCGATCGTAACGCACCGCTCCCATTTAGCGACACTTCGATCATTCCATTCGATGAGGCGCAACGCATCGTCATCGATGCCTATGCGAGTTTCAGCCCCACACTCGCGCACTTGGTGCGTGATACATTTGCACAGAAACGCATCGATGCGCCCGCAGTAAAAGGAAAGCGAGGAGGAGCATTCAATGCGTCGTACGTGCTGCCTGGTGGAAAGCCCATTGCATGGACCCTGCTCAACTATCTTGGAGCAAATGGCGATGTGATGACGCTTGCGCATGAACTCGGGCACGGCGTCCACGGGCTCTTGGCGGGCGAGGCGCAGGGAGTGCTTCAATACCATCCGCCGATAGCGTATTGCGAGACCGCCTCGATTTTCGGCGAGCTCATTACGTTTAATTTCCTGAAGCAGCGCCTTCTGGCAAAAAATGATACGCAAGCAGTGCTGGCACTGTTCATGGATAAGATCAACGACATGCTCAATACCACTGTGCGGCAAATTGGCTTCTCGAATTTCGAACGGCGCATGCACGGTATGAATGCAACATACACCGCATGGGAGCAGCCAAAGAAACTTTCCGTCGAGGAATTATCCGCGCTCTGGATGCACACCACTCACGAATTGTACGGCGCGCCCGGTGAAGTGTTCACGTACGACAACATCGAATACATGTGGTCATACATAGGGCACTTTCACAGACCGTTCTATGTGTATGGCTATGCGTTTGGCGAATTGCTGACGCAAAGCATCTATGCGCAGCGCGGAGCATTGGGCGCCGATTTTGAAGCGCACTATCTCGAGCTCTTACGCAGCGGCTCCACCAAAGATGCCATTGAATTACTCAAGCCATTCGGGCTCAATCCCGCCGACCCGCAATTCTGGCTCCGCGGCATTGAGCTGAGCATCGGCGCCATGATTGCCGAAGCAGAAGGCATCGCCGCCGAACTTAAATTGATCTAGAGCATGTTTCGAAACCCTTCCCTGCCTACGCGATTCGTGTTCTGGCTGCGGCGCACTCGTCTCGGACTCAATGTATCCCCGATACATTTCGTCCTCCGACGAGGCACCTCGCCGACGAACACGACTCGCTCGGCTCGGGAACTCTAGTTTCGAAACATGCTCCAAATTTTCTGTACACCCGCTTGCCATCGCAAGCGGGTTTCTTGCTACAATGGACACATGAACGGCGTGGAAGAAAAACGACATAGACCGTGGCATCGACCGGCGAGCACACTCGAGATGCTTATGCCATTCTTGCCATGGCTGAAGCAATATACGTTTGAGCTTTTAAAGGCTGATGCGTTTGCCGGTGTTACTGTCGCGATCATTCTCACACCGCAGGCGATGGCATACGCCATTCTTGCTGGTCTCCCTCCAATTGCCGGATTTTATGCAGCACTCGCCGGCGGCGTATTCGCTTCGCTCTGGGGTAGCTCGCCGCGCCTTGCGACCGGACCAGTCTCCATCATCAGCTTCCTTGTGTTTAGTGCGCTCGTGCCGCTCGCAACTCCGGGTACACCGGAATATATCGCGCTCGCGGCGGCGCTCGCCGTTATGTCCGGCGCGATACTCTTAGTGCTGGGGCTTTTTCGTTTCGGTTTCATCATGCGTGTCATTCCGCATTCGGTGATTTTGGGTTTTGCAACAGCCGCAGGCATCATCATTGCCGTCACGCAGATTCCACTGCTTCTGGGGTTTACTGCAGAACGCTTCGAGTACATGCTGCCAAACGCTCTGAGTATCGCTTTGAATATAGCGCACATGCATGGAGCAACGGTGCTCCTCGGTGTGGGTTCACTTGTAACACTCCTCATTGCAAAACGCTTCGCGCCACGGCTGCCCGCAGCGCTTGTCGTGCTCGTGCTGGCGACAGCAGCAAGTTATGCGCTCGATTTTCGAGAACTCGGTATTGCGGTTGTGGGATCAGTACCGGCAGATTTGCCTTCATTTCGCATACCGGATTTGCAACTTGATGGTTGGCTTTCGCTCCTTAATAAAGCTTGGATTATTGCCCTTGTTGGTTTTCTCGAATCATATGCTATCGCGCGCATGATGGCTGCGACGGCACACCAGCGCGTTGATGTCGATCAGGAGCTGGTAGGGCAGGGTATCGCCAATATCGCTGCGGGGTTTATGCGCGGATATCCGGTATCGGGCTCATTTTCGCGTACCGCAGTATCGGTTAACGCGGGCGCGCAGACCGGCATGGCAAGTGTCATAAGTGCCGCAATCCTCATTGCCAGCATGTTTCTCATTGCGCCGGTCTTTGGCTATATACCGCTTGCGGTCTTGGCAGCTATTGTCACATCATCGGTGCTCGATCTTATTGATCTCAAGAAACTCATCAGCACATACCGCGCATCGCGCATGGACGGCATGGTAGCGATGCTCACTTTCGTGGTCGCGCTCATACTCAAGCCGGAAGATGCTGTTGCAATTGGTGTTGTGGTCGCGCTCGCGCTCTTCATCCGCCGTATTGTGTGGGCGAAAATTCGCGTGTTGGGCATTGATCGCGAGTGGAATATTTTGCAGGGCGTGAGAACGACCGACACCGTTGAAACATTTCCTGGCGTTCTGATATTGCGCATCGAAACGTCCGCCTTCTATGGCAACATCGATTACATCATACGGATCATTGATGGATTGATTACCGAGGAGGAATCGCAGGGGAATGAGATCCACGCAATCGTGCTTGATTGCTCAAGCGTCGCCTATCTCGACCTTTCGGGCGCTGAAACACTGCGCGAATATTTCGAGGCGCTCACCGAAGAGGGGATTGATGTGTGCGGCATCTATGTGCAGCGCAGCGTTGTCGAGCGACTCGAACGTATCGATGCGCTGCAGTTTTTCACCGTCCTTCACAATATAAAAGAGATGCGCGAAGTGCTCGCGTTTCCCGAATCTACGACCGTCGAGGAAGATGTGGTATAGTGCGACGCATGAACGCCAACGAAATTCGAGCGAAATATTTGAAGTTTTTTGAAGAACGGGGACACACCGTCATCCCGTCGGCGCCTCTTGTACCGCAAAATGACCCAACGACCCTTTTCACCGGCTCGGGCATGCAGCCGCTGGTGCCGTACCTGCTCGGTAAAGAACATCCAGAGGGCGCGCGCCTCGTGAATTCGCAGAAATGCTTCCGTGCGATGGATATTGAAGAGGTGGGCGACAACCGCCACACGACCTTTTTTGAAATGCTCGGGAATTGGTCATTGGGAGACTATTTTAAAAAGGAGCAACTGCCCTGGTTTTTTGAATTTCTCACAAAAGAGGCGGGAATTCCAAAAGAAAAGCTGTGGGTAACCTGCTTTGAAGGCGATGAAAAGTTTAATTTGCCAAAAGACACGGAGTCTGCAGAGATTTGGGAGAGTCTGGGTGTTGCTGAAGACCACATCAAGTTTTACGGCTCTAAAAAGAACTGGTGGAGCCGTGCGGGTGTACCTGAAAACATGCCGGTGGGAGAGCCCGGGGGGCCGGATTCGGAAGTTTTCTATGATTTTGGTGAGCATCGTGGTTTGCACGAGCAATCGCAATGGAAAGACGAGCCTTGCCACCCCAATTGCGACTGCGGGCGGTTCATGGAAATCGGTAATTCCGTTTTCATGCAGTACATCAAGAAAGAAGATGGCTCGTTTGGACTTCTGCCAAAGCAAAACGTGGACTTCGGCGGGGGATTGGAGCGTATTACTGCGGCGGCAAACAACGAGCCGGACGTATTTCAAGTGGATTTATTTGTCGCGCTACTCAGTGATATAGAACGTATAACGGGTACGTCTTATACAGACCATCGACAAGAATTTCGCGTTATCGCAGATCATATTAGAGCTGCCGTTTTTCTCATTGGTGATGGGGTGGACCCATCCAACAAAGACCAAGGCTATTTTGTTCGTCGCCTGATACGTCGCGCTGCAGTTCGACTTAACAAATTAAAGACAGGCGCCAAGCTTGAACCTCTTGTTCGCACAGTCCTACTTTGTTACAAAGAGCAATTTGATGCTGCTGAGTCAGGGCGTATTGACAAAAAAGTGGCGGATGAAGAAATAAAATTTGCTGAGACGCTTACGCGAGGTCTTAAGGAACTTGAAAAGGGCACTGACGCCTTCACTCTTTTCACAACGTACGGTTTTCCCATTGAATTAACGCGCGAACTCGCAGCAGAAAAGGGAATTGCCGTTGACGAGGAAGGATTTAAACAGGAAATGGCAAAACACCAAGAACTTTCTCGTGCCGGCTCCGAACAAAAATTCAAGGGAGGTCTTGCAGACACTTCAGAAAAGACAACGCGATTGCACACGGCGCATCACTTGCTTCTCAAGGCGCTTCAAATGGTGCTGGGACCGGAGGTCAAACAGCGGGGGAGCAACATCACACAGGAGCGCCTGCGCATAGACTTTAATTACGGTCAGAAAGTTACACTTGAACAGCTCGCAGAAGTTGAAAAGATCGTCAACGAGAAAATAAAAGAAGATCTGCCCGTGATCCACACCGAAATGCCGAAAGACGAGGCGGAAAAACTTGGTGCAGAGCACGAATTCGGCGCAAAATACCCAGACCGCGTATCTGTATACTCTGTCGGTGCGCTTGATAATGCGTTTTCCATAGAATTCTGCGGCGGTCCGCACGTCACTCACACCGGTGAGCTCGGCACATTCAAAATTCAAAAAGAAGAAGCTTCCTCCGCCGGCATCCGCCGCATCAAGGCAGTATTGCAATAGTAGTGCGGGCGGCTTTTTCACATGGGACACAATAGAGTGTCGCGTGCAGGCTATATACTATAAGTAATGAAGCTTGGTTTGCCGTTTAAAAAGAGGGGTACAAAAACGCTTGCGGTGTGCGATATTGGCAGCGGCAGCATTGCCGTCGCTATTGTTGAGGCATCCATAATAAATAGCGAGTCAAGTGCCCGTATCTTGGTCTCAGAACGACGCACAATTCCCGTGGAGATGAAGACTGCCCCAACTATCGATCAACTCAAAACCCTCACGCAAGAAACAGCGACTGCTGTCCTTGATCAGCATGCAAAAAAGGGTGGGTCGCCCCCCGAAGAGGTTGTCGCTATTGTGCACGCCCCATGGGTACGTTCAGAAACACTGAGCGCAAGCCAGGCGCTCGGCAAGCAGGAGGTGGTCAGTGCAAAGATGATCACGGCGATTGCACAGCAAGCGACACAGGGTCAATCAACGCTTGACGCAGCGAACATGTTTGAGCGCAGCGTCACGCGCGTCGCGCTCAATGGATATCCGACCGCCCAACCCGAGGGCAAGACCGCCGCACGCATCGACATTTCCGTTCTGCAGAGCGAGATTAATCCTGAGTTTAAGCAGGCGATAAGCACTGCGCTTGGGTCGGCGTTCGTGGGGCGCACCATCACGTTTCACTCAGCGTTTTTTGCTCTCACGGTGGTGATCCGATCATGCATGCCGGATATCACCCACTACACGCTTATCGATGTGACCAGCATTGCAACAAGCGCCGTCGTCATACGGCGAAATGCAGTGCTCGAACATGCTGATGCTCCACTCGGATGGCGCACCGTGACAGCCGAACTCGCCACCATCACCGGCACCACTCCCGCTGAGGCTCTGAGCCGTGTACGCATTGCGACAGAAGAAACCTGTACGGATGCTCTGTGTCAATCAGTCATCGGGTCGCTCGCGAAAATTGAACCTACATTTGTCGACGCGTACGGGAAAATGTTTAATGAGCTCGCAAAAGCAAAGCGCATCCCCGCCATGCTTATCCTCGTCGCACCGCCTGATGTCGGACCGTGGTTTGCAAATATTTTTTCAAAAATCGATTTCGCCCAATTTGCAATATCCGAGCAACCATTCTCGGTACACCAACTTTTCGGACATAATTTGGCTGATCATATCAACGCGCAGACGGGCATTCAGGAAGATGCGGGGATTTGGGCTGCTGCAGGATTTGTGCACATCCGTATGCGCGACAACGCATAATTGTGGTGTATAATAACCTTATGCCAAAAGACTATTTCAGAGATATAACCCCGCCTGAAAAATCTCCACCAAGCAAAACAGACGCAACGGGAGGCGTCGAGCGCAGTATTCGCAATATCCCCATAGCGCATCGCCGCGAGCGCGGTCCCAATTTTCCTGCCACAGAAACCGTCTCTGATCTGCCCGCATCCGCACGCGAAACAATCACGCCCCGCAGCAGTTCGGCGTTTTCATTTTCACGCATTGCGGTATGGGGGCTTGCCGTAGTTGTGGTTCTGGCTCTCGGATTCGTCGTCTATGCACTTTCGCAGGGCACATCAGTCGTTGCTACGCCGCGCACGCATACTGTGGCACTCACCGAAGACGTACTGCTCAGCGCCTACCCAGTCGGATCGGAGCAGGCAACGCAAGGCACACTCGCGTATGAAGTTGGTGAGAAGTCCTATGACATGGAAACATCAGTAGATGCGCACGGTTTTTCCGAGGTTGAGGAGTTTGCCTCCGGCATCATCACCGTCTACAACGAACACAGCGAGAAATCAGTGCGACTTATCAAGAACACGCGCTTTGAGTCTCCTGCTGGTCTCATATTCCGCATTCGCGATTCAGCAGTTGTCCCCGGCAAGAAGGGAACTACCCCGGGCACGCTCAGCGTCACCGTGTATGCCGATCAGGCAGGTGAGAAATACAATATCGGCCCGACGGATCGCTTTACCATCCCCGGTCTCAAGGGAGGCGACATGTATGATCGCGTGTACGGCCGTTCGGCGGCAGCGTTTACCGGAGGGTTTGTCGGTAGCAAGCCGAAAGTTGCTGATGCAGATCTCGAAGCCGCACGATCCGCCCTGCGCGCACAGCTTGAGCAAAAGGCTCGTGCTGACATGCAAAGCACCTCCCTCGAAGGCAAGGTGTCATTCCCGCAACTCACCTCGATTACTTTCGAGCCTCTGCCATTTGATGTCAGTGCTGACGGAAAGGCACTCGTGCGCGAGCGAGCACTCGTGCGCGTTCCTGTATTCCCTGAGTCATTGCTTGCCCGAACGCTCGCAGCCGCAACGCGCGCCGATGCCGGTGACGCATCAATCCGCATGAGCGGCATTGAAGGACTGCAGGTGCGTCGCGCTGCAACAGACACCTCGGCGCAAGCCCTCGGCACCGCCCCGATTGATATGCTTTTCTCGGGCAATGTGAAGCTTGTGTGGAATGTCGATGCCGCAGCATTGGTGAGCGCCCTTGTGGGCACCCCGAAAGCGAATTTCCAAAACACCGTTGCTCAATTCACAAGCATTCAAAGCGCCGATGCCTTTGTGCGCCCGTTTTGGCGAGACACATTCCCTAGTGACCCTGCGGGTATCGAGGTCATCGTCAAAGAAGTTAACTAGAGCATGTTTGCAAACCCCTCCCTATCTGCGCGAGTCGTGGTCTGCCTGCGAGAGCGGGTCTCGACCTCGTCGTATCCCCGATACGCCTCGGTCTCCGCTGAGATTTTCAAGGAGCGCAGCGACTATGAAAATCCAAGTGTGGTTGCAAAGCAAGCCACCGACCCGCTTTCTCGGCGACGACCACAACTCGCTCGATCGGGGAACCCGGGTTTCCAAACATGCTCTGGGTTGACTCATCATGGTTTCCTTGGTATCTTTCTCCCACATGCGTTATGAGTGAACCCCAGATAATCGAGGGCGTCGTTGAAGAAGCGCTCCCGAATACGCTGTTTCGGGTAAAGATTGCCGGCGGCGAACTCATATTGGCATACCTTGCGGGTAAGATGCGCATGCACCGCATAAAGGTATTGGTGGGTGATCGTGTTGCTTTGCAACTTGATCCCTACGGCGGGCGTGCACGAATTACAAAGCGTATTTAAATAACATTCATGAAAGTCAAAGCGTCAGTTAAAAAAATGTGTCCGCAATGCCGCATCGTGCGGCGCAATGGCTATTTGCGTGTTATTTGCAGCAATCCAAGCAAAGGTCCGCGACACAAACAACGCCAGGGCTAAAACCCTTGCGGCTTCGCACCACCAGTGCTACACTATCGGCTACTCACTAACGTTTTAAACCATGCGTATCGCAGGAATCACCATACCAGACAACAAGCGCTTGGAGATAGCGCTTACTTCCGTTTTCGGTATTGGCAGACCACGAGCGCACACCATCCTGAGCACAGCCGGCATTGAATTTGGGCGTCGCGCCTCGACACTCACTCCGGCAGAGGAGGCGTCGATTCGCAAGGAGATCGAGAAGTACAATATCGAAGGCGATCTACGCCGACAGGTATCGATGCACATCAAGCACCTCAAAGACACGCAGTCATACCGAGGCACCCGCCACATGAAAAAGTTGCCGGTTCGCGGGCAGCGCACACGCACCAACACCCGCACCGTACGCGGCAACGTTCGTAAGACTATGACATCCGGAAAGCGTAAGCTTGAGAAGACATAGAATTAGCCGCATCTCGCTAGCGCTTGATTTTCTAGGAAACTTAGGGTATCATGCCGCGACTGCGAGAACGATTGTGTTATGGGAAAAAAACGTATCATTCGAAAATCAGGTGGCACAGTGGACGCGGGTTTGAAATCGCGCTCTCTTGCTCGTGGAATACGCAAGAACGTCGGCATGGCGACACTGTTCGTGCAGGCAACTTTCAATAACACCAAGGCCGTTTTGACGGACCAAAACGGAGGCGCAATTGCGTGGTCATCGAGCGGCAGTCTTGGATTTTCAGGTGCCAAGAAAGGCACCCCCTTCGCGGCAGCGAAAGTTGGAGAGCTTATCGGAGACAAGGCGGTGCAGGCCGGCGTGCAGGAGGCGGCGATCGTCATTCGCGGCATTGGCGCTGGGCGTGAGGCGGCTGTGCGTGCTTTTTCAGGCAAGGGAATCACCATTACTCGCATTGCTGACGAGACGCCTGTCCCACACAACGGGGTTCGCCCACCTCGAGCACGCAGAATTTAATTTCTATATATGTTGCGAGTTACCTCAAAATTTAAAATTGGAAAGCGCCTCGGTGCAGGCGTCTATGAAAAGTGCCAGAGCCAGAAATTCGTGCTTTCAGAGACCCGCACACAAAAGTCTCGCAAGAGCAGACCGCGCGCCCTCTCAGATTACGGCAAGCAAATGCTTGAAAAGCAGAAAGTGCGCTACACCTATGGGCTCACAGAGCATCAATTTCGTCGCTACATAGACGAAGCAATGAAGGTGACCGACTCGCCGGCGGCAATTCACGCAGCACTTGAATTGCGCCTCGACAGCGTTATCTATCGTGCAGGTCTCGCACCCACCCGCAACGCCGCTCGCCAGATGGTGGGTCATGGACACATCACAGTGAATGGTCGCCGCGATAACACCCCGTCCCGCCGCATGCAGGTGGGAGACACATTTTCTGTGCGCGAAGGAAGCAAGAGCTCGACACTCTTTGCCCCGCGCGAAGAGGGGACAGGCACTCCGGTACCCGCATGGCTTTCCTTCGACCGTTCGAAGCTTGCAGGATCGGTCGTTCAGGTTCCTCCATATAGCCCGACCACGGTAGGATTTGATTATCCGACCGTTTTTGAGTATTACAGCCGCTAGGTCTTTACAAGTTATAGTTTATCTATTATAATATAATCCTATGTTTGACTATCACGTAACGCTGCCGTCGAAGCCCAAGGTGATTGCGGAAGAGGGCAAGAGTGGGACATTTGAAATAGACGGATTGCATCCGGGTTATGGCTACACGCTTGGCAACTCGCTGCGCCGCATCATTCTCTCTTCGCTTCCGGGTGCTGCCATTACGCAGGTCAAAATCGACAGCGTAAAGCACGAATTTTCGACTATCGAGGGTGTCAAAGAGGATGTTGTGACCCTGCTTCTCCATTTGCGCCGCGTGCGCGTGCGCGTTTCGAGCGACGAGCCGCAAGTGCTTACGCTCAAGGTCAAAGGACCAAAGACTGTCACTGCAGCCGATATTGAAGTCCCCGGGCAGGTAGAGCTCCTGAATCCCGAACAATACATCGCGGAAATTTCCGGCAAGGGCACACTCACCGTCGAAATCACCGTTGAGCGCGGCCTAGGCTATCTGCCGAAAGAGGCCGTACAGAAAGAGCGCGTTGATATTGGTATCATTCCGCTCGATGCAACCTTCTCTCCGATTCGTCGTGTGAACTATGAGGTAGAGAATATGCGCGTGGGCGACCGCACCGACTACAATCGCCTCCGCATGTTTATCGAAACCGACGGCACACTCACTGCGCGCGAGGCACTCGAACGCTCAGTTGAAATCATGATTCATCAGCTCCGTGCCATCGTCGGCTTCAAGGAGGAAGAGATGGCTGCGGCAGATACCGAGGAAGCAGCAAGTAGCATTGCAGAGCACAAACTGGATGAGAAAGCTGATATGGAAGCAATGAAGATCCGCATCTCTGAATTGCAGCTGTCGCCACGTGTTATTTCTGCGCTTGACGGTGCGAGCATCCGCACAGTCGGCGGCATGGTCCGCAAGCGCGAGGACGATCTCCTCTCCATCGAGGGTCTCGGGCAAAAAGGTTTGCAGGAGATCAAGCGCGCACTTTCAAACTACGGTCTCACCCTTCGCCCATAATTGCTTATGCGTCATCACAAAAAAGGCCGTACATTTGGTCGCGTAAAGAAGCGGCAGGTCGCACTGTTGCGCTCTCTCGCACGCTCATTGGTGCTCCAGGGAAGCATTACGACCACTGTCGCGAAAGCAAAAGAGGTTCGTCCGTTTGTGGAGCGCTTGGTGACGCTTGCTAAAAGTGATACACTCGCTTCGCGCCGCACGCTCGCAAGCCGCATGGGTAATGCAGCTGATGTGGTCGCAAAGTTGCACACTGACATTGCTAAAAAGTATGCAGCGCGCGCCGGCGGCTATACACGCATCACCAAGCTCGGTAAGCAAGGTGCGCGCCGCGCAGAGGAGGCAAAAATTGAATTTGTATGACACCAACCCACACCATAAATGCATCCGGAAAGAAATTTGGTCGCGTCGCATCAGAGGCGGCTAAGGCGCTCATGGGCAAGAACCGCGCCGACTACACACCAAACAAACAAACCGATGTGCGTGTCGAGATCACCAACGCCGCACAGCTCGAGATCGCAGAGATTAAGCGTTCAGACATCATCTACAAGCGCTACTCTGGATATCCAGGAGGTCAGCGCGAGGAAACACTTGGTGCACTCTCTGCCCGACGTGGTATCGCGACGGCACTTAAAAAGACAATCGGTGGCATGCTTCCGAAAAACACCATGTGGAAGGGGCGAATGAAGCGCCTTTCAGTCAAAGAATAATTTTGTAACATTGTAATATGACAAAAGCAGCAACATACACAGAAGCAGTCGGTCGCCGCAAAACGGCATCTGCCCGTGTCCGCATCACACCTGCAAAGCAGGAAAAGATTGTGGTCAACGGGAAGGCGTCAGCAGACTATTTTAAAACCCATATGCAGGTTAACACCGCACGCGCTGCACTCGGCGCAGTGGGAGACAAATTTGAAGTTTCTGCAAAAGTGAAGGGCGGAGGACTCATGGCACAAGCCGAAGCAGTGCGCCATGCAACCGCACGCGCCATCACCGAAATCACCCCCGAGCTTCGCAAGGATTTGAAACGAAAAGGATTTTTAAAACGCGATCCGCGCGCCAAAGAGCGCAAGAAATTCGGACTCAAGGCAGCTCGCCGTGCTCCACAATGGTCGAAGCGCTAGGCTCAAACAAAACCCTGCAAAAGCGGCACCACGGTGCCGCTTTTGTTTTGTAATAATCTGTTCTATAGTGCACCCATGGACGAAGTTAATGATATTGAGCTTGAGCACGAAGATGCGCCCGAAAATCAGGCGCACGAAAAACTGCTTGCCAAAATTGAGAAGCTAAAAGCCGAACTCGAGAAAACAAAAGCAGAGCGACAAGAATATCTCGATGGCTGGCAGCGCATGCGTGCCGACGCAGCAAATATGAAGCGCGAGCAAACGCAGCAGACCATGCGCATGGAGACGCTCCTCAAAGAGGAGGTCATCACTGATATCATCCCCATACTCGATAGTTTCGACATGGCGATGCAGGGTGAGGCGTGGAATTCCGTCGACGCGGCGTGGCGCAAGGGAGTCGAATACATCCGCGCACAGTGTCTTGGCGTACTCGAAAAGCATGGCATCACCTCATTCGGGGATGTCGGAGAGAAATTCGATCCGTCGATACACGAATCTATTCAGGAAATCGATACGCCAGGCACCACTTCCCACACCATCATGCGCATCACCCGTCGCGGCTACCGCACTTCTGAACGCCTCATCCGCCCCGCACAGGTTGTCATTGCCAAGTGATCAGTTTTCGCACATTTTTACAAGATTTTGAAACATCCCTTGCCTGCACAGACTCGAGTAAATTTAACAATTGTTATATTTACTCGAGCACTAGTCTGTGCTAGCGTTGAGAGGTGAAAAGCACATTTAAGGGCATCAAAACGGCTGCTGAATATAAACGCGGTGAGCTTGCGCGAGATATTTTACGGTTGGTGGGAGCGGGTGTCATTGTGGGCGCGGCAGTTATTGCTCCCAATATGGGGCAAGTGGTAGATTACTTCAATCCAAGAGGAAGCGCTGAGCGCAAGCGCATTTGGGATGCCATTAAATACCTTGAGAAGCGAAATCAGCTTGCAGTTACCGAGCGCAACGGCACGCAGTTTGTCACGTTGACGCGCCAAGGGCGTATAAAGCTTGATGAGAACCAGATCTGGGAAATTGCGCTCTCAACCCCTCTTCGGTGGGATAGAAAATGGCGTTTGGTTATGTTTGATTTTCCAGCTCGCTGCGGGGATGTGCGTCATGCTTTTCGCAAGCGACTTGAAGAGTTTGGTTTCGTTATGTATCAACGCTCGGTGTTCATTTTTCCCCACGAATGTCACGAAGAAGTGCTGACGGTTGCAAAATGGTATGGCGTTGACCGGCACGTGCGCTACATCGTCGCAACAGAAATCAATGATATGCGCCGTTTTGTGAAGGAATTTGACTTGCTTGGCTAGTTGGCTATTATAGTATGTACTCGAGTAAATTTAACAATTGTTAAATTTACTCGAGTGTAAAATACTTAGAGCCTGCCGTAATCTTGCGTGCCCAAGGCAGAAACTGGAAGATTGGTTATACAGTTTATTTACAAACGTCTTAAAAGTAACTGTCAAATATATGGCAAAAATTTTGGGAATTGATTTGGGAACAACGAACTCCGCGATGGCGATTATTGAGGGTGGCGAGCCGCGTATTGTCGAAAATATTGAGGGTGCGCGCACCACTCCGTCCGTGGTAGCTATCTCAAAAACAAACGAGCGCATCGTCGGCGTCACCGCTCGCCGCCAGGCCGTCACGAACCCGAAAAACACCATTTATGGCATCAAGCGATTTATGGGTCATCGCGCATCAGAAGACGCGGTGCAGAAAGACAAGGCGATCGTGCCTTATGAAATTAAATCCGGTCCTGACGGAGGTGTTCTTGTAACTCTTAACGGCAAGGAGTATCGCCCTGAGGAAGTTTCAGCAATGATACTGAGCAAGCTCAAAAGCGACGCCGAGCAAAAGCTGGGCGAGAAAATAACTGAGGCGGTCATCACCGTCCCGGCATATTTTAATGATGCACAGCGCAAGGCGACGAAAGACGCAGGGACAATTGCCGGTCTCGACGTGAAGAGGATCATCAACGAGCCGACCGCAGCGGCACTCGCATACGGATTCAATCGTAAAAAGGATGAGAAAATTGTCGTCTTCGACTTCGGTGGCGGTACCTTCGATATTTCCGTTCTTGAGGTTGGCGATGATGTCGTGGAAGTAAAATCCACCGACGGCGATGCGCACCTCGGCGGGCGTGATATCGATCAGAAAATCATTCAGTGGCTCCTCGCTGAATTCAAAAAGAGTTCAGGGCTCGACATTGGTAAGGATCCGCTCGCGCTCCAGCGTCTCGATGAAGCGGCAGAGAAGGCAAAGATTGAGCTTTCAACAATGACGGAAACCGAGGTGAACATTCCGTTCATCACCTCAGGTCCCAATGGTCCTGAGCACCTGCTCATCAAGCTCTCCCGCAGTAAGCTTGAAGAAATCACGCGCGAATTTATTGATCGTGCCATGAATATCACCAAGCGCGCCATGGAGGCGTCGCCATTTAAAACGGGCGACATTCATGAGGTGATTCTTGTTGGTGGACAGACACGCATGCCAGCGATTGTTGCGGCAGTGAAGGATTTTTTTGGCAAGGAACCAAACAAATCGATCAATCCTGACGAGGTGGTTGCTGTTGGCGCTGCGATTCAAGCGGGCATACTCCAGGGAGATGTGCGCGATGTGCTGCTTCTTGATGTGATCCCGCTTTCGCTCGGCATTGAAACGTTGGGCGGCGTCGCTACAAAGCTCCTCGAGCGCAACACCACCATTCCGACCAGCCGCTCGCAGGTGTTTTCAACCGCTGCAGACAACCAAACATCGGTGGAAATACACGTCGTGCAGGGTGAGCGTCAGATGGCGGCTGATAACAAATCACTCGGACGATTCATTCTCGATGGTATCGCTCCTTCGCCTCGCGGCATGCCACAGGTTGAAGTTTCGTTTGATATCGACGCAAACGGCATCCTTAACGTAAAAGCAAAAGACAAAAGCACTGGCAAGGAGCAATCGATTCGCATTGAGGCAAGCTCGGGGCTGAGTGAGGCTGACATTGAAAAAATGAAGCAAGATGCCGCCGCGCATGCCGATGAAGATACGCGCAAACGCGAGCTCATCGATGCGCGCAATGCCGCTGAGCAAATCGCATACACCGCTGAGAAATCTCTTAAAGAGCACGGGGATAAAGTGGGCGAAGATATTAAGACAACTATCCGCGGGCATATTGATGCTCTCAATACCGCGCGCGCAGGGGAAGATACAGCTGCCATTCGCAAGGCAATCGACGAGCTGTCAGCGGCGCTCCAGAAAATAGGTGAATCCCTCAGCAAGCAGCAGCCGGGACAGCAAAGTTCTGGCGAAGCACCTGAACAGCAGCCAGGGGCGTAGAAATGTTCGGGCTTGATTTCTCAGTGTGTCTGGCAGTATGCTCACTCTAGTGCAGGTTGAGAAACATGCCTGAATACACTCCGGAGGGCTACAATGCTTTGGTACTACGTTCGAGTCCGGCGCTGCTTGGTGAATGGCGTGCTGGGTGCAATGCCCGCGTGCATACTGGTAACTGATTGGAATACTGTGCCTTGGGCATGGCTTATAACCGCCATGATCACAGGGGCTTTGTTATTTCATTACGTTTCGGTGCAGTACGCCCGCAATGTTCTATACACCCGCTGGCTTGCTTTCTTCGTCGCGACAACAGGATTCGTGTGGGTTCTCTATGTGATGTATATGTTAGGCGCGACTGACATTCACGCGCAGATTGCGACAAAAGTCATAGCAGGATGTGCAGGTGAGATACTCGTGTGTGTGTACTGGATGCGCGCGAACGGAGTTTCAATATACACACTGCTCGGCCCACTGCCTGATTATTAACGGAAGCCTTGGCTTCCGTTTTTCTTTGCACGTGTCGCTGCACGTGGTATGATGCGCGGCATGAAAAAGGATTACTATGAAATTCTTGGCGTCAGCAAAGGAGCAAGTGAAGACGACATAAAAAAAGCATTTCGAAAATTGGCACACAAATACCACCCCGATAAAAAGGGTGGCGATGAAGCGCGCTTCAAGGAGGCGAGCGAGGCATATGCCGTGCTTTCCGACAAAAAGCGCCGCGCCGAATATGACCGCTACGGACACACCTTTGCCGGGCAGGGCGGCGCATCCACGGGCGGATTTGATTTCAGCGGCTTTCAGGATTTTCAAGGATTCGAAGACATGGGCTTCGGCGACATTTTCAGCGAAATATTTTCAAACATGCGTGGCGGCACGGGAGGTCAGCGCCGCGGCAGGGATATTTCCATAGATGTCGAGCTCTCTTTCAAAGAGGCAGTGCTCGGCGCTGAGCGTCGTGTACTCGTTACCAAACTTGGGACTTGCGCAGTGTGCAAAGGAAGCGGTGCTAAAGCGGGATCAAAAACAACCTCCTGCAAGGTGTGTGGGGGTAAGGGCGCTATTCATGAGGCGCGCAATACTTTCTTCGGTGCGGTAAGTACTACGCGCGAGTGCGCTACCTGCAATGGACGCGGTACTGTACCCGAAGAACTCTGCACAGTATGCGCAGGTGCTGGTACGCGCCGCGCACAGGAGGAGATAAAGATTGCAGTCCCTGCAGGCATTGAGAATGGCGAAATGATCCGCATGCCAGGGCGCGGCGAAGCACTTCGTGGCGGTGTTGCCGGCGACTTGTACGTGAAGGTACACGTTAAACCTGATCAAAAATTTAAGCGTGACGGCTCAGGACTATCGACCACGCTTACCATCAAGCTCACTGATGCACTTCTGGGCGGTGAGTATGCTGTCGCGACACTCGAGGGCGAAGAGAAGCTTACAATCCCTGCAGGCATCGGTCATGGCGACACGCTGCGCATCAAAGAAAAAGGTTCGGTCCTCCAAAATGGTCGCCGCGGCGATCTCATGGTGCGCATTCACATCGCTATACCTTCACAGTTATCGAAAAATGCCAAAAAACTCATTGAGGGCTTGAAGGGGGAGGGGATTTAGTCGCGCTTGTCATCACACTGTGTGTAATTCCCAAAAACCCCACCCACAGGGGGTATTATGATTGCATGGACTTCGCGAGCTCAACAATGACAACTGTCCTGACCCAGACGGGGCTGGGCAATGTGCCGCTTGAGATACTTTCAATTGTCGTGCTCTGGATACTCCTCACGACGTTTGGCTTTAGTATGGGTGCCTCGCGGCTCGATGCGCTGGCGCTTACATTCCTCACCGCAACACTCCTTCTTCAGCACCTCACCGCAGCGTGGACAGTGGGCTCAATGCTTGGCGGTCTCACCGGCTGGGTCGGCGCCGTGGTACCAACAACTGCGCTGGTCATTCTCTGCTACCTTGCATTTTTGCGTCTCTGCGACGCAGATTTTTCCGATGGGGGCGGCATTATGTCCGCCGGCATATCTGCAGCGGCAGTCGTTATTATCATTCTTTCATTGTGGGCATCCTCGTTTACCGCCATTTATCCATTCCCGGGAATTCTTAGTTCCGTATTCGCTCCCGCATACACATTCTGGTGGCTCGTTGGAGCACTCGCTGCACTCGCCATCGCCCGGCAGCGCCGCATGTGGAATTAGAATGCCGCATGCAATTGTGGTAATGTCCTGCAAGACCATAGGGAAAAACGCATGCTTGAAACAATAACGACATACTTTCTTGCGCAAAGCCCCGAGGAGCAATATGCACTCGTTGGAGGCGTCTTGGTATTCATCGGCTACATCATTTATTGGTTTGCAACAGTATTCGGAAAGACGCGTCCGAATCGAGTCACCTGGGCGATCCTTACGCTGGTGGGATTTGCCATTGCAGCGAGCTATTGGGACGCAAGCGATGCCTCTCCCAACGCGCGCGGTATTGCAATCGCGCACGCGCTTGGCGCTTTTGGCACATTCATTTCCTCGCTCTGGTATGGACAGCTGTATGACCCCGATGACGGCAATCAGCGACGCATCGATATCGTCTGCCTCGTGCTTGGTCTGGGCAGCATTGTTGTATGGCAGGCGCATGTGTGGAATGTGTTGACCATCCATCAGGTCGCCGGATTAGAAATTGTAGTGATCGCTCTTGCGCTTGGCATCATTGCAGATTTTTTTGGTCTTGCACCAACTATCCGCAAGGCGTGGAAGGATCCGCAATCTGAATCCCTCGTCGCGTGGGGGCTTACCGTCATCGGGGAGATCATAGGGCTCTGGGGCATCACAAATTGGGCTTCAATTGGGGAAATTTCATACCCAGTGTACCTTGTTTTTGCCAATGGTTTGGTGGTCCTACTTCTGTTAAAAGGCTTTTTTGCCCGCACTTTTCGCAACAAGCAGGCAATCAGTGCATAACGACCTCCTTCGGGAGGTCTTTTGTTATATACTTATACGTATAGTTTATGGACCACTTTGGAGAGCATTTGATGATTGACGGGTATGGTGGGAGCCCCGATCTTCTCGATTCGCGTGAGCGAGTACTTGATGCTTTAAACGAACTTCCTGCCCGTATCGGTATGCAGAAACTTGGTGAGCCGGTCGTGTATCAAGCATTTGAAAATGATGCAAAAGATCCCGGCGGCTGGAGCGGATTTGTCGTAATTGCCGAGAGTCATATTAGCGTGCACACCTTCCCCAAGCGTCAATTTGTCAGTATCGACGCCTATACGTGCCGTGCCGGACTCGATACAAAATCTGTCGAGTCATTTTTCATTGAGGCATTCGCACTCAAAGAAACTGAGGTCCAATTCGTCAAACGCGGTACACGCTATCCAGCGCACAATACGGTATGATACAAGCCGACACACACACGAAAACACTTTTTGCTTGGCTCTGTGTTGCGCTGCTTTTAGCATCTGCTGCAACCTACTATCGCACGATGGCGGTGCGTGATTTTCCAGTCACCAACACTGCAATGGAAGAAGCCGCGGGGGATCCAGCTATCTGAGCATGTATACACTCTATGCCTCATACCAAACGCAGAAAAGATGCCTCCACCGGCTTTGATGCAGCCGCCTACATTGCTACGTATTACCCTCCTGTTGCCGACGTTGATCAGCTGGTGCGCATCGCTCGCATTATTCGCGACCGATACACTCAGCGGAAAGCCCTTGATATCCGGAGTATCGTCGCAGAGCATGCCGTACCCATTGAAGTAGTCGAAAATGTTGCCGTATTCGATTTTCAGCGCGCGATCGCGCGGCTCCTTCTCAAAGAATTTCCACGCGGCGATGCGCGCATTTTGGATGTCGGGGGTGGACCAACCATCTACCAGCATATTGCGCTATCGCCTTCGGCTTCGCACATCACGCACGCAGAATACTCAGAAGAAAATCGGGCACTCGCAGCGCGCTGGGTACGCGAAGAGGAAGGCGCCACCGATTGGGACAGCTACTTCATGCTGGTCAAGCGCATTTTAAAGAGCGACCGCTACTATGTCGCCATTCTTAATAAGTTACTCAAGAGCGGTGATGCCCGCGTTGTTGCGCGCGCCGATCAGGTGCGCAGCATGCTTGCCCCCGATCATCTCGATGTGTTTAAGCATCATGTGCGCACCTGCATTGGGGAAACCATTCCGCACTGTGACATTTTCGATCCGTCTCTGGCGCTCCCTCACACAGACCTCTACGATATCGTGACGTCGAATTTTGTCGTTGAATCCGCCACAAAAAATAGTGCGGAGTGGGAGACTGGCATGAAGCACGTCGCACAGCGCGTGCGCCCGCATGGATTTTTCATTCACACCGCCATTAAAAATGCGCGCTGGTACAAAGTGGGCGGAAGCGCACGCCTCCCGTCGACAGCCATTTCCGAAGAGCACCTTGAGGCGTTCTGCAAAAAACATGGATTTCGCATTCTCGAGCTTCGCAGCTTAAACGGCAGCGATGCTGTCCACAATGGCTACGAAGGTATGGTTTTTCTTGCTGCGCGCAAAGTATAATAAATACACACTATGGGTTTTTCTGGCGCTCTGCAGCCACTCTGGCTTTGTGATTTCGGTCCTGGCTATTACCTCATGTTCGGTCCAAACGTCGGACCACTGCAATACTACTCGCACCTACCCATTATCGCCCTGTCGCTGCTGCTTGCAGCCTATGTATTCTTCCAAAATCGCAACAGCCTGCCCAATCAGATCCTTTTTTTCACCATTGTGCCGTTTGCGGCGTGGGTGTTCTTTGACTCAGTCATCTGGGCGACCAACCGCAGCGATGTCATCATGTTTATGTGGTCGCTGCAGGTGATGATAGAGCCGCTCGTCTATATTGGCTGCCTCTATTTACTCTATGTCCTCACCACCAAACGCGACGCGCCACTGAATGCAAAGCTGCTCGTCGCGGCTCTGTATGTACCGCTCATTCTCTCCACACCGACAGCACTGAATCTTTCCGGCTTCGACCTCACGCAATGTCTCGCCGAAGAGGGTCCTGTCGCCCGTTACTACACATACGCACTGGAAATATTCTTCCTCATCTGGATTCTTGCGCTCTCTGCGCAACGCATATGGCAGACGCGGGATCGAAGCGAGCGCAAGGAGATTGCCGTGCTTCTCGGCGGTGTTTTGCTCCTTCTTGCCGGGTTTAGCTGGGGCAACATCATTGGTAGCTTTACGGGCGATTGGCAACTTGCTCAGTATGGACTCTTTGGCATGCCACTTTTCATCGCAATCCTCATGTACAGCATTGTGCGCTTCAAGACCTTCAATGCGCAGATGATTGGATCAATAGCGCTCGTGTTTGGACTCAGCGTGCTTAGTTTCTCCCTCCTCTTCGTACAGAGCGTCAGCGTGTTCCGCGGTGTAGCGGCCGCGACATTCATATTTGTCATTATTTTCAGTGTGTTCCTCATCCGAATTATTTTAAGAGACATCCGTGCGCGACAGCGTATCGAGGAATTGGCACACGATCTCGAGGCGGCAAACCGCCAGCAGGAGAGTCTCATTCACTTCATCAGCCATGAAGTGAAGGGCTCACTCGGCAAATGCTCAGGGACGCTCTCGATGATTCTCGAAGGTGACTACGGCACGGCAGCACCAGCAATGGTGCCGGTTATAGATAGAGCACTGGGCGACACACGACAGGCAGCCGAAATGATCACTGCAATTCTTATGTCTGCAAACATAAAAACCGGCAAACTTCATTTCGATATGCAGCCATTCCCAATGAAGGAGATAGTTTCAGATATTGTCACGTCACTGACAGATCACGCCAAGACGAAAGGGCTTTCGCTTGAGTTCAACGCGACAAGCGATGGGCGTGTTGTCGGTGACAAAAACATGCTTGCAAAACACGTGATCCGCAACCTGATTGAAAATGCCGTGCAATATACTCCATCGGGTAGCATACGCGTTGAGCTTTCTGAGACTGCAGATACGGTGCGTATGAGCGTTTCTGATACGGGAGTCGGCTTAAGCGACGAGGATAAGCAGGTGCTCTTTACTGAGGGTGGTCGCGGGAAGGATTCGATGAAGGTGAATGTAAACAGCACCGGCTTCGGACTCTTCTTCTCCAAGCAGCTCATCGAGGCGCACAAGGGTTCAATCACCGCGTACTCCGAAGGTCGCGGCAAAGGCTCGACCTTTACCGTAATCCTTCCGCGCGCTACCATATAGCAATGCGGCGATTATTGACGGGGCTCCAACCATCTGGAACGCTTCATATTGGCAACTATTTCGGCGCGTTGAAGCCGTTTGTTGATACGTACAAGCAGCATGAGAGCTATCTCATGGTGGTGGATTACCACGCACTGACGACCACTCGCGATCCCAAGGCTCTCAGCAGAAACATCATTGACGCTGTAAAAGATTACATTGCTGCCGGCGTGGATCCGGCAAAGGCAACTGTCTTTCAGCAGTCGCAGGTGCAAGAACACACCGAGCTCGCATGGATTTTTGAGTGCCTGGTGAGTGTATCTTTTCTTGAGCTTGCACATGCCTATAAAGACAAGGTGACGAAGGGGCTCGAAGCGAACGCGGGGCTTTTCAATTACCCAATGCTTATGGCGGCAGACATTCTTCTCTATGACACCGACGTGGTGCCGGTCGGGCAGGATCAGCGGCAACATGTGGAATATGCGCGCGAGGCAGCTGCAAAATTCAATATCGCCTACGGCGAGACCTTCAAGGAGCCGAAAGAGCGCATTCGCGAGGATGTGGCAATTGTGCCGGGTACCGACGGTAAAAAAATGAGCAAGAGTTACGGGAATACCATTCCGCTTTTCGGATCAAAAGACGAAATCGCAAAAGCGGTGATGAGTATCGTGACCGACTCCACCGGAGAGCGCCCCGAAAACGTCTACGCCATCCACAAACTTTTTCGCCCCGAATCCGAGCTTGGATCCATATATGATGCCAACAAGGGCAGCTACAAAGCACTCAAAGAAACGCTTATTGAAGATATCAATGCGCTTGTTGCCCCCATGCGCGAAAAGCGCGAAAGCATTACTGACGACGACGTGCGTGCGGTATTAAAAGAGGGAAGTGAGCGGGCGCGGGCAATTGCCGCCGCAAAAATGCAAACTGTACGCGAGCGCATCGGTGTGGCATTGTAACTGTATGACTGACAGAACGTATATAAAAGATTTGGGGCAGCACGTGGGCAAGAAAGTGCTTGTGAACGGCTGGGTGGATGTGCGCCGCGATCACGGCAAATTGATTTTCATCGTGCTGCGCGATGGCACGGGCACCGTGCAGACGGTCATTAATGCCCGCGATTCGCAGGAAACTTTTACCACTGCGGAAACGCTACGCCCTGAGTGGTGTGTTTCGATGGAAGGGGAGGTAAAAGAGCGCCCTGCAAGCATGCGGAAAGATGAGCAGAACGGATCGCTCGAGCTTCTGGCGAATTCACTCACGGTGCTTTCCCGCGCTCAGGAATTGCCGTTTGAAAAAGAAGCGGATCTCAATATCGATACGTATTTCGACCACCTGCCGCTCACGCTGCGCCGCAGTCGCAGCCGCGATATTTTTCACGTGCAGGCGACGATAGTGCAGGCATTTCGCGACTCGCTCGTGTCGTGGGGCTTTACCGAATTCCAAGCGCCCGTCTTGGTGGGAGGCGACGCTGAAGGCGGCGCTGCGGCATTCAAGATCGACGACTACTACGGCAAATCGGCATTCCTTGCGACAAGCGGTCAGCTCTATAAGCAGATCATGGTGGGGCCATTCGAAAGGGCGATGACCGTTGCAAAAACTTTCCGCGGCGAGAAAAGCACGACTACGCGTCACCTTGCTGAAATTGTGCAGATGGAATTTGAGATGGGTTTCATCAATGATCACCGCGACGTGATGTCGGTCTTGGAAGATGTCATGCGCGCAATTGCAGGGCGTGTGGTGGAAAAACACGGCGACGTCTTCAAACGATTCGAAGTAGATGCTCCGCTTCTGCCAGAAGGTGCATTCCCCGCATTCACACTCACCGAGGCGCAAGAAATTATTGAGCGGGAGTTTGGCGGCAAGGCGGTGGGGGAATTGGATCTCGAGCCGGAGCACGAAAAGCAGATCTGCGAATGGGCGAAGAAAGAGCATGGATCCGATTTTGTGTTCATTACGCACTTCCCGACAAAGAAACGCGCCTTTTATACGTTCGCCGATCCGGAGAATCCCGAATTCTCGCGCAGCTTTGATCTCCTGTTCCGCGGGCTTGAAATTAACAGCGGTTCGCAGCGCATTCATGACTACGACGAGCTCGTCGCAAAGCTTCAGAGTAAAGGTATGGATCCTGAGAAATTTGCATTCTATCTACAAGCATTTAGATACGGTCTTCCGCCGCACGGCGGCTGCTCGACAGGGCTCGAGCGCATCACCGCCCGCATGCTCAATCTCCCCAACGTGAAAGAAGCCTCGTCCTTCCCCCGTGATATGACCCGCATTGACACGAGACTTGCGCAGGGTGATGAGTGATGTTATAGTTTTCTTAGTTTAGAGCGCTTGGAGTTGCAAAAATGAAGAAGACCATCACTCTACTCGTCGAGGTCAACGCGGAAGAAGAGTGCATTGATGTGTTTGAAAAGAGTCTGCGCGACCCCCGCAACGGGTTTGCTGAGGCTATTGCAAATTTGGGGCTCCTTCAGTGCGACGCTGCGGGCGGACGTGTACGTATCGCCAAAGAGAACACCGTCTACGAAGTGGTCCCAACAAAATGGTCGGAGTAGTCCAACCGCCCACTTGTCTTTCTGCCGCGCCGCCACAAGCAGCGCGGCTTTTTTGATACAATATATAGATGCCATTTGCAGTGAAGTTGGGGGAATTTGATGGACCATTGGATTTGCTCCTCACACTGATCGAGGGGAGAAAAATGCACATCAATGATATCGCGCTTGCAAAAGTGACCGATGATTATTTAGGCTACGTACAGCAGCTCAACCAATTCTCGCTTGGCGAGGCGGCTCAGTTTGTGTTGGTGGCATCAACACTGCTTTTAATTAAATCGCGTTCACTCCTCCCGAATCTCGAACTCACCGACGAGGAGGAGGGTGACGTTGCCGAGCTTGAGCGCCGTCTCAAGCGATATCAGATGTTTAAACACGGGGCGCGGCTCCTCATGCGCATATGGGGTACGGCGCCATTGCGGCAGCCCGCTCGGGCGCCCATCCGCATCGCCGTGCGTTTTGCTCCCGCCGATATTGAGACCGCGATACTCACCGACGCGCTGCGAAAAATTATTCACGCGCTACCCACGACGGCATTTAAGGAAACTGCGCAAGTTGCCCCCACGATCACCCTCGAGGAGATGATCGACCGCCTCAAAGATCGTGTGCTGCGCGCTGTGAAGACGCGCTTCCGCGATATGACCGAGGGTGCCGATAGGGCAGAGGTAGTCATTCAATTTCTTGCGCTCTTGGAGCTCGTGAAAGGCGGAATCGTCTCAGCCGAGCAAGATAGACCATTTCATGATATTATGTTGCAATCCGATACGGTGGGGACGCCGCAATACGGGCACTAACTATTTTCTATGAATGATTCACTCGATACCACTCTGGAAGCACTGCTTTTTGCGGCGGGGGAGCCGATCACACTGGATCGCCTCGCCAAGCTCTCTGGGGCTTCGGCAGCCGATGTGCGCGCGGCCCTCGATGTGCTCAATGCGCGCCTGACCCATGGCGTCACCCTCATTCGCAGTGAAACCACGGCTGCACTTGCCGTCCCCGCGCTGCTTGAAGAAAAAGTGCGTCCGCTTGTGGGTGATCCGGAGGAGCGAGAAATCGGGCAGGCGGGGCTCGAGATCTTGAGCATTCTGCTCTACCAAGGCCCGGCGACACGCTCACAAATTGATTATATTCGCGGCGTCAATTCAAACTCCTCAATGCGCACGCTCCTTTTACGCGGACTCATTGAGCGCACAAAAGGGGAAAGCCGCGAGGGAGTCTATCAACCGACTATTGATCTCTTAACCCATCTCGGCATCTCGAGCGCCGACGCTCTGCCTGAAGCTGCGGAACTTCGTGCAGCGATCAAAGAGTTTCTTGAGCGTCGCGACGCCGAACACGCAAAAGAGAGCGCCGCGGAGCAGCAGACTGTATAAATCCCTATGGACCCCCAAACACAATTGCAAAATAATCTGCAGCAATCCGCAGTCACAATTCCGCATGAACGAGAAATCGGACCGGCATTTCCAATGCCTGCAACAATTGCAGCTGCATTGTGTCTTGTGTTGTTTGCGGGAGCGTTTTGGTTTGCCGACGCACTGCCAAACCCAACAAACACCCTGACCACAGCACGCGCATCGCAAGCAGCAGCTGCAGCTGCAATAGGCGATGTGCCGCTCACGGCGCGTGCCGCGATCGTCTATGACGCACACCAGCGGAAAGTACTTTTTGCAAAAAATGCCGATGCTCAATTGCCGCTTGCATCCCTTACCAAACTCATGCTCGCGCTTATTGCTGTCGAGACGCTACCGAGCGATGATGCGATCACCGTGACGTCGCAAGCGCTCACCGCCGAGGGTGATACCGGCTTACGTGCGGGCGAAGTATGGGCGCTCCAAGATCTCATCGACGCAACTCTTATTCCATCATCAAACGATGGCGCACAGGCGCTCGCACTTGCGCTCAGCAACGAATCGACAACCCGCGCGGTGCTCCTCATGAATCGTCGCGCGCGCGAGCTTGGTCTTGCTAGCATGTTTTTCGTCAATCCGACTGGTCTGGATGAGAGCACCTCCATGGCTGGTGCATACGCGTCCGCCCACGACGTGGCACTCTTGCTTGCACACCTTGCGCTGCACGAGCAGGCAATACTCGACGGCACCACGCGCGATGATATGCTCCTCACCTCTGAGAGCGGTATCACGCACGAGGCAGTGAACACCAACGAGGCACTTGGGCAAATCCCCGGTATCATCGGCGGGAAAACCGGCTACACCGATCTCGCGGGTGGCAACCTCGCCGTTGCCTTCGATGCAGGCTTAGGGCACCCGATCATTGTTGTCGTGCTTGGCTCAACACAGCAGGGCAGATTTGAGGACATAAAAACCCTCGTCCAAGCTGCACGCACTACCTTGTAGAAACGACTCCTGAGCATCCTTTGTCTGGTGTGCCGCACACCTCAAGTTGTTGTATAATAAGCGTATATGCCCGTAGACATGATAAAGGTGATAGCCCCTGCGGTCATTTCATTCATTGTGGGAATTGGTATCACCCCCATCGTTACCTACCATCTCTATAAACATAGCGTGTGGAAGAAAAACCCCGGGAAGACAGCACTCGACGGCAACGAAGCAACTGAATTCAATCGTCTGCACAAGGATGGCGAAGTGAAAACACCGCGCATGGGCGGCATCGTCATCTGGGCGAGTGTCCTCATTACTATCTTTGGCATTGCACTGCTTGCAAAATGGTGGCCGACAGCCGCGACACTCAAACTCGATTTTCTTTCACGAGATCAAACCTGGATTCCGCTCACCACGCTTCTGATTGGTGCGTGGGTTGGGTTTGCAAGCGATTATCTCGATGTACGCGGCGAAGGGCGGGGCATGCCACTGCGCTATCGTTTGGTGGTCATTTTTGCACTTGCGCTCTTCATTGGCTACTGGTTTTATGCAAAGCTCGACGTTGTTGCAATCGGTATTCCATTCGGCGATCCGCTGTATATCGGCTGGCTCATCGTGCCGTTTTTCATTCTCGTTGCGCTCGCGCTCTATGCAAGTGGTGTCATCGACGGCATCGACGGGCTTTCTGGCGGGATTTTTGCCGCTGTATTTGCTTCATACACACTCATTGCGACTGCTCAACATCAGATCAATCTCGCCGCTTTTTCTGCAGCAGTCTTGGGAGGCATTCTCGCATTTTTGTGGTTCAATATCCCCCCTGCACGCTTCTACATGACAGAAACAGGCACGATGGCGCTCACACTCACCATTGCCGTGCTCGCCTTCATGACAGACACGCCGGGGGAGGGGATCGGCATTGCTGTCTTGCCCATCATCGGCTTTTTGCTCGTCACCACGGTGGCATCAAACATACTGCAAATCGCGTCAAAGCGTTTTCGTGGGAAAAAATTATTCCGCGTCGCGCCGCTCCATCATCATTTCGAAGCGATCGGCTGGCCAGGATACAAAGTAACCATGCGGTACTGGATTCTTGCTATCATGTTTGCTTTTCTCGGGGTCATTATTGCGCTCGTAGGAGCGTGAGGTAATGCGAGCTATTGCAACATCTTATGCGGGGAAAAGGCTATCCTGATACCATACTTCTAATCTCATTGGGGAGCCTCCTTTGTTTTGGTCTTCTTGTGTTTTCATCCGCATCGCTCGGCTTGTTTGCACGAGAGGGAAATTCTGTTGCGAGTATCGTTGCAAATCATTTTTTGCTCGGCTTCGGGCTGGGCAGCATCGCTCTATTCGCGTGCGCATGGATACCCTATAGGATATGGCGCACGCTCGCGCCCTATATATTTGTTGCAGCGCTCATACTCACCGCACTTGTATTCCTGCCTGTGATTGGCATGACGCACGGTGGCTCTCAGCGCTGGCTCCACGTGGGACCGCTCACGCTCCAGCCATCCGAGCCGCTTAAAATCGCCCTCATCATTGCGCTTGCAGCATACTTCACCCACTTCAAGAACGAGATTGAAAGTTGGTATTACGGCTTGGGGGGATTCATTGCGATTGTGAGCATTCCTGCAATACTCCTCCTCCTGCAGCCTGATCATGGCACCCTGGGCGTCCTGCTCATCACCGCCGGCGTCATGTTTCTTGCCGCCGGTGCACCGGCGCGACACATCGGCACGCTTATCATCGCGGGGGCAATCATCGCCGCAGCTGCGTTTGCACAGCATGGCTATGTACGCGATCGTATCGAAACCTTCATACATCCAGCAAATGATCTCAAAGGAGCATCGTACCAGGCACACCAATCATTGCTTGCGATAGGCTCGGGCGAGCTCACCGGTCGGGGTCTTGGGCGCAGTATCCAGAAATTTCAATACTTGCCCGAGCCGGTAGGCGATTCTATTTTTGCAGTCATGGGCGAAGAGTTTGGCTTCGTCGGCACAGTCTCTGCCGTCATGCTGTTCATTGTATTTATGCTTCGCGGGTTTTCAGTCGGCATTCGCGCCCCTGATTATTTCGGCGGGCTCGTAGCGGTCGGTATCACCGCATACATCGCCTCCCAATCATTTTTCAACATGGCAGCAATGCTTGGAATCATGCCATTGACCGGTATTCCGCTCGTCTTTATGAGCCAAGGGGGGACGGCGCTTTTTGTGGCGCTTGCTGGCGCAGGCATCCTCATCAACATTTCCCGGCACACCAAACGAGCATGAAGCGGAGTCAGACATCCTTCCAAGAGACTAAGACCGGCCAAGCTCCCGTTTTGCCCAAGAGCGAAGCGATTGGTTGCAAAACGCAGTGCCGTAGGCCGGCCTTGGAGCGGTCTCTTGGAAGGATGTCTGACGGAGCCCTAAGAAAGTTGCTATACTAATATTAATTAATTCCATGAAAATTGTACTCACCGGCGGGGGAACAGGCGGGCATTTCTATCCGCTCATTGCTGTTGCCGAGCGTATCCACGAATATGTGACCGAACGCAAGCTGATCACGCCCGAGCTGCTGCATCTTGGTCCCGCACCGTTTGATCACGATGCGCTGATGGAGACAGACATCACACACCTCGACGCGCCGGCTGGTAAATTGCGCCGCAATGCATCCTTAATTTCAATTTTTGATTTTTTCAAAACGGCTATCGGCATTATTCGAGCAATTTCTCAGATTTTTTCCCTGTATCCTGATGTTGTGCTGAGCAGCGGCGGCTATGCGGCATTTCCCACACTCGTCGCCGCGCGTATTTTAAATATTCCTGTAGTGATCTACGACGCCGATGCAGAGCCGGGAATTGTCTCGCTCTGGTCTTCGAAATTTGCACAGTACATCGCTGTGGCACACCCCGATGCAGCGATGAAATTTCCTGAAAAAGTGCGCGGCAAGATTGCACACGTCGGGCACCCCATCCGCAAAGAGATCGAGTACCCGGCAACCGAGGGCGGTCACGAATTTCTGAAAATCGATCCGAGCGTCCCAACGATTTTTGTCCTCGGCGGCTCGCAAGGTGCGCAATCCATCAATAACGTCATCATGGATGCGCTCCCGCTCCTCATCGAAAAATATAATGTCGTGCACCAAACGGGGAAGGCGAACCTGGAAGAGGCGAAGGGCATGTCGGGTCTCATTTTGCAGAGTACAAAATATGACAATCGCTACCGCGCTTTCGGGCTTCTCAACGTCCTCGCGCTACGCATGACCGCCGGCGTCACAAATCTGATTATCTCCCGCGCAGGCTCCGGAAGCATTTTTGAAATCGCATCGTGGGGCATACCGGCAATCCTCGTGCCCATCCCCGCCGATGTGTCGCATGATCAAATTAAAAACGCATTCTCATACGCTCGCTCGGGAGCCGCGATTGTCATCGAACAGCAAAATCTCACTCCGCATCTTCTCGTTGCAGAGATAGAGCGCATTCTGGGCGACAAGGAAGCGCAGGAAGCCATGAAGACCGCCGCCCAAGCCTTCTGCCGCCGCGACGCCGCCAAAAAGATCGCCAAAGCCGTCGTCGATATCGCACTGGAGCATACTACTTAACCTCCCCGATGAGGCGACTTCGCTCACCCAAGGGGGCCTCGTGAGCATTACTCCGGGGGGTCCGTCTGTTTCCCTAGAGCAGTATTAAGCGCTAAAATAGAATGATGCAGAAAGTTCGCACACGCATAGCCCCCAGCCCGACCGGTCGGATGCATATCGGCACGGTGCGGACGGCGCTGTTTAATTATCTGTTCGCCAAGCACCACGGCGGGACGTATTTCGTGCGCATTGAAGACACCGATAAGGAGCGTAATAAGCCCGAGTGGGTGGATGCCATTTGGGAGGATTTTGCATGGTGCGGACTCAACCCCGATGAGCGCTATGTGCAGTCCGAGCACCTGCCCCGGCATCGCGATCTTTTGCAGAAAATTGTCGACAGCGGGCATGCGTATATTTCCAAAGAACCCGCGAAAGACGATCCGTCACGCACCGTCGAGGTGGTGCGTCTCAAAAATCCAAACGCGAGAATTACGTTCGATGATGCTATCCGCGGCTCCGTGAGTTTCGATACAACTGAGCTCGGTGATTTCGTCATTGCGCGTTCGATTGACGATCCGCTGTATCACTTTGCGGTGGTTGCCGATGACGGCGATGCTGGCGTGACCCACGTGCTGCGCGCCGAAGAGCACATCTCAAACACGCCACGGCAGATTCTTATTCAAGAGGCGCTCGGGCTACCGCGTCCTGTCTATGGTCATTTCCCGCTCATTTTAGCGCCTGACAAGTCAAAACTTTCGAAGCGCAAACACGCAGCATCGATTGATTTGTACCGCGAGCAGGGGTACATGCCCGAAGCGCTTATCAACTATCTCGCTCTCTTGGGTTGGAACCCGGGCACGCCGCAAGAAATATTCTCAATGGACGAACTCATTCAGCAGTTTTCTCTTGAGGGCATCCAAAAGAGCGGGGCCGTGTTTGATCAGCAGAAATTGCGCTGGTTCAACCGCGAATATATAAAGCGCATGCCTGCTGCTGATTTTTCTTCACGCGCAACGGCAGAACTTCAGAAAATTGGCATTACCGACGCAGCTACGGTGGCAAAAATTATCCCCGTCCTTCGCGAGCGCGCCGAGGTGTGGAGCGATGTTGCTCAGCTTTTTTCCAATACTGGTGAGCTTTTTTTCCTGTCTGTGCCCAACCCAACACTCGACATTTCAAAAATTACGTGGAAAGGGGAGAGCGCAGCAGATGCAGTGCGCCACCTCACGCAGACGCAGGAGCTCCTCCGCAATCCCGAAGGCGCTGCGTGGGAGAGCACAGACAGCATCAAGGCGCTCATATGGCCCTATGCTGACGCCTCTGGCCGCGGCAGTGTGCTCTGGCCGCTGCGCTATGCGCTTACCGGGCAGGAAAAATCACCGGATCCCTTTACTGTCGCTCATATGCTGGGTCGTGAGGAAACACTCCGCCGTATTGAGACAGCGCTTGCTATACTGGGGGAATGAACAGGTCTACAGTACTTGTGCTGGGTGTGGGCATCGCGCTCTTTTTTGCTGCGCACACAGCGGCTCAGGAAGCTGAGGAGATCAAGTCAAAAATAACCACTCATGAGCAAAAGATTCAGGAGCTTGAAACGGAGATTGCGGCATATGAAAAGGAGTTGACGGCAATCGACACAGAAAAACGCACTCTTGAAAGTACGGTGCGCGAGATCGACATTTCACGCAAAAAGGTGAGCGCCAACATTCAAGTTGAGATGAAAAAGATTGAGACGCTGGAAAAGGAGATCGATCGACTTGATACCAACATTGCCGATGCGGAAACGCACATCAATTCCCTCAAGCAATCACTTGCAGCTCTGCTCACGCACATGCATGAGCTCGAAGAGCAGTCGATGATTGAATCGTTTTTGCACAACGAATCACTGCAAAGCGTTTGGGACGAAATTAGTGATGTCGAGCAAATAAACTTCAACGTGCAAGCGCGTGTAGACGAGCTCGATCTACGCCGAACATCACTTACTGAAACTCGTAAGGAGTCGGACGCGCGCCGTGCCGAACGTATCGCACACCAAAACACCCTCGTGGCAGAAAAACGCGGACTCGACATCACACAGCGCGAGAAAAACAACTTACTCAAGACCACCAAACAAACTGAGTCTTCATATCAAAAATTGCTTGCAGAAAAGCGTGCGGCAAAAGAAGAATTTGAAGCAGCGCTGCGCTCGCTCGAATCAGAACTTTCATTTACCTTTGATCCCTCGCGCATTCCGTCAGCGGGGAAGGGAATCCTGGCATGGCCGCTTGCAAACGTATTTATCACACAGAAATTTGGCGATACCGCTTTCGCAAAATCTGGGGCATACAACGGCAAGGGTCATAATGGCATCGACTTCCGCGCTTCACTTGGCACTCCCGTCTTCGCATCACTCTCTGGCACCGTCATTGGCACCGGCAATACCGATATCTATCGCGGCTGTTATTCCTATGGCAAATGGGTGCTTATCCGGCACGCGAACGGACTCTCCACGCTATACGCACACCTCTCGTATATTGCCGTCTCTGAAGGCGCCGCAGTCTCCACGGGTGATGTGATAGGGAATAGCGGCAATACTGGATACTCAACTGGTCCGCACCTTCATTACGGCGTGTATGTAAGTGATGCCGTGCAATTAAAACGCCTCGGTGATGTGAAGCAAAAAACCGCCTGCGCAAACGCAGTGATTCCAGTCGCTCCGCTCAACGCCTATCTCGATCCGCTCGAGTATTTGTAATACTCAAATTTGCTGCATAAAAAATGGCGGCAGCTAAACATAGCTGCCGCCACCTATCTTCGCACCTCCTAGAGACTCGTCCCGAGAAGCTTTTCGATTTCCACGAGAAGCTGCGCGTACATTTCTATGCCCGCCTCAGGACTATTCGGTAGCGATTCAATCTCGACGGGGAGGCTGGGCGCTGACATAAACCCATCCAGCCTTCCATCACCATCAACATCAAGAAATTTTATGCTTCCGCCTTCCGCGTTGAAGTGAATTTCGATGATGCTGCCTTCTTCGGCAAACATCTGCCCTCGAAGGATAGTGACCTCGACCTTTCGCGCTTCTGAAAGCGCTATGGTGAGCGACCCGCGAGTGAAATACGGAGCCCCCACAAAATTAGAAAGCGTTTCCACCGGCTCCGCTTTGGCGATGAATGAGGTGTCCGATTGTACGCGATCGGAGAAATCGCCGGCTAGGGCAGGTGGGCTCATGCCGACTAAAAGCGCCAGAACGAATACTGAGACCAAAGAGCCTATCTTCATGCTTGATACTCCCGTTGCTGCTATCTTCTTATATTATACAACATGCCAAATATAAGAGCAATACAGCTAGTTCAACAAGTAAGTGCAACACTTTGAGATAATCAAAGTGCATGAAA
>CAYWZA010000006.1:0-54263 GCA_964462785.1 uncultured Candidatus Saccharibacteria bacterium | reverse complement strand
TATTTCATGCACTTTGATTATCTCAAAGTGTTGCACTTACTTGTTGAACTAGCTTCGAGTAAATTACACATATGTGTAATTTACTCGAACGGTGGTGCAGTGATGTAAAAGAACAACCGCGCGTCAGAGACGCGCGGTGGGGGTTATTGCTCTGCGAGCGGAACATAGACGCAGGATAAGTACTGATGTATAGAAATCTCGCCAGAATACCTATAGCACAAAACAGGTCTGCTGGGGATTTGCGCTTCTTCGAGCAGACAGGCATAGCTGTCTCTTTCGATGCACGTCCATTCGAGCTCATTCTGAATTTTGTATCCCTTGGCGACGCCTTCGTTGGCGTGCTCCGGAGATACAAATGAATGATTCGATATCGCGAGTAGACCAGCTCCTAGGAACACCCCACAAATGAAGCCGAGTATTGAACCAAAAGCTAGCCAGAAATAGACCGCACGTGTGGTCATGAGACTCTCCTGATGGTCGTTCGATGATTCCGTCTGTGCGCATCCTGACATGTATTTCAAATTACGCAAGTTTCCACGAAAGCTGGCGCAGCGCGAGATCGGCGCCGACGAGGGTGATGCGCACGGGGTCGCCGAGGCGGTATTTCATTTTTTTCTTTCTGCCGATGAGTGAATAGGTGCGCTCATCGAGTGTGTAGTAGTCGTCGGCAAGTGCGGAGACATGCATGAATCCTTCCGCGCGCGTATCCACTTCCGCGACGAACAGCCCGTGCTCGGTGACGCCGGTGATGGTGCCGTTAAATGTCTGCCCCACGCGCTCGCTCATGTATTCCACCTGCTTGTATTTCGTGGAGTCGCGCTCGGCTTCGACTGCTGCGACTTCGCGCTCGCTCGAGGTGATGGCAGCACGCTGATAGCGGACGACTTCCTCACGGGAAACCGGCTGCCCTGCGAGGTGATGCGCAAGTAAGCGATGGGCAATCATATCCGGATAGCGGCGGATGGGGGATGTGAAGTGTGTGTAGTGACCGAACGCGAGTGAAAAGTGCCCGATGTTTTTGTGTGTGTATACGGCTTTTGCCATCGAGCGCAGCGTTGCCATTTGCACCATCATCTCTTCCGGTTTGCCCTTGATATCGGCGAGCAATTTGTTGATGTCTTTTGAAGCGATGGTGTCGCGTTTACCATCACCTAAATCGTGCCCGATGGCGCGCAGGAAAATACGGATCTCCTCGATGCGATCGGGGTCAGGCGTATCGTGCACACGATAGATGAATGCGTACTGTATGTTTTTGTCCTTCGAGAGCTTGGCGATGTGTGTCGCGACTTCCTGATTCGCCAGCAACATAAAATCTTCGACGATGCGCATGGTCTCAACGCGTTCTTTTACAAATGCGCGGATGGGCTTCCCATCGGGCGCGAGCTCAAAGCGCACCTCGGGTGTATCAAATGAAAGTGCACCCTCGTGCGTGCGTTTCGCGCGGAGCTTATGTCCGAGACGCTCAAGAAGCTTGAGCTCATCTTTAAACTGTCCGTCATTTTTATTAAGCACCTGTTGCGCATCCTCATAGGTAAAGCGGCGATGCGAATGAATGACTGCGCGACCAAACCAGCGTTCTTTTATATGCGCGTTGTCGTCCATGATAAAGACGGCGGAAAAGGCGAGGCGATCAACGTCGGGTTTGAGCGAGCAGAGGTCGTTCGAGAGCACCTCGGGGAGCATGGGAATGGTGCGATCGACAAGATAGACAGATGTGCCGCGGCGCTCCGCCTCTCTATCTATCGCGGTGTGCGGACGGACGTAGTGTGTGACATCGGCAATGTGCACACCAATCTCATAATCACCATTTTCGAGCGTGCGCACCGAGATGGCATCGTCAAAATCCTTAGCGTCTTTCGGGTCGATGGTAAAAGTAGGTATGGCGCGGAAGTCACGACGTGCGGCAATTTCTTGTGCAGGGATTTCGCGGTGATGTTCGAGCTCTTGGGCTTCGCGCGTCACCTCGACAGGGAACTCAGGCACGAAACCATGCACCGCGAGTGCCGCCTGCATCTCTGTTTCGTGTACGCCGGCGCGACCGAGTGTGCGGATAACTTCACCGATTGGGTCGACGCGCGCGCTCTGCCAGCGCGCGATGCGGACGATGACTTTGTCTCCCGTCGCGGCAACTTTGACCGCATCGCGCGCGATCCGAATTTTTGCATACAGCCGCGGATCATCGGGGCGCAATACAAATGCGCCTGATTCACTCTCATCGAGCGTGCCAACGAATTCTTCCGTTGCGCGCGTGATGACGCGCAGCACGCGCCCGCGGGTGCGTTGCGGTCGGGAGGGTCTGCCGCCGCGGCGCACCTGCGCTCCGGGGCGGGCAAATGAAACGATTTCCACCTCAGCTTCATCGCCATTGAGTGCAGTATTGAGATCTTCCGGTGCGATTTCAATGTCAGTGTCGTGTTTTTCGTGCGCGACATACCCGACACCCTTTCTGGTGACGTCGATAATACCCTGAATGACCGTCGTATCTTTCACTACAGCACTCTAACACATTTTGACTTTTTTTGGCTTTTGTATATAGTATCCCGACATGTTAGTTATTCGTTTGCAGCGCACCGGCCGCAACAAAGACCCGCATTTTCGCGTGGTGGTTTGCGAGCACACTATTGGTCCTAAGGCGGGGAAGTATCTTGAGAAGCTCGGTTCCTACAGCCCCAAGACAAAAGAGCGCGTACTCGATACTGAGCGCATCAATTACTGGATGTCGCAGGGCGCCAAGCCGTCGGAGACTATGCACAATATGCTCGTGTCTGCAGGTGTGTTAAAAAAGCCTAAAATCAACGTACTTCCAAAGAGAAAGGTCATCGATCGCCTCGCCGCAGCGCAAAAAGAGGCTGCAGATAAGGCAGCAGCCGAAGCAGCAAAAAACGCCCCTAAAGAAGAGGCGCCAGCCGCACCTGCAGAGGAGGCAAAAACAGAGGAAGCTCCTGCAGCTTAGAGTACACTGCACCCCAATTTTCCTCCGCGGTCATCTCGCCGCACTTGACTTCACTCGCAGGTGTGCTATTATTATATCGGGTCATGTCGGCTCGAAAGTATATTTCTAAACCAAAAAGAAGGAGATTCTGATGAAAATCAGGCAAACAGTTCTTCCGGTCGCGCTTCTCGTGCTCCCGCTCATTGTCGCTGGTTGCGACAATGGTTCTACTGCCACTGCCGAAGCAACTGCCCAGCAGCAACTCGAGCAGGTGGAAGTTGCTCTGGGAGTAGAGCAAGTCGTGATCTTTCAAAGAACAGATGACGAGGTCGGGCTGCAGAACGATGTCAACACCTGGCTTAGTCAGAACCACAACAAAGCCGCAGTCTCGCGCGTCCTGCAATCGCAAAGCGGTCGCATAACGCGCAGAACCACCATCTCGATTTTCTACAAGAAAATCAGATAGTGGCGACAGTGTAGTTCGTTGTTGCCAACTCGAGCCCCTGGTGGAATCCAATTCCGCTTGGGGCTCACTTTTTTCTCAAAGATTGGTACCTATCCCTTGACAACAAGTAGCCCTTTTGCTAGGATGGACGTATTAAAGGGTAATTATTTAAAAGGGGTATGAAATACACGGTAACTGATTTGAGGAAGGAGTTTCCAACGGATGATGTCTGCCTAGACTTCATATTCCGCGCCAAGCACCCCAAGGCTATGCAGTATTCCCGCGTAACGGGGCGCAAGTGCTACGCCAACCCTGCGGGGCACCAGATACACCCCCTCGCTGGCACTATCTTTGAGAAGTCCTCCACCCCTCTCACGGTCTGGTTTGAGGCTATCTACCTTTTCTCTGTCTCCAAGAACGGTGTCTCCGCTAAAGAGTTACAGAGGCACTTCGGCGTAACCTACAAGACCGCATGGCGCATTGGCTCACAGATACGCAAACTCATGGAGCAGGGCAAGAACCCACTCATGGGTGCCGTGGAGATAGACGAGACTTTCTACGGAAAGGGAGGCAATCACAAAGAGGCGTACAAAAACAAGCAGGCAATTCTCGGCATGGTAGAGCGCAAGGGAAACATCCGCCTACAGACCATGCCTAACCGCCGTATTGAAAACGTACTCCCAGTCATTAAGGAAAACGTGGAGCGTGGCTCACACATCGTTACTGACGAATACCGTGGCTATGACAGGCTCAACCACCTAGACAACGGATTCCGCCACTCACGCGTGAAGCATGGCAAGTTCCACTATTCGTGGAAAGGACAAAACACCAACACCATTGAGGGCTTCTGGGGACAGTTCAAGCGCTCTATACGCGGGACTTACCACTTCGTTTCCCCCCAGCATTTGCAGGCTTATGTGAACGAGTTTGCTTTCCGCTATAACCACCGCCTTTCTTCGGCTTTGTGCTTCCAAACTTTGCTCGTGAGGGCGGCGATATAGCCCTGCCTAGCAGTTTGTGGAAACGTTCGCGTTCATCGGACATATATTTAGAAGAGGCTAATTTCTGACTCAACATCAGACACAAGGATACTCTTTGGGTTTGATTCGTAGTCCATAGTAACTTCACCTATGAGAACGATTTGGAGGTGTTGCTTTAAGGATTCTGCAAGGATTATATACTTCTCCTGTGAAAGTGTTGTGGGGTAAGTAAACGGAATGCGCCGAGAACCGATTGACATATAACCGCTCCGAACTTTTGAGTCCAGCTTGGTTACTTCACCTCTGTATCGCACTTCGGGAAGTGTCTGAAAGGTGGTGGCCGGCTCAAAATACGGTGCCTCCTCTTTGTTTATTGAAACATTAAAGTCCTTGTGTGTCTCTCCAATCAATGAAAGCTCATCAAGGAGAGATTCTTTATCTCGCAGAGGTTGTGTTGCCTTTGCAACGTTCTTTGCCATAGTTTCACTTTGGAGAAGCCTGAAATCGGACATGTTTATTATGATTGGCGCATGCGCATCAGCAATATTTATCTGCACAGTACCGTCCCCAAGCGCCTTAACAGATTCAGGCGGTTTACCTTTCAAGGCTTTCCTTACCCTAGAAAACATCTCAAAACCGTCCAGCACTGTTTTGCTGGCGCTGATAACGTCTCCAGCAACAGAAGCCAGCAACGGTGCTGTGGTAACCGCCGTCCCAAGATAATAGAGGAATTGGCTTTTCAGCGAGCCCTCCTTGAAAGCGTTGATGTTGAGGTGTAGATTCCTAGAAACTTCCTCGCCTAGTTTTATAGAAGCGACTTCTTGCAGGGCATAGCTGGTAGCAAGGATAGTGTTTGCGACATCAAAGGCATCAACGCTATTTTCCACCAACTGCCCCTTAAAAGAGAGGTGGAACTTATAGCTTTCCATTCCGCAATAATACTCTTTTTCACCATTCATAAAAGAGGGCTATCCCCTTTTTCGGGGTACGTGTTGTGAGGGGATAGGTACCCAAAGATTGAAATTAGAGATGTCAGTGGTATAATGTATATAGCTTGCACTGGACAGCCGCTGTGCGCATACGCGTATAGAGGAAAGTCCGGGCATGGGCTCGCGCAAGCGGGCAGAAAGGTAGCGGGTAACACCCGCACGTCGCAAGACGAGAGGTGCGAGCAGTGACGCTCAATCCGAAAGGAACGAGATTCCCCCGTGGAATATTTGCATGGCAACATGCAGGTGAAACGGCAAAATCCTTACCCCCATGCAAGGTCGTGCTTCAATCGAAAGATTGATTCGTACCGCTTGAGGGTGCTGGCAACAGCACTCCCAGATGAATGGCTGTACAGGAGAGTAAAATCTCCGGACAGAACCCGGCTTATAGGTGCAAGCAAGCGAGTCAAGAAAGAGCCCGAATAGGGCTCTTTTTTGCGAGCGCAGCCAACCTATATTGCAAATATAGGTGCAAGCAAGCGAGTCAAGAAAGAGCCCGAATAGTTCCCGTTTTGCCTGAGAGACTGTCTTGAATCTTCCCCCGCTCTGAAAATGCTATGTTTTTGGCTGCAAAACCTCGTCTCGCACTCAATGCAGCTTAGGCTGCACTTCGTGCTCCGACTCGTTTTTCGCTCAAAAACCTGCATTTTTCAGAGCGGGTACCACGAGATTCAAGACAGTCTCTAAGAGTGAAACGATTGGCGGCAAAACGCAATCCCCTTGGGGGAGGATTTCTTTTGCAATCTCCCCACATCAACTTTGTACACAGGTTGCGTGTGGGGGTATACTGTACAGACCATTATTATCGGTCTAAGTATTTTTAGTATGCACGCATTAGGTCTATTTTTAGAAAAGGTGTACAGGACGCTCTTCATTGGTTTAGTCATAGTATTGCCGATTGCATTTCTACCAATGCCATGGGCAACATTGCCGCACGCAAAGGTGGGGTTTTTAGTATTGTGCACCGGCATCGGCATCATCGCGTTTATGCTCGCGCGTTTTCTCGAGGGAACACTCGCGCTCCCAAAAAGTTGGGTAGTGTTTTCCGCGCTGTTGCTTCCAATTTCCTATCTTGTATCCGCGCTCGCGACGGGGGCATCGCGCTCATCGCTCTTAGGCGCCGGTATTGAGCCGCACACTGTTGCCATCATGTTTTTCTGGGTGGCTCTCGTGATACTTTCCGCGCTTGCGTTTCGTGGTCGCGCGGAGCTCGTGCGCGTGCAGTACGCGTTCCTGATCAGTGCGGGGCTGGTGATGCTATTCCAGCTTGCTCGCATCATTTTCGGAGCGGATTTCTTGAGTTTCGGAGGCCTGTTTGGCAGCTCATCATCAAGTATCGTCGGCAGCTGGCATGACCTCGGCATCTTTCTCGGTCTTGCCGCATTTTTTGCAACCGCGATGCTTTCAAATCCCGCACACGAAATGAGCGCCACGACGCGCTGGCTGTTGCGTGTAGCGGCAGTACTTGCCGTGATTGAGCTCGTCATCGTCAACACATTCGATGTATGGGTGGGATTGGCGATACTCTCGACTGTGGCACTTGCGTATTTGATTCTGCGGGCAATGCGCACCAATCCCGAAGGGCAGCGCATGGGATTGCAGGTCATGAGTCTGCTCCCGTTTATTGCGCTTGGCGTGATCTCAATTTTGTTTGCGGTCATGGGCACCCAAATTCACGACAGTCTGCCTGAAAAAATCCGCATCACGTATGTCGAGGTGCGTCCGTCTTGGGGAGGGACATTCTCCGTTGCCGCTCAGACACTCGAGGGCAAAAATGTACTTTTTGGATCCGGTCCCAACACCTTCATCCGCCAGTGGGGTCTCTACAAGCCATCCGGCGTGAACGAGACGGCATTTTGGAACGCTGATTTTGCGCAGGGTATAGGCTTCATTCCGACTTCGATTGTGACCGTGGGTCTTCTTGCTGCACTTGCATGGATATTCTTTCTATTGAGTGTGGTATACGAGAGCGTCAAAGCGCTTGTACGCAGTTCATCCGACATCCACCCGTTTGTCATGTCGCTCGTTGGCGCCACGGCATATCTCTGGGTATTAAGTATTGTCTATGCACCGGGAATTGTGGTGGTCTCGCTAGCATTTTTGCTCACTGGCGCGCTCGTCGGGTGGGGCATGTATGCCGGTAGCGTACCCGTATATGTGCGCACGGTAAGCGATGTGCCGAGATTGGGTTTTGTGTGGTCAGTCTTTCTCATCGCGATCGCGCTCATTGCACTCATCATTTCAGGCATTATGGGGCGCACATTGCTCGCGGACATGTACGTCAACAGAAGCGTTACGGCATATAACCAGACGCAAAATATGCAGCAAGCGCAGGCGTTACTTGATACCGCAGTGCGTATCGACAGCGGCAACGACCGTGCGCATCGCGCCGCGCTTGAGCTTGGCATTTTGCAGATAACGGCGCTCGCCGCATCGACAAGCCCAGACGTTGAAAAAGTGCGCACTGAGCTCACCAACACCATCTCGACGGCAATTCAGCACGGGCTCACTGCGGTGTCACAAAATGCAGGCAATTACCAGAATTGGCTCGCGCTTGCGCGCATCTATGAGCAGCTCGTCGGAGCGGAAATTCCCGGCGCATATGAAAATGCACAGAAAGCATACGAAAGCGCTATAAAGGAAAATCCGACGAACCCATTCTTCCACGTGCGGCTCGCGCAGCTTGCTGCCGTGAAAAATGATATTGCAGCAACCGAATCGCATCTTCGCCAGGCGCTCGCCATCAAGCCAAATTACGCTGAAGCACTCTTTATGCTGACGCAGCTTGAGGTGGTGCGAGGTAATGGCGACGCGGCGCTTGCTGCAGCACAGGCAACCGCTCTCGCAGCTCCGCAGGAGCCGGTGGCATGGTTCCAATTCGGTGCGCTACTTTTCCAGGCAAGCAGATTCCAGGATGCTGCAACAGCTCTTGGGCAGGCCGTGTCGCTTAACGGAAGTTATGCGAATGCGCTGTATCTCTTGAGCTCAACATATGCGTCACTGAACCGACTTGATGATGCAATTAGAGTGATGCAACGCGTGCAGGAACTGAATCCTGGAAATACTCAAGTAGAAGCCGCTATCAAGACCCTCACAGATCTAAAAAGTGCACCCGCTCCTGCCCCGGTGAGCGAAGAAGACAGCAAGAAAAAATAATTCCTGGAGCACGGTCTGAAACGCTATGATCAAGAGGTTTTTAGGCCGCGAAGTTGATGGCTTGCATGCTGCAGCGTACGTGTTAGGAGCATCCGCTTTACTCTCATCGTTGCTCGCGCTGCTGCGAGATCGCTTGTTTGCGCATAGTTTTGGTGCGGGCAGTGTGCTGGATACGTACTACGCAGCATTTCGTGTACCTGATCTTATCTTCGTGCTTGTTGCGTCGTTGTTTTCTGCATACGTACTCATTCCTGCGCTGTCTGTGCGCACCGAAGAAGACCAGCGAACATACATAAACACCATTGCTACGGGTTTTGGCGTGATGATGGTATGCGTTTCAGCTGTTGCCTATGTGGCGATGCCCCTCCTGATGAACATGCTGTTCCCGGAAGTTGGCGGGGTGTCTGAAGGGCTTATTACACTCAGTCGCATTTTGCTTTTGCAACCGGTGTTGCTGGGGTTCTCAAATATTCTTGCTGCAATCACGCAGACACATAAGCAATATTTGCTCTATGCAATGGCACCCGTCCTATACAATGCCGGCATCATTCTCGGATTGGCGGCATTCTATCCGCTGATTGGACCAGCAGGACTCGCGTGGGGAGTTGTTGTCGGAGCACTGCTGCATGCGGGTATCCAATTGCCCAGTGCCATTCGGAAAGGGTTTTTCATTACTGTGCCACGCATCAGTAATGCCACCGAGCTGCTCACGACGATGCTTGTTTCGTTGCCGCGCACGCTCGCGCTCGGTATGAGTCAATTGGTGCAATTGTCGCTCGTCATCATAGCAGGGACACTCGGCGTGGGAGCGATATCGGTATTTATGTTTGCGTATAATTTGCAATCGGTGCCTATTGCAGTGATCGGGGCAAGTTATTCTGTTGCAGCATTTCCAACGCTTGCGCGGATGGTGTCTGAGGGCAATATCGAATCATTCGTGGCGCAGGTTGCATCCGCAAGCCGGCACATTCTCTTTTGGACGATGCCCATGATTGCGCTCATGATCGTGTTGCGCGCACACATCGTGCGCGTCGTGCTTGGATCTGGTGCATTTGATTGGACTGACACGCGCCTGACGGCGGCGTCCTTCGCCCTGTTTTGTGTCGCGCTTGCGGCAAGCGCTTTCTCACTGCTCATTATCCGTGCGTATTATGCTGCCGGACGTTCATACATGCCGCTTGCGGTAGCGACTGCTTCAAGCGCGCTCGCGGTTGCCCTCGCTGTTTTTTTAGTGTCGCCGATAGGGCAGGGGCTCAGCTTATTTCTCGAAGCACTCATGCGCGTTGAGGATGTTCCGGGGACCGCCGTGCTGATGTTGCCGCTTGCAAGCTCGATTGCGACCGTGCTGGGAGCACTGGCGTTCGTCATGCTTTTTGAGCGCCATTTTGGAGGCTTCGTCAGGCGTGTATCACGCATTTTCTGGGAGAGTACCACCGCCGCAGCGCTTGCCGGCGTGCTTGCATATGCCGCACTCAATTATCTTGGCGCTATTGGTCCCGCAACTACGCTTGCGATGGTTGTATATCATGGTTTTACCGCAGGGCTTGTGGGATTGCTGGGGGCTGGTACGGTGTACTGGCTCTTCGGCAGTCCCGAGTTTTATGAAGCGGCAGCGACATTCACACGTCGCCCGCGAAATATCGCCCCGGTGCAGTCTGCTGAGGAGACCATAACAACATGATGCACATCAGAAACTTCTCGATCATCGCCCACATTGATCACGGAAAAAGCACTCTGGCAGACAGAATGCTTGAGTTGACGCACACCATTGAAAAACGCTCCATGAAGGATCAGGTGCTCGATCGCATGGAGCTTGAGCGTGAGCGCGGCATCACTATCAAAATGAAACCCGTGCGCATGGAATGGAAAAAGGATGCCACGTCGTACATCATCAATCTTATCGATACGCCGGGGCATGTGGATTTTTCCTATGAAGTCTCGCGCGCGCTTTCGGCGGTCGAGGGTGTGGTGCTGCTTGTTGATGCGACACAAGGAGTGCAGGCGCAGACGCTCTCGGTGCTTTCGCAGGCGCAGCAGCTGGGGCTCGTCATCATTCCCGTACTCTCGAAAATCGACGCGCAGCACGCGCGTGTCGATGATGTGCGCAGCGAGATGGCGCTCTTATTGCAGTGCAACGAAGAAGACATTTTGCTCACATCGGGAAAGACAGGCGAGGGGATTGAAAAGCTACTCGACATTATCGTGGAGCTCGTCCCACCGCCGCGCGCTTCGGAAACGGGTACGCGCGCGCTCATTTTCGATTTTGCCTATTCGGATCATCGCGGCGTCATTATTTATACACGCGTGTTCGATGGTGATATGCGCAAGGGCGAAAAATTTACCTTCAACGCCTCGGGTGAGCAGTTTATCGCGCTTGAAGTGGGTGTGATGTCTCCTGGTGAGCGAGCAGTTGAAACAATCAGTGCAGGCGAAATCGGGTATGTGGTGACGGGTATCAAGCGACCGGGTGTCGCTTCGGTGGGCGATACGGTGACGCTCGCACGCAACCCCGCTCCTGCGCTCGAGGGCTACAAACAGCCAACGCCCGTCATCTGGGCGAGCATATACCCTGAATCACAGGATGATTTTGTGCTGCTCAGGCAATCGCTTGAGCGCCTACGCTTATCGGACTCGTCTATTTCATACGAAGAAGAGCAATCCGGCATTATGGGGCGCGGTTATCGCTGCGGATTCCTGGGGATGCTCCACCTTGAAATTATCACCGAGCGCCTGCGCCGCGAGTTCAATCTTGAATTGGTGGTGACCATGCCGACCACGGTGTATGAAATCACACGCACGAACGGCGCCATCGAATACGTATATTCACCAGCAAGATTCCCGGATGACGGCTCCGTCACACTCATTCGCGAGCAGTGGGCGCGCATTTCCATTTTTACCCCAGGGGAATCACTTGGCGGCATTGTGCAGCTCTTGTATGAACACGAGGCAACAACTGAAAAGACAGACACGCTGCCCGATGGGCGTGTGCGCGTCGATGCGGTGATGCCCCTGCGCGAGCTCATGCGCGGCTTTTTTGACAAGCTTAAAAATGTCTCTTCAGGATTTGCCTCGCTTTCATACGAGCTCATTGGCATGCGTGATGCGGAAGTTGTTCGGCTTGATATTCTTGTGTCTGATGAACCCATGGCAGCGTTTGCGCGCATTGTTTCAAAGCGGCGTGTGCAGGAAGAAGCCGAAGCGATGGTGGAGCGATTGGAAAAACTACTTCCGCAGCAACTCTTTGTGCTCAAGATTCAGGCAAAATCCATGGGGCGCATTATCGCTGCACGACGCAAATCCGCGCGCCGCAAAGATGTCACTGGCTATTTGTATGGTGGCGATGTCACGCGCAAAATGAAGCTTTTGGAGAAGCAAAAGAAAGGCAAAAAGCGCCGGCAGGAATTAGGGGGAGGGAAGGTAAATATTCCTCACGAGGTGTTTCTCAAAGTCATGCGAGAGGAGTAGAGTTCGGTGAAAATCGCGATCTGCTTCGTTGCGGCTACTCGACGCCGCAGTCATCGTATTTTCAATACGCCTCCCGCGTCGTCTCGACCGCGCCTCGCATCTCATCGATTTTAACCAAACTCCAGATTGTTCCAAACTACCGAACCACTGCGTGATATTGACAAACTGGCACATTGTGTGCTATAATTACCAAGGTGAGTCTGAGCCACTAGGTCCTTTATGGGACCTGCTGGCTCAGACCCAAAGGAGGTCTGGCAGAAAGGGGCACAAAACATGCCCAAGGAAACCTGGGGAGTCATAGCCGTCACGCTATCCCTAGGGGGCTGGTATTTTGCCGCAGAGGACAAAATCGGCGCAACTTCATGCGCCGCTCTCGCCTCCGTCCTCATCGGTTTCACTGCTAAGCTCGGGCTTTTCAAGCCCAGCAAGTGAGACCTTCGAATGGAGCAATCGACCGATTCCCGCAAGGGGTCGGTCGGTTTTTTGCCCAGCGTTAGAAGGTGAGCAGACCTGGAGTGAAGAAGATCACCATGGAAATGATGATAAGGACGGCAACGACCATCCAGACATACTTCACTATTTTGCGGGTTCGATGATGAAAAAGAAAGCTCATAGAAATCACATTACACTTACTATGCTACGATTATAACGTATGCGGGAACTTGAGCAACGTCGTCGCCCATTCTATATACTTTCGCTGCGGCTTTTCACGGTGGCGCTTTTGCTGGTGGCTCTAGCTCTCCTTGAGGGCGTCTGGGGCATGTATCAAAAGGAGCGCGAGACGTATGCGGGGCGTGCGCAAGCCGAGCGCGAGCTTGCGGATATTCAGGCACGTGAAGCATCGCTCCGGTCTGATATTGTGCGCCTGCGTAGCGATGAGGGTATCGAGGCATCGCTGCGGCAGCAATTTGATATGGCAAAAGAGGGGGAAGGGGTCATCGTTCTTGTTGATCGCGATAAAAAGGATGAGGAAGAAGCAATGGATTTGCGCACTGCCTCCACCTGGAAGCGCCTTATCCCACTTGCTCCGTGGCATCTTTTCGGGCAGTAATTTTTGTGCGGGACGGGGGAATCGGTCACGGATAATTTTTGTTACACAAAATTTCCTCGACCCCGGCTCGGCGTTCCCACTCCGCTTCGCTCCGCGGGTCCCTGCGCCTCCGCCTTTCGATTCCTGCCTCCAGCTACAAAAACATAGTCACCAATGCTGCGCATTGTGCTCCTTGTTTTTGTGCGGGACGGGGGAATCGAACCCCCAACTAATCCTTGGGAAGGACTCGTTATACCACTTAACTAGTCCCGCATTGGTGATGTGCATAGCCATCATACCAGATGTGGTATACTCTCTCCATTAATCATCATCGATATATCGTATGAGCAATCCGAACGTAGTGATTTATAGCACGCCGACCTGCCACTTTTGCCACATGGCGAAAGAATTTTTTACCGCAAACAAAGTGAAATTCACCGACTACGATGTATCAACTGATATCGAGAAGCGTAACGAAATGATTGAAAAAAGCGGGCAGATGGGCGTTCCCGTCATCTATATTGGTGACGAAATGATCATTGGCTTTGATGAAGATCAATTGCGCGAAGCGCTCGGGCTGTAGTGAGAGGCGGACGAGTGATTCAGGGTATTTTTGTTTTCCACAGATTTAGAACCTAGAAATCTAAACTAGGACTCATTCTGATGTTACATTATTGTGATGCGATGGCTTTCCGCAGAGGTTCGCGATCAGATCAAGGAGGACAGAAGAGACGGAATGTCTATCACGGACTTGGCAAAAAAGTATGGCAGAGGTAAAACCACTATTTGGCACCATGTGCATACAATAAAGCTTTCCCAAGACAAGGAATCCATATTACGAGCGCGAAAGGGCACAAGCAGAAAGCGGAGTAAAGATGAATGGATACGCGCAGAACACGAAGCACAAGGCATTCTCAGGGATTTTTCCTTGGCACATGCGAACACATGGGCAATCTTGTTCATCGCTTTATATTGGGCCGAGGGAACCAAGAGCAGCTTTGTATTTACAAATACCGATCCAGACATGATTCGGATCTTCTTACGTTTTTTAAAGAAATTTTTGCATGTCGCGGACGAACGAATAGATATTTTGGTCCGTACCTCCATACCGATGAAACCGAGCGAGTGCCAGAAGTACTGGGCGAGCATAACAGGCTTTCCCTTGAAATATGTTCGCATTAACCATAATGATCAGCATAATAAAAGTAAGACCACGTATGGTATGTGTAGAATTACTGTACGGCAGGGCGGATATTTGTTAAAACTCTTTCATTGCTTAAAGAAAGAACTTGTTGCTAGTATGTGAGATACGGCCCCCGTAGTTCAATGGATAGAACGGCTCACTCCTAACGAGCTGATTCAGGTTCGATTCCTGACGAGGGCACAAGCTAGTGACAATTCAAGTGACCGAGCCGGGTCCTGTTTTAATGGCATTTTTTGATGCGCGGTTCGACTCCTAAAGACCCGCCCCGACAGGAAATCGAACGAGAAATCACTCCGGGACCGGAGTGATTTCTCGTATGCACTCAATTACTGCATTAAAATCTTTCTGTCTTTCAGCATGAGTCTACTTGTGAGGCGCGATAGCAGCTCGCGCTTCTCGGTGATCGTTCCCTCCTTGAGGAGATACTTGGCATAGTTGCGCACGTCGATAGCGGTATTGCGATCTTTGGTTTTCATCCCAAGCACGCCCGTGCGGAATCTGTTGTAGCGTGTTATTTCTTCTTCAATCTTCGCTTTCATGCCGATCTCGTCGAGATCGATGACATCGAGTAGCTGGGTCAACTCTTCGATCAGGTTCGTTTCGTTGATCGACTGGTTCTTGCAGTCAGTGTCTTTGGCTTTGGTGCATACGTAATAGACGTGCCGGTTCACGCCGCCATCTTTCAGTTTCTTGAATTTCTCGTCAGCGGTGATTCCCGATTCACAATAGCCGCACTTGATGAGCTTGGTGAAGGCAAATTCCTTGCTCTCAGTTTTCGGTATGTATTGTTCTTGGATATGCACCTGAACTTTTTCGTAGAGTTCTTTGGTGATGATGGGCTCGTGCTTGCCCTGGTACCAGTTACCACTCCCCACGGGATACTCAAATTCTCCGTAGTAGAAGGTACTGCGTAGTAACAGATACAGATTCGAGAGTGAGAATTTCTTGCCAGTCTTAGTTTTGAATCCAGTCTTGATGAGCCACTTGTATGTTTGTCTGCCGCTCCATCTGTCGTTTCCAACCTTCTCGAACACTTGCCGTATGATTATGGAACGCTTCGGATCAAGCCGCACCTGACATTTCTTGTCGACATGCTTTTCGCTCAGGTAGCCGGTCGGTGGTGTGCTCGGTCTCCAGCCCATTTCGCAGCGTGCTCGGAGACCGCGCTTCACGTTGATGATCTTTTGATCGTTTTCCAACTTAGCCTGTGAGCCGAGAATCATCAGCATGAACTTCTCATTCGGATTGTTGGTGAACTTTTGTGTGTACGTGCGTATCTCAAGCAGTTTCCCCTGGTCAAATAAGTCAACGACCGCACCCAAGTCTCCGGCATTTCTACTCAGTCTGTCCGGTGCCCAAGTAATAATGCCATTGAACTTACCGGTCCTGATCTCGGCGAGCAGTTCGTTGTATACGGCACGCTGTCCGACCTCCTTTGACGAGTGTGATTCGCGCTTGATCTCTACAATATTAAGAGCATCGTTTTCAGCGATCTTCGTCATCTCGCGTACTTGTGACTCGATGGATAGCGCCTGCTTGTCCTCTTCCTCGGTGCTCTTTCTTGCGTACAGGCAGTATTTGATTATGGGCACTGGGACGACCTGCCTGATAATGTCGTTTGGCCTTGCCCTTGTAATGGTGTTCATACACCACAAGGAATGACGCAACGGCGGCAGGAGTCCAGAGCGTCCGAGTGGCCTCGGAGTTGGTAACTCGGGAGCTGTCAGAATCCCTGAGGTGGCGATACTTTCCTATCCACACCCCTCATTGACAATTTATGTTCAGCGGGTAGTATTCCTACATTACTAGTAATATTGGAATAATGGGTATATTAACCACATTGGGCTTTGGGAAGGAGACCCCGAAGAACTACAGAAAGATTCCTCTTGATGCAGAGCTTACCAAGCGGGCGCGACTCCTTTCTCTTGCCGGAGATGAGACGCGCATACGCATTTTTTGCTTCATGTTCGAATATGGGGAGGCATGCGTCTCTGATATCGCAGAAAGTCTTGGAGTACCGATTAACACGGTCTCCCACCATCTGCGAATGATGAAGGACGTCGGCCTGCTTATGTCCGAGAAAATGGGGACGAATGTGTGCTACAAGCTCGTTCGGGACGAATTTGTAAACAATCTCGAAAAAACAGTCTGTGAGTAGCCCGTCAATTACTAGCAGTATTTAGCAACTTAGTTTAATAACGTATACATATGGATCAAAAAGTAATCGGAGGGGTTGTGGGTGGCATCGCGGGTGGAATTGTGTTCGGCATGCTCATGGCAATGATGGGCATGATGCCGATGATCGCAAGCATGATAGGAAGTCAGGCGACTGCGGTTGGATGGATAGTGCACTTTGTTATTAGCGCAGTAACTGGCGGATTCTTCGCGCTCGTATTTTCGAAGTGGGTAAGAAATTACAGCGAGGGTATTGGATACGGGCTTCTGTACGGACTCATCTGGTGGGTTTTGGGGGCACTTATCGCAATGCCGGTCATTCTCGGTATGGGCGTACAGATTGGAAACGCGTTCGACACAATGCGTCTGATGTCTCTCATGGGCCATGCAATCTTCGGTGTGATTCTTGGAGTGGTGTATGTGCTCTACGTCGCAAAGCGCCATGAGGGAGCTGCACACGAACATGATCATGCGCATGAACATGCGCACAATCATTAATATTGACCACGTATGGATTACACAGATGAACATGAGCGCGAGACATTCAAAGTTGGGAGTACTGTGCCCACGGACGGCTTCTATATCTGTGTTCCATGCGGAAGTAAGAAGTATCTGAAAGCTGGAGAACGATTTTCTTCATGCCTCACCTGTATGGGCAAGGAAAGACGCTTTTTCAGGCGCGGATTCGAATTGTGGGAAAAAATTACTGGTAAAAATGAAAAACAATCATGAAAAATGTAACAATATATTCAACACCAACGTGTTCCTATTGCAAAGCTGCAAAGGCTTTCTTCAAGGAACACAATGTAACGTACACAGAAAAAGATGTTGCAGGTGACCAAGCTGCGCGAGCAGAAATGGTCGAAAAGTCTCATCAGATGGGAGTGCCGGTTATTTTCGTCGACTCTGACATGATTGTCGGCTTTGACGAAGGCCATCTCAAACAGTTGCTCGCGATCGCATAATTACATGGTAAAAGTTATTCAAGGAAACGAAGGAAACCTTTTTCAGTGCGAAGCGTGTGACTTGAAGTACGCCTCGCGCGAAGTGGGAGAAAAGTGCGAGGCGTGGTGCATCAAAAACAAGAGTTGCAATCTCGACATTATTAAGAGTGCGGCGCAAGAAGATACGCACACAACTCTATGATTGAAACGTCACTCATTATCCCTGCGTTCGTTGCCGGACTTCTCACCTTTCTTGCGCCGTGCACGCTGCCGATGGTCCCTGCATATCTGGGATTCATCAGCGGCGCTTCGGCAAAAGAGGCGCTTGGGGATACGAGCGGGCGGCTGCGGTCTCGCATATTCTTCAATGGACTCGCGTTCGTGCTTGGGTTCAGTGTCATCTTCATGCTCTTTGGCGTGTTTGCAGGATTCCTCGGACACCTTTTCCCCGGGTACCGCGTGTGGCTCACACGAATCGGTGGCGGGTTTGTAATCCTGTTTGGGCTCTTCATGCTCGGCTTGTTCAAGATACCGCTGCTCTCCAAGGAGTACCGAATGAATATTAAGACGCCGTTTGCACGAGGAAGTTATCTGAACGCATTTGGGCTCGGCGCTGCCTTTGGTACTGGCTGGACCCCCTGCATTGGACCGATATTGGGATCAATACTACTTCTCGCCACCACAGAAGGCAGTGTCTTAAACGGCGCAGCGCTTCTCGGCGTCTTTGCCTTCGGACTTTCTATACCGTTTCTGCTCGTTGCCGCTGCGCTCGGATCTGCAGAAAAAGCAATCATGCGCATTACGCCGTATCTGAACATCATTTCGCGAGCGAGCGGCGTACTGCTCATCGTGCTCGGGTACCTCTTGCTCACCAACTCAATGGGGATTGTCGTTGGATATATGTACCAACTGCTTTCGTTTATCCACTACGATGCGCTTCTGCAATACTTTTAATAATTAATTGTAATCATCACCAATCATATGAACAAAACACTGTTAGGAATTGGAGCACTTGTCTTAGTGGTCGTCGCACTTATTGGCTTTTCGCGAACGAGTTCTCCCGCGCAACAAACGGCAAATCACGCGACGAGTCCCCAAGTGGCTGCTGCGGCCACCGACATCGCACTGCAATCTTTGGATGGAACGACTATCAAACTTTCCGATTACAAAGGCAAGAAACCAGTCGTCTTGGATTTCTTCGCGACCTGGTGCCCCAACTGCCAGCGCAATATGCCGCACGTGAGCGCGCTGTATTCGCAGTACAAAGACAAGGTCGAAATAATCGGGGTAGATTTGCAGGAAGAAAAGTCATTGGTACAAAAGTTTGTGCAGCAGTATGGCGTGACCTATCCAGTAGTACTTGATCCAAGCGGCACAGCCCGCGATGCCTTTCAGGTGCAGTACACGAATGTGCAAGTTTTGATTGATAAGAATGGGAATGTGGTGCGCACAATTCCCGGCGACCTACAAGAAAGCGACTTGAAGTCCTTACTATGATGGCTGTAAAAATAATAGGCGTCGTGGTCATTATCGGGCTCTTTGTTTTAGCCACCTATCTTAAATTGGGCATTCTTCCTCGCGACTATTTTGCCGGGCCCAAAGAGCACCGATCCTCGAGCGTGTTGCAAACGGACATGACGAAGCACTCCATTCCGCTTGATCAAATCTTGGACGGTGGTCCCGGTAAAGATGGTATACCCGCTCTCACCAATCCAAAATTTACATCTACTAATGATGTGGATAGTACTATCGCGGATTCTGTTGACGGAATTCTTGTCAGTGTTGGCAGCGAGACTAAATTCTATCCATACAACGTACTCGTATGGCACGAGATCGTGAACGATGTCGTTGGTGGCACACCGCTCGTCGTGACATTCTGTCCGCTCTGCGGATCTGCGATCGTGTTTGTGGCACAAGTAGATGGCAAGCCGGAGCAATTCGGCGTTTCGGGCAAACTCTACAACTCCAATCTTTTGATGTACGACAAAACGACAGAAAGCCTGTGGTCACAAATCCAAGGTGAGGCCGTTGTGGGAGAAAAAACCGGCACCAAGCTCGCGCTGTACCCATCACAGGTAATTTCATTCAAGACTCTGCGTGAGAAGTATCCGCAAGCACAAGTATTAAGCACCGATACTGGTTATCGACGTGACTACTCACAATATCCGTACGGGAACTACGGTGAGAATAACAGCCTGTACTTCCCGATATCAGTCACCGACACTCGTCTTCCTGCGAAAGAAATCATGCATGTGGTGAATTATGGTGAGCATTCTATTGCATTCAAGGTGAAAGACTTGAAACCGGGAGTTGTTGCGTCTGTGGATGTTGCTGGTACAAAAGTTACAGCTCGCATTGACGACGGTGAGATTAAGGTAATGACATCGGGTGGCAAGGAGTTACCGAGCTACACAACAATGTGGTTTGCGTGGGCTATTTATCACCAGGAAAAAGGCATCGTGTGGACGACCGCAAAACAATTATGAAGACAAAAGATATCCAGCAGAATAACCCATGGCAACGCGCCCTAAGGCAGCTTCGTGGTGTGGTGAAGCGTACGAACATTGATTCGCTTCTTGCACTGCAACTCGAAAATCCCGATCGCGTGATGGAGGTATCTGTGCCGCTTCGGATGGACGATGGCAGCGCACGCGTCTTCAAAGGATTCCGCGTTCAGCACAACAATGTTCGCGGACCCTACAAAGGAGGACTTCGCTACCACCCGCAGGTTGATATGGACGAAGCAAAAGCGCTCGCTTTTTGGATGACGATTAAAAACGCCGTTGTTGATGTTCCGTTTGGTGGAGGCAAGGGCGGTATCGCAGTCAACCCAAAAGAACTCTCGGCAGGAGAACTGGAGCGACTGACACGTGAATTTGCACGTAAACTCGCACCAATAATTGGTCCCGAGATTGATGTGCCTGCGCCCGATGTGAACACGAACGGAAAAATCATGACATGGATTGCGGACGAGTATGGCAAAGCAATCGGACACGCTACCTCTGCGGTTGTAACAGGTAAACCTATAGAGAATGGCGGCTCTGAAGGACGCACCGAAGCGACAGGGCTCGGCGGAAGCTACGTTCTACAGCATCTCTTGAAAAGGAGAAAACTGAATCCCAAAAACATGACGGTGGCCATACAGGGCTTTGGAAATGTCGGCTCGTACCTTGCGCGATATTTGCACGAAGCGGGATTTAAAATCGTCGCACTCTCTGATTCAAAGGGCGGTATCTATGTCCCGGAAGGAATCCGGAGTATCGAGGCTGTGGAAGCGTGCAAAAAGAAGAAAGGGATGCTCGCAGGATGTTATTGCGTCGGCTCGGTTTGTGATGTGGGTAATAAAAATATTGTCGGTGCTCGTGAAATAACCTCCGAAGAAATCCTTACCCTGCCGGTCGACATCGTCGTGCCTGCGGCGCTTGAAAATGCAATCACTGAAAAGAATGCAAAGAAGATCAAAGCAAATATAGTTCTCGAGATGGCGAATGGCCCCACCACTCTTGAGGCGGATGCCATTCTTGAAAAGAAAGGGATCACGGTCATCCCGGACGTATTGGCAAACGCCGGAGGTGTCGCGGTCTCATATTTCGAGTGGGAACAAAATAGAAAGAATGAGCATTGGAAGAAAACTGATGTGTTTGCCCGGCTCAAGAAGCTTATGGACGATGCGACTGACACCGTTATCAGCACCTCGAAGAAACAGAAAGTCTCGCTTCGAGAGGCTGCTTACATAACGGCAATGGAACGCATTGCAAGTTCATCAACCTCAAAACTATGAAGGACAGTGCAATATATGACGTGGTAATAGTTGGCGGTGGTGCCTCTGGTACGGCGCTTCTCTATACGCTCGCCCGCTACACTTCAATTGCACGAATCGCCCTAATTGAAAAACACAAAGAGATCGGCTCCGTCAACTCGCGGGCAAACAACAACAGCCAGACCCTTCATATCGGAGACATTGAGACGAATTATTCGGTCGAGAAAGTGAAGGAGGTGGCCCCCGCCGCTTCGATGGTTGCGCATTATGCACAGGCACTGCCTGAAAACGTTCGTTCAAAGATATTATTTTCCACTCATAAAATGGTGCTGGGGGTCGGAACGAAAGAAGTCGTCAAACTCGAGGAGCGATTTGAGAAGATTCGTACAGTCTTTCCGAACTTGCGAAAGTTGAATCGCGCTGACATCGAAGATGTCGAGCCAATGGTGGTGCGTGGACGTCCCGCACACGAGCGAATAGTGGCGCTTGCCCAAATGGGATACGCAGTGGACTACCAAAAACTCGCGCAATCGTTCGTCGATCAAACGCTTGCACGAGATGACTCTGCAAAGCGAGTGCATACATTCCTCGGCTCAACTGTTTCTGATGTGCTACGCGAAAAGGACGGCCTTTGGAGAATCGTCCACTCAAAAGGAAAAATTTCACATGCTCGCGTCGTCATTTTTGATGCCGACGCTTACTCGCTCTTGTTTGCTAAACGTCTCGGACTTGGTAAGGAGTTCTCACTCATTCCGGTTGCCGGAACTTTTTTCTTCACGAAGCAAGTCTTGAACGGCAAGGTCTACACGGTGCAAGAGCCGCGACTTCCGTTTTCTGCCGTTCACGGCGATCCGGATGTGCGCGTGCCCGGTAAAACGCGCTGGGGTCCGACTGCTCGTTTCTTCCCCGTCCTTGAAGCGCGGAATTGGAAGACTTCCCGCGATTATTTTGCCGTCTCCGGCCTTCATCGGCTTCGCACATGGAAGAGCTTTGCGGTGATACTGCTTGATCCCCTGCGTTTTTGGTACCTCGTGAAGAATGTACTGTATGAAATCCCGTTTGTCGCGCCACACTTTTTCGCGCTGCAGGCGCGAAAGATCGCACCGACGCTCTCGGGAGCGGACTTTGTCCGTGCGCGCGGATTCGGTGGCATGCGGTTGCAGCGCGTGAATACCAACACTCATGAATTGCTTCTCGGTGAAGGAAAAATCATCGGGGAAAACATTATTTTCAACATGACGCCATCTCCCGGGGCGTCAGTCTGCCTCTATAACGCGGTGCGAGATATGGAACACGTTCTCCGCTTCCTTGGGTCGCCAAACGCCTTTGACAAGACACGTCTGCAAAAGGAACTGTGCGATCCGCGTGATTCGCTGACTCTGCATGACACATCGCTTCAAACATCGTATGCCTCATAACACTCTATGAAAACCAAAGAAATTCTAAAGCTCACCTGGCTGCCGGTTGTCGTCGCGTCATTGTGCTGCCTGAGCCCTCTCATTTTGGTCTTGGTGGGACTCAGTACAGTGAGTTTCGCGGCTTCGCTTGCCGACACGTTCTATGGCACATACAAATGGGTTTTTAGATTTGCAGGATTGATCCTTTTGGGAATCAGCTTGTGGATGTATTTCCGGCGCAAAGGGATTTGTACGATTGATGAAGCTAAAAAACGCCGCACAGAAATCATTAACACGGTGTCGCTCGTACTCATTGTTTCTGTAATTGGGTATGTCGTATTTCTGTATGGAGTCGTTGAATATGCTGGCAAGATTGCGGGTATTTGGGGCACACCTCAATCAGTGCGGGCACCGGCAATTACAGAACATGCACGTGAGAGTAGTATCCAGCAGATATCTTTTGTGGCGCCGGACGGGTATCAACTAAGCGGAACTTTATGGGTATCGGCTAACGCATCCGCGCCCGCTGTTATTTTAGTCCACCAATACAATTCGAATCGTCACGATTTTGACTCGTTCGTTCCCGATTTGTTGAAGGAAGATTACACTGTGCTTGCTTACGATATTCGAGGTTTTGGCGAGAGCAAAAATGGTTCAGTGGATACTAATGATTTTCCGAAGGATGTGAGCGGCGCGATCCAGTTTCTAAAGACGCAATCGGGTATACATCCTGTTCGATTTGCAATGATCGGCGCATCGGTAGGAGCAAATGTGGCGTATGTATCGTCTGGAAGTATTCCTGAGATTTCTGCCGTCGTTTCTCTTTCTCCATCGAATACGGGTCCGCGCGGTGTTCTTTTAGGCCGCGATATCGCGAACTTCAACCCGCACGCGATTCTCGTCGCATCCGACGATCGCGAAAAAACAGATGCTGACTTTATTTTCGCATCTGCTCACGATCCGAAGGAAGAGAAAATATACCCCGGGTTTGGCCATGGCGTCGCGCTTCTGCAAAGTCCGCAGGCACGCGCAGATATTCTTGTGTTCCTCAGAGATATTCTTCTGAGGAAGAATTAAAAACTGTTAGAATTATTAGATAACCAATATTAGATATGAATAAAAAAATAATTATCGCAGGACTGGTCGCAAGTGTTGTCATGGCAATGATGGAGATGGTGTACGAGGGTTTGTTTGGTGTCGGATTTTGGTCAGCTCCGATTTTCATAGCGGCGACGATTTTGCGCAATTTGCAAACTATCGCGATCCCAGTGGGGTTTTCGCTCATTCCCGTCGTTCTCGGCATGATGGGACACATGATGAACTCCGTCGTGCTCGGAGTTGCGTTTGCCGCACTTTTGGGTCGGTTTCTTTCAAGCCCCACGGTAGGAGCTATCGTCGGCGCACTGTATGCGCTCATGATCTTCTTCGTGATGTGGTTTGTCGCCCTTCCGTTTATCGACCCGGTGATGCTCAATCTGAACGGAGTCGTCTTCGCCATTTCTCACATGATGTGGGGCGCAATACTTGGCGGCATGGTTGCTCGAAATTCATCTCGATAACACCATGGAAACACACTACGATCTCATCATTATTGGTTCCGGTGTTGCAGGACTTTCGGCTGCCGTATATGCGAGCAGGTATCGCATGAAAGTGCTCGTCGTCGGCGAAGTATTTGGCGGTGAGACCGCGAGCGCAGGAAACATCGAGAATTACCCCGGCGTCAAACCCATTGATGGATTTGCGCTCGCTTCGCTCATCAAAGAACAGGCTGTCGCGCTCGGCGTTGAAGTGAAAAATCAGAAAGTTGAGAAAGTTGAGAGGAACAACAGTAAGCACTGTTTTACCGTTCACACCAAAGATACAGAGTTCAATGGCAATACGCTCCTCTTTGCCGTCGGCACCGAACGCAGACGCTTGGGATTGCCCAACGAGAAGGAGTTGACTGGGAAAGGAGTTCACTACTGCGTGACGTGCGACGGCCCCGTGTACAGTGGCGAGACGATAGCGATTGTCGGAGGCGGTGATGCATCAGTAAAGGGTGCGAATCTCGCCGCAGAGTATGCAAAGAAAATATATCTCATTATCCGCGGCAAGGAAGTAACTGCAGAAGCCATCAATCTTGAGCAGTTGAAAAAGCTGGGAGATAAGATTGAAATTATTGCCGAGGCTGAAGTAAAGGAATTGATCGGTACGGATAAACTTGAAAAAATTGTTCTCTCAAAACCATTCAACGGGACTCCCGAACTAACTGTACGAGGACTATTTGTAGAGGTCGGCGCGCTTCCAAACGTGTCTCTCGCACAGTCGCTCGGTGTCGAGCTCGACGAGCGAGGATATATAAAGGTCGATAACATGATGAAAACGAATGTTGACGGGGTGTTTGCGGCTGGCGACACTGTGAACCACTTCGGCGCATTCAAGCAGGACATCACCGCCGCCGCACTCGGTGCTGTCGCCGCGACGACCGCATATGGCGACCACAAGATTCACGGCGAACTGTGCGAATACCATAGTCTGCCGCCCATGCCGGTACAAAACGGCTAATAATTATCAGCTTTATTCAATTAATTAATAAAACAATATGCAAAATATGAAACAAATGATGGTCCCATTATTAGTACTCGCTGTTCTTGTCATTACAGCCATATCGTTCGCGTGGCAAGGAACTGCGATGCACTCGCAGGTATCGGTGGAGGAGGCGAAATTCCATGCACTTCAGAGTTCCTACTTCTCGCTCGCCAAAGTCGAGCGCGAAGCGGCACCAACAGGATCGGATCTCAATCAACAACTTGTGCAGATTCAGAATTACCCCTCCGAATTGCTGCGGCTCAAGCTTGTGGGTGTGGGTAAAATCCTCGACGGCATCTTTCTCGTTCTACTCTCTATTGCTTTCCTCTTGTTTATGATGCCAATTCGTTTGGCAAAATTAATACGCGAAGGAAAGTGAAGGTCGATATTATTAAGCGTAAGATCATCAGAGCATATGGACAAAACAGATGTAAAAGGATGCATGGCATGCTCATGCCCGTGCGAAGCGCATAAGGAACACAACCATCCCGCGGATATGAAACAGGAAGATGGAACGAAGGTGTGCGCTCACTGCGGTTCCAAGCATGCAGACGGCGGCACCTGCGCGATGTAGAATAAGTACGTGGCGAGACGTCCTTGTGATGGAACATCTCTATCACAAGGCATCTCGACTCTTTTCAAAATACTATGCACCTACTGACATCGACCTTCGATGCTCTCGGCACGATACTCATTGGTATCGCGGCCTTGAGCGTGCACCGACGCGTGCTACGCGACGAAAAGATTAGTCGCAGAGTAGTGTCCGCCATGCGTCTTGAGCAAGGAATCGGAGTCGTCGGGATATGTATGATTATCGCGAGTTACCTCCTTAAAATTATTTAACAGCAAAAGTAATGTCTGTATCATGAAGCAATTCGTATCAGTATCAGTGAGCACTCAAAAAGACAATGGAAACAAAGCGCCTCTAGTTCTCGTACATGGGTCATTCGGTTCATCAGCGATGTGGATGGGCTATATTGAGTTCCTGTCTAAAAATGGCTGGAATGTATACGCTCTCGATCTTCGCGGACACGGTAAGAGCGAGGGCTCGGTTGAGGGCGCGACCATGAACGATTATGTTGTCGATGTTCACCAAACAGTCACCGAGAATAATCTTAAAGATCCCGTCATAATCGGTCATTCGATGGGCGGGCTTATCGCGCTCATGTATGGGGCAAAGCATGGCGCAAAAGCGGTTGTGGCCATCGATCCGAGTCCCACGAAAGAAGTTCAGGGCGGCGGCGAGAAGAAGGACTACCCTGCAAAGTATTCCGCCATGGATGCCGGAATGCCCTCTGATCCGATGCAGATAATGAAAGCACTTCCAGACATACCTCAAGAAATATTGATGAGGATGAAAGACATGCTCGGCATGGAATCGGGAGTAGCGCGGAGCGAGCGAAAGCTCGGCATCTCGATACCCAAGGATAAACTCCCCATGCCCGTACTGTTCGTCGGAGGAGAGCTTGGCGAGTCGGTGCCATTCGGCATAGGAATCAGGACTTCCAAGGCAATGGCTGATTACTATGGCAAGGAAGTCATAGAAATTAAGGGCGCAACACACCCGGGGATTTTGATCGGTACGCATGCCATGGAAGCTGTTGAGGCAATCGGAAAATGGATCGTAGCTCATTCGTAAGTATGGAAATAAAGTCGGTCTCATTTTTCGGTTGTGCATGCGGAGAGAAGGGAGACCCGCACATCGATGGTGCGTACAGGGCGGCGGCTGTGGTTGCAAAAAGTGGGCGACGAGTCGTGAATGGCGGCGGTCCCGGTGTTATGCTTGCTGCGACACAAGGCGCGAAATCGGTAGGCGGCGCGACGACGGCCGTATATTATCGTCCGGCACTTGCAACGAATTTTAAAGGTGAATATGCGACACATAATGCAGACGAAACCTTCGAAGAGGCCAACTACGTCCTGCGCACGAAGAAACTCATGGAACTCTCTGATGCTTATATCGTGTTCAACGGCGGCACAGGAACTATCTCGGAATTCGGAATGGTGTGGGGCGTTGCGCGTCTCTATTTCGGCCACCATAAACCGCTCATTCTCTATGGGAACTTCTGGCACCATCTCATCGCTGATTTTAAGGAGCACATGTTCATTCGGCCAGAGGAACTCGCGGTCATCACTATTGTAGAGACACCCGATGAAGCGGTCGCTGCACTTGATCAATATGAGCGCGTGTTGAAGAAAAATAGACATGAGCACACTTCGTGCACGAATGCCGAATGTTTTCTCATTCTCTGAATAATTGCGCCAACATCGCTTTCAACTATGCAAAGAAACATCTTAATAAAGCAGACTGCGACCCTCGGCGTGCTCGCCGCTATTTTTGTGGGAGTTTCGTATCTCGCACACACTTACCAAACGTGGCTCGCTGATCTTGTGTACGCCGGAGGAATCGTCGGGGCCATCGGTTTCATCGCACTCACTGCGGTTTTCGTCGTATTCGTCATTCCTCTCGATCTTGTCTTTCTCATACCAATAGGTGCGGTGGTATGGGGCCCTATTCCAACAGCGCTGATGAGCATTACGGGTTGGACATTGGGTTCAGGGATCGCTTTCGGCATCGGGCGCGTCTTCGGCATTCGTGTTGTTGAAAAGCTCATAGGCCTTGAGAGGGCGCGAGTAGTCGAACGGCGAATACCCAAGCACAATTTGTTCGGCACAGTCATATTGCTGCGCATGCTGGTGTCAATCGATATTTTGAGTTATGCCCTAGGACTTTTTACCACAATGCCATGGAGACTGTATATTCTTGCTACCGTAATTGGCGTAACTCCATTCGGGTTTTATTTTGCATACGCAGGAACGCTCCCGTTTTGGTATCAGATCGCTGCCGTGGCAGGCGCGGTAATGCTAGCCTCAATCGTTTTGTTTCAGTATGGGATACAGCGCGAACCGTAAGGCATTAATAACTATCCAAAAAAACATGAACACCGTAAAATTAATATTCGTATACAACGCAGATTCAACTCTTTTCGCAGTCGCAAGCGATATTGTGAAAAAGATTGTCGCTCCGCAAACGCAAGAGTGCAATTTGTGTAAGATCACCTACGGTGTGCTTACTCCAAAGGAGGAGTGGAGTAATTTTCTCGCATCGTTACCGCAAGAGAAAATATTCCTTCATCGTGATGAATTCGCATCTAAATATCCGGGTAAAAAGAGTGTCGCTTTACCGGCTGTATTTGTGGAACGAGCTGGAGCTCTGTCAGAATTGATTACGGCCGAAGAGATGAACAAAACAAAAACAATCACGGATATCATTACTTTGGTGACTGGTAAAATGCAAGAAACAAAACTATGATTGAAACACATTCACATACATCCGGCGGCCCGCTCGATTACAATCAAATCACTGACAACATATACATCGGCTCTAATCAGTGCTGTGTGATGGGAATTGCCGAAGTGCTCAAGAAAGAGGGGGTGACCGCAGACATTTCCCTTGAGGATATCCGCCTTGACCAACCATTTGGAGTCGAGGCGTATGTGTGGCTACCGACGCCAGATCACACGCCGCCGACACAAGATCAGCTTGGCGTGGGGGCGGAAGCTATAGACTCGCTAGTGAAGAGAAACAAGAAGGTGTACATTCACTGCAAACACGGTCATGGGAGAGCTGCGACGCTCGTAGCCGCATACCTCATCTTCCAAGGCAAATCGCCGCAAGAGGCCGAAGATCTTATCAAATCAAAACGCCCCACTGTTCATTTACAGGAGTCGCAAAGAGAGGCGCTACATATTTTCTGGAAAACTATGGCAAAAGACAAGTCGATGAATTCGGACAAATTATTTACTTGCCCCGCGTGCGGTCTACGTTATCGGGACGAAAAAGTCGCGAAGAAATGCCAAGCATGGTGCGAAGAACACCACAGTTGCAATCTCGACATCATTCAAAACGCTGAAAAGTAGTCGATTCTGACTGTTGGCAACCCCCTAATTGTAAGTCAGGAATGGCATCAGTCGATAGTTATTGGCTTCAGATACAAATCACTCGTGGAATACTTGGTGGATCCTCAATAACACTCAACACGAGAATTGAAAAGGCATCGGCGAGATCGTCGTGTTTCTCCACACCAAAGTGAACGATTTGTGAGATGATTTCCTCGCACCCTGTCCGTGGGAACAGCACCTTGCCGCTTTTGATCATATACGCGGTGAGCGCGAGCCTGCTTCGCTTGTCGTGATTTCCCGGGCGCACGGCTTTCACACCGTAGACACCCTCGTTTTCAAGCTGCTGTGGTAACGCTTTTTGATACGCGACATCTTCGATCATGAATTCGGGATGCCTGCCCTCCGCGTCTTTGTGTGAAGCGTACAAGGTTTTACATAGCTCAACCGTCTCAGGGAACGACATTTTTCGGTTAATAACCTGTGGCAGAATATAGATGAGAGTGTCTCTGTCATCGTTGAGCAACCATCCTTGCACCATTGCGGTGAAGTCGGCACTTGAGCTTTTTGAAATAGCGAGATCAACACCAACGCGAATACCCATGTGTCGCGTGTATCCGTACTCGTCAACAAGATTTACCGGTAGTGCATCATAATACTGAATCCACTCACGATGAATTACTTGCTCCTCATCTGGAACAATATTCAAAAGATACTCGCGTTGCCACGCATATATGTTGCCCGACTTTCGTTTTTCTTCCTCGACCTCTTTCATGGACGGATACTTCCCGGGCCACAGAATCGTCTCGCCCTGGATGAGCGGGTACGACTTGAAAACTCCGTCAATCCGACCATCGTCAATATCAACATTGAGACGCATCAGAAGTGAATCTTCGTGGAGCAAGTTACCAACGATAATGAGTCGGGTGCTACGGTCTCCCGCAGGGATGACTTCACCCGTGAGCCACTGATATGTTTTGTTGCGCCCCTCACGTGTTTTCGTTGAAGCGATATCTTCCAAGTCGTCACCGATAATGAGATCGGGTCGATGCTGGTTGTGCCTAAGTCCGCGAATGCTTTGCTCTGAAGACACCGTAGTAATACGCGCATTGAGGTTTGAAAATACTAGCGACGATGAACCCCACTCAGTGCTTTCTTCTTGGAATGGCCCGAGGTCGCTTTTGAGTAATACGTTACTCTCCAATTCCCGTCGCAAATTCATCATGTGTTGCTTGGCTTGCGCCTGTGTCTGAGACACAATCAGCACGAACTTTATATGCTGCTCGCCGAGTATGGCCCACAGCGGATACGACATGGTGAAGATCGTTGATTTTGCAGAGCCACGAAACGCAACAACAAATAGGTTCTTAATATCCTGCCGCTCGGTGAGGTGGAACATTTCTCGCTGGAATGGTGCAGTCGCGTATTTTACATAGTGTGCGAAATAGAAGTGGAAAAAGAGCAGATGGCTCTGCATCGTAACCGCACGTCGCACAGTGCGATCATTCGACAGCGACTCAAACAGATTATCGTGTATCAAGTTCTCCATGGTCGTTGAGAGTGAGGTTCGCTAGCTCCAGCGCCTTTTTCACAAGCTCCTTTTGCTCCGGCGAGAGTTCCTGAATGGTGTTGACCGTGCCCTCGATCTGCACCTTGGTCTTGTACGAGGGGTGATGATGCTTGAGCCATGCCATGACCGCGTGCATGTTGCGATCCTTGATGGCCGATATGAGCTGCGATTCCGCCAAGTCGTTCACTAGAAGTTGCCCATCTAGGAGTGCCTCGTCGACCTTTGCAGCAAATTCTTTGTCCTCTTGCTTCCAGCGGTAGAAGGACATGCGCGAGATATTGAGTTTCTCGCACGCGATCTGAATGATTGGTGTCTTTTTCAACTGATCTAGCAGTGCCTCTTTGAGTTTGTTGCTTTTCTTTAACATATGCGTTTTGCTTTGCGCCCAGTCATTTTTTCCCAGCGCCTGATGATGGTCTGGCAGTACTCGGGATCCAATTCGATCCCAAAGCAGCGGCGCTTTGTCTGCTCGCACGCCAATAGGGTCGTCCCGCTGCCGAGGAAACCGTCAAAGACCACGTCTCCAATATGCGTGCTATTGAAGACAAGTCGGCGCACCAATCCAATTGGCTTTGTTGTTGGATGTAGCTTGCTTTTGTTGGGGCGTGGGTAGAAGAGTGCGGACTTGTCTTTTGAACGTCTGAAGTGATGTGTCCCGTGCCAGCCGTACACGATGAGTTCGTGCTGGGGCGCGTAGTCGAGACGACCAATGACCGATTGCTGTTTGACCCACACCAAGAGCTGCGCGATTTTGAATCCACTGTCCGCCATGCCGTCGCGTAGCGACCACACCATCTTGTCGGCGTTGAAAATGTAGGCGCTATTTTTCTTGGCGAGATACGGCACGAGCGTCTCCAGCCATTCCTTGCTGAACTGCCGATACTCGCCGTCCGATTGCAGCTGGTCGCCGACAATATCTTTGTCCTTGGTGAGCGTGCGGAAGTTGCGCTTGGATTCGGCGACTGCCACCCCATATGGCGGATCCGTGCAGAGCACATTGATGCGTTCATCACCCAAGAGCTTTTTGAGAAGCTTCGCATCGCGGCAATCTCCCTGCGCCAGCCGGTGGTCGCCGAGCTGCCAAATACTAGTGGAGCTTTTTTGCTTTCTGTCCGGTGAGTTTTTCATATCTGCGGATGACGAGATCAACGAATATCGGCTCGCGTTCGACCAAGTACGCAGAGCGCTTCAGCTGTTCGCACGCGACCAAGAGGCTGCCCGAGCCTCCAAAGCAGTCCAGGACGATGTCGCCAGGCTTCGTGCAGCGGCGCAAGGCCTTTTCGTGGAGTATGGGCGGCTTCTCAGTAGGGTGCTGGTAGTCGGTGCCGTTAAGGCGTTTGACCATCCAAATGTCGATCATGTCGTAGATGTCCTCGAGCGTGCGGTTGCCGGTGCCTATTTCCTTGTTGAGTACCTCCGAGAGGTTGAGGACTTTCTCGGAAAGGTACGGCTTGCCGACCGTGCCATACACGCATGGTTCGTATTGCTTGTTGAAGGCCACCTGCGGGGTCGGGGTGCTATTATTTTTCACCCATAGGCACACGCGTTTGTTGGCGATGCCGAGTTCGGCGTACAGCGTCTGTAAAAGCCAGATGTACTTTTGGTCGCAGTATGTGAATATATGCGCGTTCTTTTCGAGTACCGCGAGCGCGTTTTGCAGCGCGGTCTTGAGGAATGCGCGATACTCTTTCTCCGGCTTCGCATCATCCATCGTGCCGCCGTAGTTGCGCTTGCCGCCTATACCCTTGTTGTAGTCGAGCGAAATATTGTACGGCGGGTCTTGCAGAATGGAATTTGCTTTTTTGCCACCAAGCAGCCTCATCAACACTTCGGGGTCCGTGCTATCTCCGCACACGATGCGGTGAGCGCCGAGCTGGAACATTTCGCCCGGCTTCGTCACCGGCTTTTTTATTTTTTCTAACTCCTTTTCGACATCAAACTCATCGTCTTCGACTTCAAGGTCGTCAAAGATGTGCGTTAGGTCGGTGTCGTCAAAGCCGCTTGAGAGCATCGTCTCAATGTCGAAGTTGTCGGCCAACGCTTGCCAATCCCAATCTCCATGGATGCGGTTACTGCCGAGGAGGTACTGGTCGTACTCTTTTTGTGTGAGCTTGCGGTTGGGTATGCGCACGGGAATCATCTCGTCCTCGCGACCCAAGAGCTTAAGCACCATGAGGCGCTGGTGACCAGCGATCACCGTGTTGTCGGTATCGACGACCGGCAATTCAACGAGGTCGAACTTCTTGAGCGAGCGCTTGAGGTCGTCGATCTGCTTGGTCGACATCGTGCGCGGGTTCTTTATGTTGGGTACGAGGTCGGAGACCTTTCTCTCGACGGTGCGCCATGATAGTTTTTGTGCCATGTTGTTCGTAATTAAGTGAGTAATACAAGTACTGAACTTGTAGCGTAATCAAAGCAATAAACGGGAGGGCGATACACACCCACTTAGTCTGAATGCATATCAAAAACGCCCTTATCTCAAGGCGTTTCTAATAACTGTCCACAGGGTAGATGGAGGGTAGGTGGCTATTTCGCCGTGTACACGCAATAGAACTTGTTGATGTAGTAGCCAGAGCCGCGATTCGCTTTGATGAACGGTTGCGGGAGGTGCAGGTCATCGTCGATTTTTGCATTGATTGCTTGCACCAAATTTTGAACGGCTTTTTGCGTGCATTGGAGGAACTCAGCGAGTTTCTTTGTCGCCACCGGCTTGCCAGCGTCAATCAATTTTTCTAGAAGCAGGAGTCGCTTATTGTCCTCGCTGTCTTTGAATGTGGACGCAAAACGCTGATTGTACACGTAGCGATACAACTCTTTAGTTTTGCGATCATACATGAGATCCATAAACAATGTATTTTGTGGCGTTTCCTGCGTCGTCACTTTTTTCACTAGCGCGTCGAACTGATCTAGCGCAAGTCGTACCGTGCGTGGCCCGCTAGTGTATCGAATGGCCGGTATTACGTATTCCTTTGGTTCGTAGATGCGACCGAAATCGCTCAGGCTGCTTTTTTGAGCCTCAGCCATTCTTGCGATAACACTCGTCGCTTCGTTGAGGGGCTTGGAGATGATACTCAGCGATTCCATCATTTTGGACGTTGGCCCGATAACGTGTGCGAGAACTGGCCGCATCATCTCAATCATGTGACGCATCTTTTCTTCCGTGTCTTTTTGGATGGATTCCACGAGTGCCAAGGTGGCAGGACTTTGCGGCAAGCTTTTTGCACGACGACGCTCTCGCTCTGTCATATTCGACTCGTCCATACATACATTTTACAGCATTTTCGCTCATTTTAATTCCGCACCCAAATCTGCCCACCACGAATCACTGTTACAGTCCAAAATGCCGGAAGCGATGTAACATGGTGTCACATTGAAGTTCCGCCCCAGACCGAGCGGCCTCAGTCTGGTACACCGAAAGTTCCCAAGAAACCCTTATGGTGCCTTGCTACACAAGGTTCTAGAGCGGGCAGGGGCACTGAATTGACAGAGAGCGTCACCCAACGTACTTTTCATACAGAACAACAAAGAGGTACGAGTCGTGGAAGAGTTTCTGAGATTGGACGACACGCTCTCAGATGAAGAGCGTGCTATGTGCGATACCGTCCGCAAGTGGGTGTCAAAAGAAGTCATGCCTTTAGTGACGAAACACTACATGGCAGGCACGTTCCCTGTGGAACTGGTACCCGAGATTGCGCATCTTGGGCTTCTGGGAATCAAATCCGATCCTGCGTATGGCGGCATGGGCGCGAGCAACACTGCATATGGCATCGTGTGCCGTGAGACAGAGCGCGCAGATAGCGGTCTGCGCAGCTTCATCTCCGTGCAGAATTCGCTCGTCATATATCCCATCGAACACTTTGGCAGTGAAGCACAAAAGCAACGCTGGCTTCCTGCATTGATATCTGGCAAGGCAATCGGTGCCTTCGGACTTACAGACCCAAGTAGTGGTTCAGACCCTGCGGGTATGAATGCCTATGCGCTTCCTGATGGCAAGGGAGGGTATATTCTCAAGGGATCAAAGCAGTGGATAACAAACGGCAGCATTGCCGATGTGGTCGTTGTGTGGGCTAAGAGCAGTGGAGGATCCATTCGCGGATTTCTCGTGGAAAAAGGAATGCCCGGGTTCACTGCGATAGACATTACAGATAAATTATCCATGCGCATGTCGCACACCGCGACACTGTTCTTCGATGATGTGCATATTCCCGCGGAGAATCTTCTGCCAACATCAAAAACCAGTTCGGCGTACGCTTGTCTCAATGAGGCGCGATTTGGCATCGCATGGGGTGCAGTTGGGGCGGCAGAATTTTGCTACGAAACAGCGCGCGAGTATGCGGGGCAGAGAAAATCATTCGGCGCACCGATCGCATCGCGCCAGCTGATGCAGCAGAATCTGGTGTTAATGCGCAGCGAGGTCGAAGATGCGAAATTGCGCGTCGCACGCGTCGCCGCCCTGAAAGATCTGGGGCAGGCGACACCCGAGCATATTTCGTACATCAAAAGAAATAATGTGGCTGCGGCGCTGCGCGTTGCGCGTATGTCCAGAGCAATGCTTGGCGCGAATGGTATAACCGCCGATTACCATGTCATGCGACATGTGCAGAATTTGGAGACCGTGCTGACCTACGAGGGTACCGAAGAGATGCATCTCCTTATCGAGGGGGCGGGCATTACCGGTATTAAGGCATTTGAGTGAACAAAACCCCGCATTGCGCGGGGTTTTTCTATGCTAGAATTGTCGCTATGGCAGATCCGACCCACGACCAACTTCTGCAGGAAACGTATAAGCTCGCGCGCGACAACAACCGCATGCTCCACGCGATGCGACGCGATGCTTTTATCGGTGGAATCATCAAGCTGCTCATGTATGCGGTTGCAGTGGGTGTGCCGATCTGGTTTTTTGTTACCTACGCACTACCGATAGTAAATAGCGCCACCAATACACTCAATCAGGTGCAAGGGCAGATACAATCGGCAAAAGATGCTGGCATGCAGATGAGCGCGCCGCTCCAAGGGCTCGAGGATCTCATGAATCAAGTAAAAAACATCCCCGGATTTGGTGGTGTGGGACAAGAGAAATCTTTGTGGTACGATACTTTCCACATGCTCGGGTAGCTCAGTTAGTTAGAGCGTCCGCCTGAAGAGCGGTAGGTCGCCAGTGCAAGTCTGGCCCCGAGCACACGTAGCGACTTTGTTTTCTTACGAGTGTAGGCGAGTTAGAAAACAAGAAGTACTCTTGTAGTGCGAAGCGGAGTGGCGAGGGAGGGCAGTGCCTGCGCACTGCCCGTGCCAGACTTGCAAGCCGCAACCATGTCGCGCGCAGCGAAGCGAGCACGGGCGAGGGCGGGGGTTGCCACCCGTGTTATTATTCGGTACAGTCTTTTTAGCCCAATAAGCGAACAAGGAAAGCACCCATGACCCCCGAAAAGATCATCTCGGTGATTGAGATGTATGAGGCTAGGCTACAGGCTTACGGTGTGGCGAAAAAACGTATGGATCCGCGGCTGACCTTCAAAAAGCTCACGTCTGCCCAACTCCTGGAGCATGCATATTACTTATGCGACGGCGCAAAAGAATATGCACGCGACCTGACTCGCCAGCGGAAAGCGGGCAGCCATTTAACCGCCATTCAAATGTGCCTTTCATTTGCCGGCTGGTACACGCTGCAGGATCTCATGAATCACAACAAGCCCGACTGACATGCAGAATAGCACAACGCCCACTTCCTGTGGGCGCCTTCTTTTACACAGCTCTAGCGCGTCTTTACCTTTAATTTCGCCTGCTTGCCCTTGTTTATCTTCGGTAAACGAACGATCAGGATGCCATGCTTTTCGTACGCTTCGGCGGCATCGACATCGACTTCCTCGGGAAGCGAAACGGTGCGCGAAAATGCGCCCCAGTAGAGCTCCTTTTGAAAATAGCCATCATCCTCCACCTCGCGCTCATCCTCACGCGTGCCGCGGATGGTGAGCATTTCTCGCGTTACTGAAATATCGATGTTGGTGGGAATGACGCCGCCAACAAGCGCTTTTACCACGACGTGTGTGGGTGTTTGATACACATCAACGGCGAGTTCACCGACTTCCTCCTCATTCCATTGCGTTTCTTTCACTACAGATGATTTTGTGGCTGGAGAAGCGTGTTGTGGGCGCTGTGCGGGCATGCGATCTTCCTCAAATTCATCGTACTCCTGATCAGGCATACCGCCGGTCAGGCGCTCGAGCAACGATGGCTTCTTGTCTTGCATAAGAATAGTATAGCAGGTCTTTTCAAATAGGTTTTCAACAGTCCTATATCTTGTTTAGTTTGATGCGCTTAACATACTCAAGCACTGCCAAAACCGCGATAACTCCCAGCCATACGAATGCAAACGTGCGAAAAAGGTTCTGATCAGCGGTGGTGAGGATGAAGAAATTGAACATACTGTGCAAAATTGAGGCAGTAAGGACACCCGCGAATGCATAATACCTGCGTGTGCGCGGGCGCTTGTAGAAAGACATAGCAATAAAAAGACCGACCACAGCCGAAGTGAATACATGGAGCAGTGTCGCGCCGATAAATCGCAAGTTGCCGGTCAAAGCCGCTTCAAGTAGCGTGTTGCCCGCGAGCGGGGAGAGCAGGAAGAGGGTGTTTTCAACTGCTGCAAAGCCAAGTGCGAGCGTGATCATGTACATCACCGGGTCAACTGGCTCGTCCACATCCTTGCGCCAGAGTATCGCGGCGCTTGCGACAAGGAATTTGAGAATTTCCTCAATAAACGACCACGCGATGAATTTATATGTCGTATCGGTAATGATTAGTTCAACTGCCTTTTGGACGGGGATGGTGATAGCGACGGTGAGCATGCCCATGAAAAAGGCAAGCGCAATGAGCTGGCGCGGCTCGGGGTGTTTGCTATCCTCGCGCAGCCAAAACCACAGCCACGCAAGTGCGGGAAACGCACCTCCCACAGCCGCAAGCAACACCGGAGCAAATTCGCCCATAGCAATATCGTAGCATGAAGAAAGACCCCGATCTCTAGATTATCGCGGCATGGAAAAACCCGCTCTAGTGAGCGGGTTTGATTTTTGATATCTCATCAGCGGTGCATGTTCGCCAAAATTTTCTTGCCTGAGCGTAATGCATGTCCAATGTGACATCGTATGGGTATCCACCGCGTTTGGTCACCCATGACTGAATGTCGGTCGAATGTATCGGGTCGAGATATACTGGATACCTTCCGACAGTTCGCGCCTTATGGAACTGAAAGACGGCCTTTTTCGTGATGCATATTCGCGGGCGTGCCTTGTCCGCCAAGTATGCGCACGCTGATGCACAGTAACCATCGACGATGAAATTCTTTACCGCATCAGGACCTGTCCGGTGCAAGATTTTGTTAAAGTCAGCAATGCTACCACCGGTATTGTTTCGTATCACGCACGGATCGCCGCTACATCCAAGCAGGTCTGTAAGTTCTGATAGCGCAGACTTCTGCGCGGCGGGTAATGAGTGTCCAAGGTAGTATTCGTAAAATAATATTGAAATTACGATAGCACCCAGCACAGCACACCCCCCATACACGAGTTCACAGACAACGCGGAACAATAGCCGCATGATGGACCTCCCAAGCTAATCTGAGATTATAATACAACACCAAAAAAGTATGTCAATGGTTTTTGGATACGCAAATCGCTCGGTACCAAGGTGGGCTCTAAGCGCGTGACCATGTAGCAACCATGAGCAAATCGGCGTCTTTGCGCGGGAGTTTTTGCCAGATTGCCTCGGTGACGAACGGCATGAAAGGATGGAGGAGCTTGAGGGAAATGATAAGAATTTCGTAGAGCATGCGTTGCCGCGATGCGCGCGCGTCGGGAGCGCCTTCTTTAAGAATCAGCTTTGATTCTTCGAGTATCACTGCAGCGAAGCGGTCCCATACGTAGTGATAGACAGCATCAGCGGCAAGATCGAGGCGGAATTTTTCTATATTGAGAGCTGTGTCGCGTGCAAGCACATGTGCTTCGTTCAGCAGTGCTGTATCGGCATCCGTGATGGGGGCGTTCATGTCAGCATCGTTCGTGTTTTCCAGCACGAAGCGGGTGATGTTCCACACTTTGTTTGCAAAGTGCTTGTAGCCGCGCACGCGGTCTTCAGACAGCTTCAGGTCCATTCCAGGGGCGGCACCGATGATGAGCGAAAGGCGCGTCGCGTCTGCGCCGTATTTTTGCACCATCTCCAGGGGATCGATGATGTTGCCTAGGGATTTAGACATCTTGCGCCCCTGTGCATCGCGTACGAGCCCGTGGAGATACACCTGCCGAAATGGCACTTGCCCCACGAGGAAGCCCGACATGAGGATCATGCGCGCAACCCAGAAAAAAAGAATGTCGTAGCCGGTCTCGAGCACGGCTGTCGGGTGGTATGTTTTTAAATCTGCTGTTTCTTCCGGCCAGCCAAGTGTTGAGAAAGTCCAGAGTCCGGAAGAGAACCACGTGTCGAGCGTGTCAGGATCTTGTTCCCAGCCATCTCCCGTTGGCGCTGAAACGCCCACATACGTCTCGCCGTTGCGGTACCAGACCGGGATCCTGTGCCCAAACCAAATTTGCCGCGAGATGCACCAGTCGCGCAGATTGTCGATCCAATGGTAATACACCTTTTCAAAACGCTCGGGTGCAATTTTTGTTTGTCCACTTTCCACCGCTTCGCGCATCCACTCTTTGAGCGTGCGTTCTTTGCCGTCGGGAAATTGCGCCCGCGTATTCACTGCGACAAACCACTGGCGTTTCGGGAGTGGCTCCACGATGCCGCCGGTGCGTTCTGCTGTTGAGACGCGCTGAGTGATGTTCTCCTCCTTTTCGAGCAACCCCTGCTCCTTGAGCCACGCAACGATTTCTTCGTGTGCATCTTTTGTTTTCTTGCCGTGCAAGCGCCCTTCGACGGTCATTTTTGCGAATTCATTGATGACCTGCGGGCGCTGAAGGTTATGACGATCTGCTATTTCCCAATCGGCATGGCTGTGCGCAGGGGTGACACCCAAAGCGCCTGTGCCGAAATCTTTCTCGACGTTTGGATCAGCGACAATTTTGATATGAATGGGCACGTCGCAGAATACCGCGTCGTATTCTTTGCCGACGAATTGCTGATAGCGTTCGTCGTCGGGATGCACTGCCACTGCAGTGTCACCAACTTTCGTTTCGGGGCGCGTAGTAGAGATCGAAATAGGGAAGTCTTTTGAATATTTGAATGTATAGAGTTTGGCGGCGCGCTCTTCGTAGACAATTTCATCATCAGAGATGGTCGTTTGCCCCTTTGGATCCCAATTCACAATACGGTCGCCGCGATAAATGAGCCCTGCGTTATACATCCGCACAAACGCCTCCATAACTGCGCGGTAGCGGGCTTCATCGAGTGTGTATGCATAGCGACTCCAATCGAGCGATGCTCCCAACGCACGCACTTGATTGATGATGGTGCTTTTGCTCTCCTCGGTAAACGTATCAATCCGGTGCAGCAGCTCCTCGCGACCAAGATCATGCCGTGATTTTCCTTCCTTTTTGTACACTTCTTTCTCCACCTTCGATTGCGTCGCGATTGCCGCGCTATCCGTGCCCGGGATCCATACAGTTTTTTTGCCTTGCATGCGCGCGTAGCGAATGAGGATGTCTTCAATCGCAAGCATTGCCGCATGACCCATATGGAGAGTGCCAGTGACGTTTGGCGGGGGGAGAACGATGGTGTAGGGCTCGGCATCGGGGTCAGTGAGCCCTTTTTCAATCATGGTATCCGGATTGGCATATCCGCTATCGCCCCAAAGGGCGTTCATTGCCGGCTCCTCCTCGGCGGGGTTGTAGGGCTTGAGGAATGCTTCAGGTATTGCGGGTTTTTCAGGCATATGTCTGCCTATCGTAGCATTTTTAAGGGCACTGTTTAAGCAAGGGAAAAGTTGCCGTCTGCATACAGTGCTTCCGGTTTCGCAAAGTCGCCGTGGCGCGCGCGGAGAGCTCCGGCAAGAGCAATCATGAGCGCGTTGTCGGTCGCACGCTCAGCAGGGCATACGCGTATCTCCACTTCGGGAAAATCCTTTTCAATCATGTCGCTCAGCTCTTGCTTGATGTGATCATTCGCCGCAACACCGCCACCCACGATGAATGTGCGCGCGTCTGTCTGCTCAATCGCAGCGCGCACTTTCGCCACAAACACATCCGCAACCGCATCTTCAAACTCGCGCGAAATACCGCGCCGATCGTCGTCGGTAAGCGAACCGTGCTTTTCGAGTTCGCGGCGAACAGCAGTTTTCAATCCCGAAAAGGAGAAATCCAAATCTCCGCTGCCGATCATCCCGCGTGGGAGTGGGAAAGGTGAAGGGATATTTTTCTCGCGTGCTTCTTTTGCAAGTCGCGATATTTCCGGACCGCCCGGATAGGGCAATCCCAAGAGTCGCGCCACTTTATCAAACGCCTCGCCCACGGCGTCGTCGCGAGTTTGCCCGATCTTTTCGTATTGAAACCAGTCGTGCACGTGTATGAGCTCGGTGTGCCCGCCTGATATAAGGAGCGCGAGCGCGGGAAATTTCGGCGCACCGATCTCATCGCCACGCACGAGCGAGACCACGATGTGCCCCTCCATATGATTAACCGGCACCACAGGGAGGCCCCACGCGACCGCAAGCGCTTTTGCAAAATTAACGCCCACCCACAGCGCCGGCTCCAAGCCAGGGCCCACCGTGACGGCGATCGCATCAATCGACGGGCGTTGATACTGCGCAAAGAACATCAGAAGCTGTGCAAACAATCCCTCTTCGCGCTCTAATATTTCCTTAATCATATCGAGCGTCGCTCGATCGATCTCGGGGCGATCAATGGAGGAGAGCATGTCCGCCTGCTCAAGCGCAGCAGTGAGTATCGGCACAAGATTCTTTGCATGCTCGCGCTTTGCCAGATTAGGGAACACGCCGCCATACGGGCGATGCGTTTCTACCTGCGAATAGAGTGCATTCCCTGATATCGAAAAACGCACACGCTCGTGCGCTGCATCACTTTCATCATCAATGATACAGACAGCCGTCTCATCGCAGCTGGTTTCTATGGCTAGGATTTTCATTTTGTGGGCGGTAGAGGACTCGAACCTCTGACCCTGTCTACGTCAAAGACATGCTCTACCAGCTGAGCTAACCGCCCCTACAACGCTGTATTATCCTTATTTTTCAACTTTTCGCAACAAACAATTGGTTCTTGCCGAGGAAAAGCGGGGGTGTATCATATATGCATTATGGTAAACATGAATGCGCTGAACAATTTTAATAGCAACCCAAAGAAAAACCCACTTGAGCAATTACTGAGGGGTGAGGCGGTGGGAAAGGGTTTCCAAGACAAAGTCAACGAAAATCTTAATCACGCAAAGAAAGCGCTGGAAAATAATTCGACATTTGCGGTAATATTCGATAGTTACAAGAAGGATTTTCAGACATGCGGAGTGAACGGAAGCTGCACAAAGTTATGTGAGAAAATTGCACAAAATAACCAGGCAATTCTCGCCAAAGAGGTTGCTTGGGGTGATGCCGCTGATCACGCAGCGTACGTGATGGCGCTTGCACTTGCTAAACGCGAGGGCCCTTGGAAAGAGCACTAGCGTTCGATACTCGAAGTATCTGCGGTTTCGCTCGTTGATTCAGTTGATGTGGCAGTTTGTTGGGCAGGTGCTTCTTCTGCTGGCAAAGCAATCTTCTTGATCTGTGTATAACCCGTTTGGGCGAGTGCTCCAATGAGAATGAGCCCCACAAGAAAAGTCATGAGATCCATGCCACCACCCCCGCCACCCTTACTTTCTGCCATACACGAATAGTATACACTCATTTTTGCTTTGTGACCTGGCGGTCACTAATTTTTCTGTTCGCACTTCGTGCTCCAGAAAACTAAGTGCCGCGGGTCACGCCTCGCGGTCGCTCCGCGACATCGCTCCGGCGGTCACAAACGCACAAAACCTGCCGCAGGGCAGGTGTTTTTGTCGTTTGTGACCTTATTATATCTGACGCGCGAACCCACTTCGAGAAGCTGACGGCCGACTGACGCACGAGCGACCCCCGTGGTGGCGTGAACCGAACGTACACGCGCGACCACGCCCCGCCGCCTCCTCTTTTCTAGCAGAGGAGCCCGACACCCCATCCCTTTTCCTCATATTCATTTATTTTCGCCCCCAAAATCGAAATGATGCAAAGGGTGGGGTGTACGGGCTCTTCTGTCTGAAAGAGGCGTGCCCGCCCCTCTCCGCACCCCCGTCGCGCCGCGCACTGCCAGTGCGAACGGCTGTGGGGGCGGAGGTGGTGGGGAGGGGCGGGCACGCATATTTCTCTTATTGGGCGCGGTGTCAGGCGTGCAGAGATTGTAGCACTATTGGGGGGTAAGTGGTTGCAAACCGGAGGCATGGTATCATGCAAGCATTATTCGCTCGCATGTTTTTTATGAACAGATCACTCACATCGCTCGTATATTTGCATTGGGGACTCGTTGCTGCGTTCGTAACAGGTAGCGTGCTCTGTATCAGCGCTGTTGCATTTGCAACGATTATTTCCGGCGATTACGAAACAGCCCATTCAACTCAGGTGACGACGACACAGATCGCCATTGCGAAACCAACTGTAGTAGTGGGTGATTTGATGCTCGCCAGCATCGCAGTACATGGCGGGAGTGCTGCTGTCATAAGCACAGTCCCCTCGGGATGGGCGCAAATTGAGCGCACCAACAATGATGTGAACATCGCTCTTGTTTCTTACTGGAAGATTGCCGGGGCTTCGGAGCCGAGTACCTACACATGGGTTATAGATGGGCAAACAACAGCCGAAGGAGGTATTACCGCATACGGAGGGGTGATTGGAGCAGCGCCTATTGATGTAGCAGCTGGGAATATTGGATTGGGAACAACAGCGACTACGTCAGAAATTACGATTACTGCTGCAAATGAGCAGATAGTTGCGATATTCGCAGTGGATGAAGGCAAGTCCAATCATGCTGGCACGTACTTTACTACGTCGTCAGGAATGACAGAAAAGTTTGACACTGCTAACACGCCCTACGGGCCGGCGATGGCACAAGATGAAGTGATTCAGGCAACAGCGGGCGTTGTAGGCAGCAAATCATCGGCGATAAGCGGCGGCAATAAAGCAAAATACTGGGCCGCGCAGCAGATTGCCTTCCGACCAGCACCGCCGACCCTTACGTTCTCTGCCAGCCCAACAACAGTTCATGAGGGCAGTCTATCGGATGCCACTTCTACGCTCACATGGGATTCTACATATGCCGATTCATGCACCGCGTCTAACGGTTGGTCCGGCACAAAAAGCGTTGACGGCGCGGAGGTCGTAACCCCAACCGGGACGACTTCCATCACATACGTTCTCACCTGCAATGGGGCGGGTGGGACGGTCACGCAAAGTGTGACGCTTACAGTTGTTCCGCCTCCTGCAGAAATTGCCTTTGATAGCAGCGGCCACGGAGCAAACAATAGTGGGTCATCAATCAGCTGGACACACGTGGTAAATAGTAGCGATAATGGAATCCTGCTTGCTGCTCTTGAGGGAACGCCATTTGCTCCCGATTCCTGCACCTACAATGGAGTAGCAATGACTAACTGGGGGAATAATGTAGTAACTTCATGGGGACCTATCCGGGTTTACTACCTTTATGCTCCAACTGTGGGGTCACACACGCTTACCTGTACATTCTCTGCGGACGCAAACGGGGTGATGGGCGTATCGGCTTCCTATACGGGCGTTGCACAAGTCGGTTTCCCTGATGCCGACCACTTTGCAGAATCCGGCGGGAGTTTCGTGACTTCAATCTCTGATTCGGTCACCACGAACGCTGACAACGCATGGGTTGTTGCATTTGGAACTATGGATCAAGAAACTGGCGGTATGACAGCATCGCCGGGAACAATGCGCGCGCAAGATCATCGGACAGCCTTCACTGCGGAAATCGCAGTGTCCGACTCTAATGGTCCCAAGCATCCAGCAGGAAGCGTCACACTTGGCTTCACAGGTAACAGTTCGCGTTCTGGCATCCAACTTCTTTCCCTTGCTCCAGCAAATTAGCAATTAAATTGGCAAGCGACAGTAGCGTCAAAAGGCCGGACCGAACAGTCCGGTTTTTTGATGTCGGCCTTTGAGCAGTGTATAATGACGAACAATGAGGAAAATTCTGATCCGGCTCGGAAAGACAATAAGCGGGAAAAAGAGATTCCAGCGGCTCTTTGATTGGATGCATGGCTACATATTGATTGCAATGAACATCGGCAAGCCCGCCGCTCAGGTAGCGACGAGCGGTGAGATACCGGCTCTTGAGGAGATAAAACGAAAAATGGGCGGACATCCGTCCGTCCTTTTCGATGTTGGAGCCAACGAGGGTGATTACACAGAGGCACTCCTTTCTGTGTTCGGAGCGCGTGCTGCTCGCATATATGCTTTTGAGCCTGTGCGAGAGACGTTTGGTCGTCTCTCTGACCGTTTTAGCGGGAACACCAATGTGATGCTACAACGGCTAGCATTAGGAAAAAAGGGGGAAGAAAAAATGATGTACGCCGCTGACAACGAGACAGGACTGACGAGCATGTATAAGCAGGATGTCGAACATCGGGGCATACACCTGAAGCAGAAAGAGGAGGTTTCTGTAGAGACGCTTGATGACTTTTGTTCACGCGAGCACATAGAGCACATAGATTTTATGAAACTGGACGTAGAGGGTTGTGAGTATGATGTGCTTCTTGGCGCGCAGAAAATGCTTGCCCAAAAACGCATTTCATACATTCAGTTTGAATTCGGGAGGACGAACCTGGCTGCACGCACTTATTTGAAAGATTTTTTTGATATCTTAGGGAAGGAATTTCGATTCTATCGCATCGTTAAGGATGGTCTTGTTCCGATCCGGTACGATGAACGGTACGAGATTTTCTACACAACGAACTTTGTCGCGGAACGGATTTCCTAGTGGGCTACCAACAAGTCCTGGCGGATGATCTGTCAACCCGCTGCGGCCCCGCACGCCTCTTTCAGACAGAAGAGCCCGCACCCCACCCTTTGCATCATTTCGATTTTGGGGGCGAAAATAAATGAATATGAGGAAAAGGGATGGGGTGTCGGGCTCCTCTGCTAGAAAAGAGGAGGCGGCGGGGCGTGGTCGCGCGTGTACGTTCGGTTCACGCCACCACGGGGGTCGCTCGTGCGTCAGTCGGCCGTCAGCTTCTCGAAGTGGGTTCGCGCGTCAGATATAATAAGGTCACAAAGTGAAACTTCTTCCCGCGTGAGGGCGGCATCGCGAAGCGATGCCGCAAAAGGTGGCGGGAAAAAATGGCGTCGCTGTGCGACGAAATTAAAAGGGGTGGGTATGGAAAAGGAGGCGGTTTTGTTTTGGTAGAATAAGGAGTCATGAGTAACCAAAAAGTTTTTCTGTACGCGCGTAAGTCCACCGAAGACGACGACAAACAAGTGATGAGCATCGAGTCGCAGTTGTTCGAGCTTCGCGAATTCGCGCGTAAAGAAAATCTTGAAATCCTAGCGGAGTTTCAAGAGTCGAAAAGCGCAAAGACGCCGGGGCGAGCCGTCTTCGGAGAGATGATGAGCAAGATAGAAGCGATGGGAGGTGTCGGTATCCTTGCCTGGCACCCCGATCGGCTCGCCCGTAACAGTATTGATGGCGGTCGCATCATCTATGCCGTCGATACCAAGCGTATCGTCAGCTTGCGCTTCCCGACCTTTTGGTTTGAGCCTACGCCGCAAGGCTTATTCATGCTGCAAGTGGCGTTCGGCCAAAGCAAATACTACAGCGACAATCTTGGTGAAAATACCAAGCGCGGCATGCGCCAAAAAATACGGCGGGGCGAGTGGCTCACGCGCGCTCCGTTCGGATACATTAACAACTCCAAGACCCGCAATATCGAGCCCAACCCCGTTCCAAGCAAACTCATCGTGCGCGCGTTTGAGGAGTACTCCAAGTCCACTCACGGGTATGAATCCCTCGCCGCATTTTTGGCGCATCACGGTCTGACGACCAGTAACGGAACGCCACTTGGCAAAGCTTCCATCAAACGACTTCTGCAAAACCGAGCGTATCTGGGCTTCACCCGCTACAAAGACGAATGGTTTGAAGGAAGCTTTGCACCCATTCTTTCTCCCGCATTATTTGAAGCCGTGCAGAAGGTACTTGCAAGCAAAGAGCGCCCTCGCCACAGAAAACAGAAGCATGACTTTCCCTTCGCCAATCTTTTTCGGTGCTCCGAATGCGACAGTATGTTCACGGCCCAATGGACTATCGGCAAATCGGGAGGTAGATACCGATACTATCGCTGCACGAAAAAGAAAGGCTCCTGTTCGCAGGGCTATGTACGCGAGGATATGCTTGCAAGCCAGGTCAAGGCACGGCTTCAAACAATCTCGCTGTGTGATGCGTACACTGATTACATGCTCCAGCGCGTAGAGAATATGAGGCGCGAGGAGAGTACCGCATCACACAGCGAGGTTCAGCGTATTGCTATCCAGATCAAAGCAAGCGAAGCGCACATGGAGAAGCTTGTCGGCGCATATCTCGATGGCGACATTCCGAAAGACATCTACGTCAAGCAAAAAGACGAGACCATGCGCTCAACGCTCGCTTTGAAAGCCGAATTGAAAGACGCTGAACGCGGGAGAAAGAATTGGGTCGAACCTTTGCGTTCTTGGGTTTTGGATATAAAACAAGCCAATCTGCTGTCGCAAAGCGACGATTTACACCAAATCCGCTCCCATGTGCAGAAAATCGGAACGAACCCTGTTATTCAAAACAAAACCGCCTCCTTTTCCATACCCACCCCTTTTAATTTCGTCGCACAGCGACGCCATTTTTTCCCGCCACCTTTTGCGGCATCGCTTCGCGATGCCGCCCTCACGCGGGAAGAAGTTTCACTTTGTGACCCTAGTGGGACGAAATTGGAACCAGCTTGTGACCGAGTTAGGCGCTTGGTACGAGTTTGGCCAAGATGTCCGCAGGTCCCCTAATTCTACGCGATCTGCGCCAGTTTTGCCCGCCAGGTGACCTCTTTCCGAACTACCAGTGGGGATTAGAATCTCTACTGTCTTACAACCATGTCCTGCATGCTCTTGTGCATTTTCCACTGGAAAAGGCCTTTCTCCCTGTTGAACACGACGTGCGATCCCAAAAGTCTTTCCTCCATGGAGTCATCGTTTGCCATCTTCGTATTTGCCAGTAATTTCGGCTTCAACTCCTTGTTTAGAAATTCAACTGTCTGATTATAAAGTGCCTTGCGTTCGGGCGATGAGCTGTCTTGCCACATGCCAGTGAGTGCCAAGAATGTCGGGAGGATCAGCGGGTAATATCCATCAATGTTTGGCGCATCCTTGCCATTAATTTTCTCCCAGATAAATCTGAGCAGAACCTTACGTATATTTTCAAACTCTGGTTCATTGAAAATTAGTATGTGATCAGCGAGCGTCATAGCATAGTGTCGAGCAGATTCACCGTCAGAGTAGTCGCTCAGTTCGCACAAAAGCTTAAAGATAAGTTGAGCGTACCCAGAAGTCATACTGTGAGGATAAATACCGTAGGACTTTTCTTCGATGGGCGCATCAATATCATGCTGCGATACTTTTCCGTTCTTTAGTGCTTCCTTATAAATTCTTTGAAAATGCCACCCAGCGAAGAAGGTTATCTCATGAATCTTACTGACGATGTGCCAATTATCCTTTGAATCACTTCTCCTGAGCTCCTCGATGGCACGTGACAACACATTCTCAACTTTTTCGAAAACCCACCGATAATGTGAATACTCAAAATCCATTGAGCGGGGCTCACTAAAGTACCCCTCAAGTGCGGTCTCGAGTGCTGTAATGAACAAACTTAGCTTTTCTGGCTCAATAGTTTCTCCATGCCCGAACGCGATTTGATCAAAAGGACGAAATTCAAGGAGCATCTGTTGATCTTTAAAAACGTCCTCAAGAAAGGGCTTGTAGTAAACTCCTGGTTCGGAGTGCTTCAGTTCTCTATAGAAGTAAGAGTCACGGTTTAAAAAAAGCGCCTTTATGAGTGCATTGAAGGGCGGCGAGAAATCACGCTCGCTATATAATCCATCGTCCTTAATGGTGTGTAGAAATCTCTGCAGAAAATCTGCACGTGTAGTGACGACGTGATGAGCGAAATCTGGGTTGCTTATTATCTGAGTCATTACAAAATGTGCGCACTTCTTAAGCTCTGATACTTCACCCCTATGAGGAATTGTCGTAACTTCCTTGACGATTGTCTTAAAGTTTACTGCGATCACATTTACCGCCATATCGAGCTGCTTGGGCGATCTAGATGAAACTCTCCGCAAAAGTGCACTAATAAATGAGTGAGCCGAAACGGAATTAAAGAGGCGCCTATTGGTTGCCTTAAGAAAAAGAAAGACTATGGCAGATGTAATGAGAATGCTTGCCAATATCTGCCAAAAAGTAGAAAGCAATAGTATATTGGTCGGCCGCCAGAAAGAAACGACTGATGAGAAAAGTATGGCGGCGAACCCAAGTGAGATAAGAACAGTTACAGTTGGAACGATATAACTTCGAACCTCAAGCGCTATTTCCCAGTCCTCTTTCTTGTACTGGTAAACCGCCAAGAGAATAGCTACAGCCGCCATTGCTTCCCCGATTGAAAAGAAAATTGGTGGGTTGGAATATGGGTAACCAGCTACCCCAAAGCGAAAGAGCTGCCCGAAGAAATCGGGGCCTATTTTCGGAGCCAAAAACACTATAGCTAGACCGACAAAAATGACGCCTAGTATTTGCAGGTCTTGCCGAAGAGAAGAAGATGATTTTTCGTCCACACTTCAATCTTATAGCCTTATACGCCGCAATATCAAGCCATAAAAGTAGGCGCGGGGTTTCGACAGAGGTTCTCCCGAAACTCAAACTCGCATGTCGCGAAACTTCAGAATCTTCGGCACCAATATTGTGGCCTAAAGACTAGGTTTTTTGTGCGCAAGGTCAGAAAAGTCTTCAAGTTGCGCGGCAAAACAAGAGGTAGTTTCGGGAGACTTTTCAGCCTTCAGATTCGGCCGATTCTTCGCCATGCGTCTTGATTTCTTCCCGCAGTTCCAACACTTCAGACGCTAGCCGCTCGATAGCAAGCCGTAGACCGATGATGGCCACAAAAAGCACCCCTATTGCTATCCATTCCCACATGCCGCTATTTAGCCTTACATTCCGAGCAATCGCAACTGTGGATTGCCTAGCCCGCTTATGCTGTATAATTAACTTACAACTGAATATTAGGGTTAAGCCAAATTCCCTCTGACTTAGTCAGTAAAACGCCGCGGAGAGGTTCGCAATTAGGTGGCTCAGCTGAACCAAAAGTCTAATCACTTTCGCCTCGCAAGCGAGAAAAAGTTAAAAGCTTTTTCTCGCTTTTATGTTAACGGTTCAAAGAATGAGGCAAATAGATCCCAAACTCGCCGACCTTACGGACGAGGAATTGGAGCGTGTTCGTGCTGATTTGTATGACCTCGCGCAACTTGCTTTTGACGTCTGGTACGATGAAAAGAATGGTTCCAAAAATCCCGCTGGGACGTTCCCTTTGCCTGAGGGTGGCGATACTGTATAGCTATGGAACCCGAGACACAAAAAACTGGAATAATTTACTGCCGTGTCTCGTCTTTCGAGCAAGTTTCTAATACGAGCCTTGGCAAGCAAGAACGTGACTGCCGCGAGTTTGCAAAAAATAAGAATATCGAGGTCCTCGGTGTTTACGTTGAAAAAGGTGAATCTGCGAAAACAGCGGATCGGACAGAATTTCAGAAAGCGCTAAAACTTTGTGCTACACGAAAACCAAAGGTTGATTTTTTCATAGTTCATAAAGTAGATAGGTTCTCTCGCAACCAAGCTGATCACGTGACTACTCAGGTGATTCTCAAAAAAGTTGGCACAACTCTCGTATCAGCTACTGAACCTATCGATCAGACGGTCATGGGAAAAGCTATGGAAGGCATGCTCTCTGTGTGGGCAGAACTTGATAACAACATTCGCGCAGAGCGAAGCAAAAATGGCATGGTCGAAAAGACGAAGCGTGGTATCTGGTGCTGGTCTCCTCCGTTGGGTTATACCCGTCTTAGCAAGGGTGGGAATCTTGTATTCGATGACGAACGGGCGCCATTCATCCGCATGGCATTCGAAGAATATGCGAAAGGAACTCATAGCTTCAAATCATTAAGTGACTTGCTTTCATCACAAGGTTTTAGAACTAGATACGAAAAGAAGCCCTGCCCGCAGCTCATGGAAAAGATCATACGTAATCCTGTCTACTACGGTTTGATAAAAGCATTCGGCCTCGAGGTTCAAGGAACATATGCTCCGATAATCAGCGAAGAACTCTTCTGGAAGTGCCAACCCTCAAAGCGCAACAAACTGGGGGCAAAACGAGTGCGCGAAAATGTCGAATTTCCACTGAGGGCGTTTACGATCTGTGCCGAATGCGGAACACCCCTGACAGGTAGCGCTTCAACTGGCCGCAAAGGAATTAAGTACCCCTACTACCATCATCAGAAACAAGGATGTAAAGCGGCTCGCTTTATGCCAAAGGAAACCCTTGAACAGAACTTTATTGAGTACCTGCAAGAGATAAGCCCAAAACCGAAGTTTGAAAAGATATTCAAAGCAATTGTGATCGAGACGTGGCAGGCAAACTATAAGCGACTAGACAGTACGAATGCTCGTGTACGAAAAGAAATGGAAGTCCTTGAAGGAGAACGGCAGCGCGTTTTTGACCTGCACCGCATAGGCAAATATGATGACATTGAATTCATTGAGCAGAAAAAGCTCGTGAATGAGAAAATTTATGCGAAAAGAAATTTACTTAATGAAAATCATGTCGAGGAGTTCAATATGGAGGAAGCTCTGAGCTACTGCTTTGACTTCGTCCGTCAAAGCGGAAAGACTTGGCTGGAATTGGCCACTTTGCCAGCCCACCGTGTAAGGTTCCAAAAGCAAATATTCCCCGAAAAAGTGGTTTTCGATGGTGCGAAATTTGGAACCAACAAATTGTCGCTAGTTTACGAGATAAATCAGCAATCCGATGCTGATTCATCCCAAGTTGTGACCTTTTAATACATGACGCGCGAACCCACTTCGAGAAGCTGACGGCCAACTGACGCACGCGCCACCCCTGGAGAAGCTAGAACCCCCCGTACACGCGCGACCACGCCCCGCCGCCGAGATTTTCAAGGAGCGAAGCGACTATGAAAATCCAAGTGCACTTGCGAAGCAAGGTGCCGCCTCCTCAATTTTAGCAGAGAGGCCCGACACCCCATCCCTTTTCCTCATGTTCATTTATTTTCGCCCCCAAAATCGAAATGATGCAAAGGGTGGGGTGTACGGGCTCTTCTGTTCTGAAAGAGGCGTGCGGGGCTCTACCTGTCCGCTACCATACACACGGTTTGTTGTAGATGGTTGTGCAATACTGCGTGCTATTATGATCGTATGTCTGTCATCTTACGCTTCGGAAATCTTGCTTTGTTTCTATTTGTAGTCGTCATCATATTGAGCCCCTTTTCACTGATGGGGATGGATCATCACAATCATGATCCGGGAGATGCTGTCGGCTGTCATTTTATGCTCGGCGAGACGAAGACATGCACCATGGATGTCTTTGATCATGTCGTCTTATTGCAGACGATATTTGCTCTACCGCCCATGCAGTTCTTATTCGCCCTTGCGTATCTTGTCCTTTTACTTTTGTTGACAGTATTGCTCGTGCGGCTTTTTCTCACTTTCGGCAAGTTGTCGAGAAAACGGCGTCGTTCTAATTCGAATGCGAGCGTTTTGCGCACATGCACACTCACAAATTGCCTTCTCGGCAGTACCATAAGTCCTCGCGCACCATAGACTGCTTCGGTGTGCATTAGCAGAAGATATAACTATGAAAAATATAGTATGGATAAACCAAAGATGGCCATCATCGGATTGGCCATTGTTGTGGCCGCTCTCTTCGTGGCGTTCGCATTGAACATACGGACAGATACGATTCCCAGCTTCGACCTTGCTTCAGCAAAAGATGAGTATTATGGATTCGCTGCTGGGGGTGTTTCGGGCAGGATAAATGTTCTCGGGCTGCCGAGCATGAGACTTCTCAAGACGATCGAGCCGTTCCGCGACTTCGGATATGCGCGGAGCGATTTGCACGAACCAGTATTCAGTCTCACTAATGGCAAACCCGATGGCAGGAAATTATTTGTGAACGACAAGATTCATAATGCAGTCGCAGAAATCGATCTTAGGACATTTCGCACGACACGAGTGGTTGAATTACCAACTGTCAAAGGAACTCATCATATTGCGGTGACGCCAGATAATAAATACATTTTTACAACTGGAGAATTCTCAGGACAAATTGGTGTGATTGATGTCGAGACATTCACGGCAGTGAAGGAAATATTCGTTGGCAATCCGCGGTTACAAAAAGAAGCAAAACTAGGAGACAACCGCTTCGGCGAGAAGATGTCGTTACCGGGGAAAGGATCCGGTCAGTCGCACGATGACGGACATGGTCATTCGCATGCATTAGAAACTGCCGCCTCATGCATCGATGTAAACAGCGCCACTGATTACATTACGGCATCACCAAGAGGTGATTATGTTGTCGCGACAGATCGTTACCGATATCCCGATGGGACGAGCCGTCTGCATATCATTAACACACGAACGCTTGAGCTTGAGAAATCGATAGTGGTCAGCACGGCCCCACACGGCGTGGACATAAGCCCCGATGGTGTCTATGCGCTAGTATCCGAGAAGCTTGCAGGAACAGTGTCAGTCGTTGATCTTAATTTGTTGGAGCGGGTGAAGACCATCAAGGTCGGCAATGGCCCGCTACATGTGGTATACACGCCTGACAACAAGTTCGCGTATGTAACACTGTATATTGACAACAAGATCGCTGAAATAAACATGGAAACGCTTGAGGTGACTGAACGAGTCGTGGATGTTGAATGGGCGCCGGGGCACTTGGCGATTACCCCTGACGGAAAATATCTGGTTAGTCTCAATAAGGAATCGAGGGATAAGTATCCTTACGTAGGACTCGTCTTTCCAGAGAACTTCCAACTCATAGATCGAGCCTCCATGAAAGTCGTGAGGGAGGTGCCAATCGATCCTGAACCTCACAACATGAAGATCATAGATCGATTGGTCATCACGCCTCATGGTAGCGACTCGGCTCTTTCTCCTAGGGAACCAGGCGTGTATCGAGAGGAGGGCATCACGAAAGTGTACCTGACTATGCAACACTTCAAATTCATTCCTTCTGTGGTGCGAGTAAAGAAGGGAGATCGAGTGAGGATCATTGCGACGAATGTGGACACAAACTTAGACATCTCACATGGTTTCGCGCTGCAAGAGTATGGAATAAATCTCGTCGCTGGGGCTGGAGAAACAGTAGAGGCGGAGTTTGTTGCGGACAAGCCGGGCATGTTTACGGCATTCTGCAGTATGTTCTGCGGGCCGTTACACCTTGAAATGACCGGTTTGCTGGTGGTGAAAGATGAAGTGTGAGGCATTCACATATGTGAGTAAGAGGCTCTCGAGAGCCTCTTACTGTTTAATGGGTTTGTTGGGACAGATGGTGGTCATGCACAACCGTCCACAACAAACCGTGTGTGTGGTAGCGGACAGGTAGAGCCCCGCACGCCTCTTTCAGAACAGAGAAAGCCCGCACCCCACCCTTTGCATCATTTCGATTTTGGGGGCGAAAATAAATGAACATGAGG